>NZ_JAGWDG010000003.1:0-270779 GCF_020658095.1 Clostridioides sp. ZZV14-6009
GCCGGGGCTTCCTCCTCAAGTACCGTCATTATCTTCCTTGAGGACAGAGTTTTACGACCCGAAAGCCTTCATCACTCACGCGGCGTTGCTGCATCAGGCTTTCGCCCATTGTGCAATATTCCCCACTGCTGCCTCCCGTAGGAGTTTGGACCGTGTCTCAGTTCCAATGTGGCCGATCACCCTCTCAGGTCGGCTACTGATCGTCGCCTTGGTAAGCCGTTACCTTACCAACTAGCTAATCAGACGCGGGTCCATCCTGTACTGGCTCACCTTTGATATTCAAGAGATGCCTCTCAAATATGTTATCCCGTATTAGCATACCTTTCGGTATGTTATCCGTGTGTACAGGGTAGGTTACCCACGCGTTACTCACCCGTCCGCCGCTCTTTACCGAAGTAAATCGCTCAACTTGCATGTGTTAGGCACGCCGCCAGCGTTCATCCTGAGCCAGGATCAAACTCTCAAATAAAAGTTTATCAGGCTCAGATACTATTGTTATCAAAATATCTGGCTTTATGGTTTGTTTCTTGTTTTATAAATTAACCTACTGTTTAATTTTCAAAGTTCATTTTATTAAATCAATCATTTTGTACTCATTATTTTCTTGTTCCTTGTTGAGCACATTTATTATAATAACACCTTATCATAATATGGTCAACTACTTTTTTACATTTTTTTTTAAATTTATTAATTATTCATATTTTATAATACTATTGCGACTTTATTTTCAAATATGTAACTATTATTAATAACAATTTCCAACTATAATAATACTATATAATTACTATTAATTTAGAAGGGAGCTATAAAATGCTTAGAAAGATACTCTACTTTTTGACAATACTTTCTATATCTATTTTTTTCATTGTTGGATGTTCAAACTCACAAAAAAAACAAAACACAGACCAGAATAGGGAAATATCAACGCAAGAAGATTCTCAAAATGTTGATGATAATAAATATACTTCCAATATAACTGTTTCAGATGGAACAGACAGTCTATCAAATAAAGATACTGTGAACAATGATAATGAAAAATTAGACGTGTCATCTTTGGACAATACCGCTCTTGATTGGTTTTATATACCAAATACTAAACATCAAACTCCAGAAGTAAATACTGATATCAAATTTAATTTTTCTGACTATAGTGCTATATATAATGGTCCCATCAAAGATGGTCAAAAAACATTATATCTTACATTTGATGAAGGTTATGAAAATGGATATACATCAAAGATACTAGATGTTTTAAAAAAAAATAAAGTAAAGGCTGTTTTTTTCGTTACATCTCCATACATAAAAGAAAATAAAGATTTGATAAAAAGAATGGTTGCAGAAGGTCACATAGTTGGAAGCCACAGTAAAACGCATCCTTCTATGCCAACAAAAACAAGCAATCTAAAAAGCTTTAATAATGAATTTGAAGATGTTGAAAAACTTTATAAAGATTTAACTGGAAAAAATATAGTTAAGTTTTTCAGACCTCCTATGGGTAAGTATTCAGAAAAAAGCTTAGCAATGACTAAAAATCTAGGCTATAAAACTATATTTTGGAGTTTCGCATATAGGGACTGGGACACTGAAAAACAACCATCACATGAGGAAGCCAAGAAAAAAATAATGGATAATTTACACGATGGTTCTATCTTATTACTACATGCTGTTTCTAAAACTAGTACAGAAATTCTAAGTGATTTTATATCAGATGCTAGAAAGCTAGGATACAATTTTGAACTTCTAAATTATTAACATTTAGAAGTATATTTAAAAGCTATACTTTAAGTATAATATTTATATATTAATTTACATAAACGATTTCAAATTAAATACTTCCAATAAAAAATAGATGTATAGTTTTTACATAAACAAAAGTCTTTTGATAGGTAATAACTGTGCATCTATTTTTAATTTATATAATCTTTTATTTTTAATTTATATATAAGTTTTGTTAATCTACAAGTAAAATAATATTAGTTTTTATTTGCTAAATAATGAATACTGCTACTATAGTTGTTACAATGAGTCCTGTTATAACAGGAATAAAATTCCTTTTTGCCAACTCAATAGGACTAACTCCACAAATTGCGGCTGCTGAAATAAGCCCCCAAGGAACTAGACATCCTCCACCAACCCAAATACCACTAATTTGACCTAATGCTGCTAATGCACCAACACTTGCATTAATAGCAGTTCCAAATACAGATGCAAGTGAACCAACTAATGAAATTCCAGAGAACCCAGAACCATCAAGCCCAGTTATTGCACCTACTACAGTTTCTATACCTGATACTGCAAATTTATTAAGTGGTATCGTTTGAGAAAGAGCTATCCCTATATCTGATAATAATCCTTGAGAACCAGGGGTTAATACCTTTCCAAATACACCAGTTAAAGGTGCAACTTCTCCCATGTAGAAAAACGCTGCTATTGGTATAATCGCACCAAATATCTTTATACCAAACACAAAACCATCTATTATATTTTCACACACATTTTCAAGACTATCTTTGCCGAAATTTATAGTATTTATAATAATTATTAGAAACACTGCTGTTCCTCCTAAAAGAGCTGATGCATCTCCTCCTTTTAGGTCAAACATATACATAGCAATTATATCAGCAAGAAATCCTAAAGCTACTAAAATAGTTGCTATCTTAGATTTTCCATTAAATTCTTTTACTTCTTCACTTTCAAAATCTTTAAGCTCTTCTCTAAACATTCCTTTATTGATATCCCTTTTTAATGTATAAAATGCCATCGATATCGTTACAATTCCCATTACCCAAAATAAAATCATACCATCATTTATGACATATGATACTGCTACTCCTGCTGCACCAGCTGTTATACTTGGAGCTCCCTGAATAACAAAGTCTGTAGATAAGGCAAGACCATGACCAAATAAGTTTAATGCTACTGCAACACCAATCGCTGGTAATCCAGCTCTAATAGCAACAGGTAAAAATACAGCCCCAACTAAGGCAACAGCTGGAGTTGGCCAGAAAAACCAAGAAAGAATCAACATTACAAATCCAGTTACAAAAAATGCTGTGTTAGAATTTCTTATAACTTTGGAAAATGGTCTTACCATATACTGTATGGCATTATTCGCTTCTAGAGCTTTAGATAAAGCTACCATAATCGCTATAATTAAAATAATCGGTCCCAACTCATTTAAAGATATAATAAACGAGTTAAACACTGCTGTTATAGCTCCAAAGATATTTTTTTCAAAGAATAACCCCATGAAGAAAACACCTAATATACATGGTACTATAGTATCTTTTTTCATAAGCATAGTAATTAAGATAATTACCATAAATACAATGTAAATATAATGCGCTCCTGTTAAAACCATATTATTATGTCCCCTTTTTTTAAGATAATAATATTATATGGTCTTACAAGTAAACTTGTTACTTGGTCATAGGTACATAACAATTAACATATGCAGTACTTAGCAGTACTTAATTGAGACATTTATGATTCATTTACTGGAATAGATATTTCAATAGAAAACTCTTTGTCACCTGAGTTTACATTTATACTTCCATTGTGATATGCAATTATCTTTTCACAGTTTTTTAAGCCAATTCCAAAACTTTCTACATTTTTATGAATGTTACTAACTTTGTTTTTTTGTATAATTAGCAACTTACCATCTTCAACTTTAATTAAAAATACTATTGGTCTATCCCTTCTTGCATACTTTATTATGTTAGAACATAAATTATCAAATATTCTTCTAAATTGTGTTACATCTACATAAATATGATATTGGTTATAAAGTTCATTCTCTATTTTTATATGAAACCCCTTTTCTTCCAATGTATATGAACTATCTAAAAGCAGTTGAAATATAAATTCATTTGCATTAATCTTTTCATACTTTTTAGACACTTCTTCTTCCGAATTAACAAAATGTGTAAAAAGGTCATCTGTCAAATCTTTTATCTGATATGCCTTTAATCTTACATTTTTTATATATTGCTCCAATTGCTCAGGGCTATTATACTTATGATCTTTAATTAAATCCAAATAGCAAATTACTGATGTCAATGGAGTTCTGACATCATGTGATATAGAAGTTACTATATCTTTATTTTTATTCTTCATTTCTCTTTCTTTTATAAGCTGATTATCAAGTGCTTGACTCATCTCATTAATACTAGATGCAAGTGATGATAATTCATCGTTCCCCTTAACAGGAATTCTATACTTTAAACTACCACTTTCTACTATCTTTATACCCATCTCTATTTTTCTTAGATATTTAATCTTTCTACTCAACAACAATAAAAATGTTACAATAAATGTAATTGCCATAAATGTGATAGAAACAGCATCTATAAAGTTTTGAAATCGAAATCTAAACAGTGCTACTATAACTACACTAGCTTTAATATCAGAAAATTGTATCTCATAATGTCTAGCCATAGAGCTACTATAAAATTCATTTTCTTCACTCTTATCAGGTAACTCATTTGGGTAGTACAATGTATCATAAAAAATCTTATCTCCTTCATATACTTTCATAGATACAAACCAATTGTCATTATTCCAATTTGATATATCTTCTACATCATTTGAACTTATATTTTTATCATTCACATAGATTTGAAAATCGTCCATTAACTGGTCTGCTTCTCTTTTAAAATATGTTTTACCTTCTGATACATCCTTTACTATTGACTCAACAGCAGAATAAAATGGTATATTTAAAATAAAAGCCACCCCAGCTGAGATTACTACATATACCAATAGTATGACACCCAACTTTGATGGCTTAATTTTGCTAATCAATATAGTACCCCTTTCCCCATGCAGTTTTTACATATTGTGGATTTTTCTGATCTTTCTCTAGTTTTTTTCTTAAATTTCTAATATGTACCATTATAGTATTATTTGCTGTATAAAAATATTGCTCATTCCAAATACTTTCATATATATTTTCAGACGAGAAAACTTTTTTTCTATTTTTTAGCATAAGAACTAATATGCTATATTCTATAGTTGTCAAAAATATAGTTTCTCCATCCAATATGACATCTTGAGTATCCAAATTTACACATAAACCTTTTGTTTGCAATATATTTGGCTCCTTATTCTTTTCCTTCCCCTGATATATATAATAACGTCTAAGTAGTGACTTAACTCTTGAAATTAACTCAGAATATGAAAAAGGCTTTGATAAATAGTCATCTCCTCCTGCTGAAAACCCAATAACCTTGTCGGAATCTTGAGTTTTCGCAGTTAGAAATAATATTGGAGCTGTTGTTTTTTCTCTAATCTCATTACATGCAACAAACCCTGTCTTTACTGGCATAACAACATCCAAAATAATCAAATCAATTGTACTGTCTACTAAATTTACGGCCTCTTCTCCGTTCGTCGCCATAACAACTTCATAACCTTCGCCAGTCAAAAGTATTTCTACAATTTCCCTAATTTCTGGATTATCATCAGCTACTAAAATTTTTTTTGGAATCTCTTTTATCATCGCTAAGCTCCTTTTTACTATATTTCTTAAATATTTAAAACTATATAAAATATTATACTTTATTAGTAAAAGCTTAGCAATGTCATACGTTTTAATACTTTCTACTATTGTAAGCGCTCTTAAAGTTTAATCAAAACGTATACACATATCACTTATATAAAAAATAAACTATACAATACTATCTTACATAAATAACTTCTTTTACTGACTTAACTTTTTCAGAAGACTTAACATGTGCTACAATACATACTAAACCACTTATAGCAACGAATGCATAAAAACTTATTCCTCTGCTAAGTAACATCGCTGGCACTAGTAAATGACCTGGGAAAAATATCTTAAATAATATCATAAAACTATTTTCAGATGCTCCAACAGCTCCTGGTAATGGTAAAGATGAAACAGCAATATTAAGTAATGATTGTATTGCTAATATTTCAAACACAGTATATGTTGATAGATGGAAAGCTTTGTATACAAAGAATGGTACTAAAAACATAGCTGTTATTTGCACAATAGTTATAAGTAAAATCTTAATTACTAACTTTGGATTTTGTTTTATATATTGAGCACCTTTAATATATTCTTCAATTTGAGAAGTTATCACTTTTCGTGAACCTTCAACATCTTTTATTATTCTTAGTTTTCCTAATAAATTTGTTATGGATATTATGAAGTTATTTACTAATTTTTTTGAAAATATAACTGCAATTACTCCAACAACAAGAGCAACATTCGTTATTACACCATATATCAATAAAATATTCATCCCTCTTACATTGTTTAGTATAAATTCACGTTCCATAATGAACATTATTCCGCTATATGCCAATACAACAACTTGGTGAATGACAACAATAACTAATAATATAAGTGAAGAGTAAGATATGTTTATATCATCCTTCTTCATGTAATAAACTTGTGCTGGTTGACCTCCAGATGCTGAAGGTGTAATTGAGCTAAAATAAAATCCAACAAACGCATATCCCATACATTTTAAAAAAGTAGTTTTTTGATTTAAAGCCTTCATACCTAAATATATATTTATACCTTCGCAAGCAACATATATAAACATCATTGCAAATCCAATTAATATAAACACAGGACTTGCACCTTTTAATGATTTTATTAACGATTCAATTGATTGACCTCTAAAAACAAAGTATCCAGTTATGCCCATTAGTAAAACTAAGAAGGCTACACTACCTAGGGATTTATTTCTCTTTTCAGTTTTACTTATCATAACTACATCCTTTCTGGTGTTACAAATTTGAAACCACTGGCTTTAAGTTTTGGAATAGCTATCTTTAATGCTTCAATAGTACGTTCAGGTGCTCCAACTGCCCCTCCTGAGTTTTCTCCTGCATCATGCAAACAAATTATAGAATTTTCTTTTGTTCTATCTATTAATTTATTTACTATAATCTCTACTGTGCTATCTTTACTCCAATCTTCTGCCATTACATCCCATAAGGTCATTTTTAAATTATATTTTTTAGCAAATTGATTTGAAAATATATTAGTATGCCCCCATGGTGGACGATAGTAGTTTACGTCTACACCTAAATTTTTCATTATATCTGTACTTTCAATAAAATCTTTTTTAACATAATTATAACTATAAAGCCATGCATTCTTATGTTCTAGTGAATGTAAGCCAACTATGTGATTTTCTCTTAACATTCTTTTTATAATTTCAGGCTCTTTTTCAGCATTCTTTGCCACTACGAAAAACATGGCCTTTATATCATTTTCTTTTAGTACATCCAACAATTTTTCTGTATACCTTTTGTCTGGTCCATCATCAAATGTAAGAGCAATTTCATTCTTCTCAGTCATATTTTTCAATACATCTTTATTTAATAATTTATTATAATATGTAGGTATAATTGAATGGATTAAAAAAATCAAAGCAATAACTATAATTAAACCTACTACATACATTCTCTACACACTCCTTGTCCATCAAATGAAAATAAAATATTTTCTAATGTATTATTATCAAATTGTTTTTTAAGTTTTTTCATATTCAAACTCATTTCTTTAAGTTTAACATCATCATAGATTAAGTCTTTTATCTCATCTACATAGTATTTTTTATTTTTATCAAGTATTTTTCCAATTCCATTATTTAATATAAAATCAGCATTATTTATCTCTTGTTGCAAAAATGGATTGAATGCTAATATTGGAAGCTCTGAATAAATTGTTTCAAATAATGTTATTCCACCTGGTTTAGAAATAATAAGGTCAGCATTTTCCATATATTTGTATACTTCGTTAGTATAGCCTACAACCTCAATATTTTCATATCTATTGTACAATTTATAGTACATTTTTTTATTATTGCCAGTTATTACAGTAGTTTTTACTCCTTCTAAACTATTTAGCTCTTTATAAAATTGTTCTGACTTAGGTAATAAACCTAATCCTCCACCCATTATAAGGATGTTTTTTTTATCTAAATGATTTATATGTTCTATTTTTTTAAATTCTTTTTTTACAGGTATTCCATTAACTTTTATTTTATCTTCATCTATTCCTTTTAAAATAAGTTCTTCTTTAGTAGATTCACTAGCTACTAAGTAACAATCTGTATTTTTACTAATCCATTCTGAATGGCTACTTATATCTGTTATACATGTTATCAAAGGAAGATTTGAGTTATACTTTTCTTTATATCTTGATACTACTTGAGAACAAAATGGAAAAGTTGAAATAACTACTGTTGGTTGTATTTCATTAAGTAACTTGTCTAATTTAGTTAAGAAATAATCTGAAAAGGTAAATTTTATATCCTTTTTTCCATTTTCAGTACACTTGTAAAATAAATTATAAAGACTGCTTCCCCGATTTACAAGAATAGAAAAAGTTTTATACATTTTATCTGAGTAGTTAGGCATAATATATTCAAATATATCTTTAATTATTATTTCAGAATTATTAAATTTTGTTTTTATATCTTCACTTAAAGAGTTTGATGCTGAGTAATGACCCATACCAAATTTTCCTGTAAGAATTAATACTTTCATAAGATTCCCTCCTCATTAGAGCCTTTAAATACCTTTAATTACTATATTTATAAGTATAAACTTTAAATCTTTAGAAAAACCTAGTATAATTCTTAAGAAATCTTAAAGTTTTAATTAAAAAATACAAAACCCAATTAATATTGGAAGCTATCTCCTAATTAATTGGGTTTTATCTTTATATATATATTTAAATATAAATACTATTATTGTAATTATTTAAATATCTCTTATTTAATTATACTTTTAATTAATCCATAATATTATATTCTTCATATAGAGGATAATTTTCAGTTAAACCAACAACCAGTGTTCTTGCTTTAGATTCTTCATCATAAGTTAAACATAGGTCTATAGCCTCGGCAATTATTGCCATATCTTCCTCTTTCATGCCTCTAGTAGTTACAGCTGGAGTACCAAGTCTTATTCCACTTGTAACAAGTGCTCCATTTGGATCAAATGGTATTGTGTTTTTATTAGCAGTTATATAAGCATCATCTAATCTTTTTTCTGCTGCTTTACCAGTTATATTTTTATTAGTTAAATCTAATAATATTAAGTGATTATCTGTTCCTCCAGAAATCAATTTAAAATCTCTCTTAATAAGTTCTTCAGCTAAAGCTTTTGCATTTTTAGCAACCTGTTGTTGGTATGTTTTAAATTCATCACTTAAAGCTTCTTTAAAACATACTGCTTTAGATGCAATTATATGCTCAAGAGGTCCCCCTTGAATTCCAGGGAATATTGCTTTGTCTATAGCTTTAGCATATTTTTCTTTACAAAGGATAACTCCTCCACGAGGCCCTCTTAAAGTTTTATGAGTTGTTGTTGTAACAAAATCAGCTACTTCACATGGATTTTGATGAAGACCAGCAGCTACAAGACCTGCTATATGAGCCATATCTACCATAAGTAATGCTCCAACCTCATCAGCTATTTCTCTAAATTTTTTAAAATCTATCTCTCTAGGATATGCACTTGCTCCCGCAACTATCATTTTAGGTTTTACTTCGTGTGCTATTTTTCTAACATCATCAAAATCTATAAGTCCACTATCTCTATTTATTCCATATTCATAAAATTTATAATATTGACCAGAAATATTAACTGGAGCACCATGAGTTAAATGCCCACCTTGAGATAAATTCATTCCCATAACAACATCACCTGGTTTTAGCATAGCAAAATATACACCAATATTTGCATTTGCTCCAGAATGAGGTTGAACATTAGCATGTTCTGCTCCAAATATCTTTTTAATTCTATCTATTGCAAGAGTTTCAACTTCATCTATGTACTCACATCCACCATAATATCTTTTGCCTGAGTAACCTTCTGCATACTTATTAGTAAGATGACTTCCCATAGTTTCCATTACTGGAACTGATACTATATTTTCAGATGCTATCAACTCAATATTCCTTTGTTGTCTTTTTAACTCTCTTTTCATACTTTCATAAATCTCAGGGTCCGCTTTTTTCAAGTTCTCAAACATATTACTCCTCCTAGTTATTATTTAAATTTTACTTTTACAGACATTTCATAATTTTCATTTTTATCAATATGATAATTTATTATTATAGTCTTTTATAAATTAATAGTCAAGTGTTTTACTACTTTTACATGTTTACTTTCTGTATTTTAAGTTAAAATATAATAAATAATATTGTCTAATTCTTTTAATTGGATATAATTTAAATGTGACTATTTTTAAATAAAAAAAAGATAATATAATTTATATATATATAAGGAATATTACTTAAAAATTTGATATAATTTCAATATTATGTTTTTTAATTTGGAGGTGTATTTATGAATCAAAATGAGGAACTTGAATATAAAAAAAATATTCTAAAATTAGCTCTATTTGTAGGGGAACTTATGATAAAAAATGGAGCTGAAACATCTAGGGTTGAAGACAGTGTCCTTAGAATCTGCAGGTCAAGAGGATTTTATCATGTAAATATTTTTACAACTCCTACAGTAATAATTATTTCAGATGAAAAATTTGACGGTTTTTCGTTTATGAAAACGATTCAATCAAGGGGTATAAACTTAAATAAGATTTCCTTATTAAACAGTTTTTCTCGAGAATTTGTAAATGATAAAGAGTATGATATTGATACTGCTATTGCACGTCTTTATGAAATACAAGAGGTAAAACCTTATCCTTTATGGTTGTTTTACTCTTGTACAGGAATTGCATCTGCTTGCTTTGCTTGCTTGCTTGGAGGGAATTATATATTAAATTTTATTCTTACATTTATAATAGCAATATTTGCTGCAATTACTTATGATAAAACCATGAAGATAAGTGCAATATCTGCATTTTCATGTTTAGTATCTTCTTTTTTAATAGCACTTTCAGGAGTTTTACTAGTTGAAATAGGTATTTTGAGTGACCCTAAAATGCTCATAGTTGGAGCAATAATGCCACTACTCCCAGGAGTTGCTTTTATAAAAGCCATCAGAGATTTAATATCAGGTAATTTAATATCAGGAATTTCTCGTGCTTTCGATGCTGCTATGATTATTATTGCAATTGCTTCTGGAGTCGGTTTTGTCCTTGATACATGGTATAGAATTGGAGGTTCTTTCTAATGACTGATATGTCGATGATTTTACATTTTTTATTTTCAGGCATTGCAACTGCTGGATTTGCTGTCTTTTTTAATGCACCACTTTATCTACTTCTTCCAGCTGGAATAACTGGTGGAGTTGGTTGGATTGTGTATGTATATTTATTTAATTTCACTACGAACTCAATTTTTGCGGGTTTTATAGCTGCTGCTTTGGTTTCAGCGTGTAGTGAGATATTGGCTAGAAAACTAAAGCAACCAGCTATTGTATTTGTAATTCCAGGGATTCTTCCTCTGATACCAGGAATTGGATTATACAATACAATGTTATCTTTAATTCAAAAAAATTATGATTTAGCGATGTCAAAAGGTACTGATGCACTATTTTTAAGCGCTGCAATATCGCTTGGTGTATTGGTTGTAACTTCTTTTGTAAGAACATTAAACCTTTTGAAAATACGAAAGAATTTTATTCCTCAAAGAAAATCAAAATAAAAATATAAAAATAGCAATGTACCTAAATCCTATAAATATACATTAAGCATTTATAAGAGTACATTGCTATTTTTAAATTGTAATCATTTTAAAGGTCAATTAATATTCTTGTGATTACTGGTATAAATTCTCTACTATCTCTAAATTTTTTATCATTTTTCTTTAGATACAAATAACAAATTACTGTAAGACAAATCCCAACTAATCCACTTATAGCTTCAACCCCAGAGGTCATGCCAATTGCTTCCAATATATAGTATGTTCCTATTGTTCCAACAAGAAGCGCTACAAGAGGTATTATATAAGCCATCGCAGCTGCTTTTAATACATTCATGTTATCCATACTCACTTCTACATGGTCACCAACCTTCGCACCAATTGTATTGTCTACCTCTACTAATATCTCTTTTGACTCTGATGAGTCAGCAGTAGCACATTTTCCACAAGCAGCACAAGCTGAGTGTCTTTGCATTTTTAATTTTGCAGTTCTATCATCAACAATCTCCATAATAAATCCTTGTTGATTCATACCTAACCGCCCCCTTATTTTGTAAATTTATTTATGGTATCCATAAGTTCTTTTATCATCTCTTCAGTTTTTTCACTATCATCATGTTTGATACTTTCTGCTACACATCCTTTTATATGATTTTCCAAAATAATTGTGCCTACTCTATTTATAGCAGACCTTATAGCGGATATTTGAACTAATATATCAACACAATAACGCTCCTCTTCTACCATCTTTTGTATTCCTTTAACTTGACCTTCTATTCTTTTTAATCTTTTTATAAGAGCTTCTCGCTCATTGTTTGGTGCTAATTTTCTTTCTTCCATAAATTCACCTCATACTCTTATGATGTTCTATACAATTATGATTTACTTACCAATTTGCTTAAAATATAATACAGTTATTACTATTATAAATGCTAAAATTGATATTGCTATAGACCTGCTCTGATGCTTAGTTTGCTCCATACTTAATTTACCATTCATTTTAAACCCTGCTAATGGAAATAAAAATATAACTAATGCGTCAATTCCAAGTACAATTTGGGCTGCAATAGTCCATTTGCTCAAAAAGCAAAATATTCCACCTACACCTAAAAGAACCTCTAATATATTTATAAACTTATACGTAGGTTTTTTTATTATATATTCTTCAATTTTTTCCTTACATTCTGTACGACATGGATATATATCGGTATTGTCATCGTATTTTATAGCCAATTTATTATTTGGTGACTTTATATCCCTGTTACAGTAAAGACATTTTTTCATCTTATGTTCTCCTCATAGTATTCCTCTTAAGAAATTTTATCTAAATTATTATCGTTTCAATACTATTATACCAAATAGATACAAAAAACAAAAATAAAAGGACTCATTTTAGCTATTTCTTTTATATTACTACTTAATTTATAATAATAGTTAGACAAAATTATTTATATTTAGTTTAATTGTTATATAATCTAAAATAAGTCAAATTTGTATGAGAGGTTAAAATGAAACAAATAGAATTAGCTATTGTAAGCTTAAAAAAAGATGCTGGAAAAATTTACGAAGACCAAATAAGACAATTTCTAGGTAACAATATAAAAATAAACTTATACTCATTTGAAGAGGGAAATCTAAAATTTTTTAAAGAAAAACTAATCCTTTTATCTGCTTATTTAAAATATGATGAAATAGCAAAATTATCTCATCATGATGCTCAAATTATCGTTCCTAAGTTGACATTTGAAAAGAATAGTATAGATATGATATCTAAATTAGAAAAAAATAAAACTATTTATGTATATAATCTAAGCAAGGATATGTCTATAGAGACAATCTCTTTAATACATAGACTAGGAATAGATAATATCAATATCTTACCCTGTTATCCAGAAATAGAATTTACTCCTACAGATGCCATAATTCTAACTCCTGGAGAAAAAATCTTGCCTAATTTTAAAAATTGTGAAGTTATAGACTTAAAATATAGAATAATAGATTTAAGTTGTATTGTTGAAATTGCCACAAAAACTAAGTTAAAACATCTAATAAAAGATGACTTAATAAAAAAATATGTAGAAAAAATAATTCCTACAAGCTATAGTACAGGCGAATTATTGTTAGATGCAAATAAATTTGAAAGGCAATTTGATTTGTTGTTATCTATAATTGATGATGGAATTATATGCACAAATAATGATGGAATTATACAATTTTACAATCATATCGCTAGAAAAATTTTATCTATAAATGCAAATGAAATGATTGATGTATTTATTGGTGAATGTATAAAAGATATCAACTTTCAAAACATATTAAATAATAAAACTCTATTTTATGAGAAATTAATTAAGATAAATCATATTGACATAAATTTAGAGATTAAACATATACAATTGAATGTATTTGATGGTTTTATATTAAAGATGACGAAGTTTTCTCAATTAGAAAAAAAACAAGCTAAGTTAAGAGCACAACTAGTAAACTCTGGTAATATCAGTAAGTATACTTTTGATGACATATTAGGTTCTAGTATACAAACTATTAATACTAAAAAAATTGCCAATAAAATGGCTCAATCAAACTCATCAATCTTAATAATTGGTGAAAGTGGTACTGGTAAAGAATTATTTGCACAATCTATTCACAGTGCTTCTAAAAGAAATTGTGGACCTTTTGTAGCAGTAAATTGCAGCACTTTTCAAGAAAGTTTATTGCAAAGTGAATTATTTGGTTATGATGAAGGTGCCTTTACTGGAGCTAAAAAGGGCGGAAAAATGGGTTTATTTGAATTAGCAAACAATGGAACTATATTCTTAGATGAAATTGGTGAGATGGATTTAAATTCTCAATCTAAATTGCTCAGAGTTATACAGGAAAAACAAGTAAGGCGTATTAGTTCAAATAATGTTATTGACATTGATGTAAGAATAATTGCTGCTACTAATAGAAATTTAAAAGAACTTGTATCTAAAGGTAAATTTAGAAGAGATTTGTATTTTAGGTTAAATGTTCTTCCTCTTAAAATACATCCTCTTAGAGAAAGACCTGCTGATATATTTGAAATCTTCGAATCACTAACGTATGATATACCATGCAATTTTAATCTAAGTGACGAAGTTAAGGAAATTTTCAAAATATATAAATGGGAAGGAAATGTAAGAGAATTAAGAAACTTAGGAGAATATTTCTGTTATCTAGGAAAAGATGTTATAGAAATATGTGACTTACCTGAATATATATTAGATACTATAGATGAAAATTATAGCAAAACTGTTTGTAATAAAGTAACAGAAAAAATATCTAAATACCAATTTAATATTAATAAAGACAAAAACTTCATCAAACATGACTATAATTTTAAAAGACCATTAGATGAATATATCTTTATATTGGATAATTTAAATAAAGCTTACGATTTAAAAGAACGAATTGGTAGAAAAAGCTTATACAAAATAGCTTTAAACGAAAATAGATTTTTGACAGAACAACAAATTAGAAATATACTTTTGGAATTACAAGAATTTGGATTTGTAAATATACTTGTTGGTCGTGGTGGTTCAGTTATAACCCTTAAAGGAATCGAGTTTCTAAAAAAAATAAATGGGTTTAATAATTAAAACAGTTCAACCATTTAAACCTATTTAATTGTATTTTAATAAATTTAACAATTTTTTAAAATAACCTTTTCCAAATAAAATTAAATAAATTTAATAATTTCATATCTTCCAACCTCTGGTATTACTTAATATCACGAATTAATTTTTAATTAAATATTTTTAATATCTATTTTGGCATATTGCTTGCTAAATACTATAAGTATAAATTTAAAAATTACTGGAGGTATTTATAATGAATTACAATTTTAATGAAATTATTGATAGAGGTAATAATTTTTCAGCTAAATGGTCAGAGATGGATAAAAAATATGGTACTAATGATTTACTTCCTATGTGGGTAGCTGATATGGATTTTAAAGCTGCTCCGTGTATAATTGATGCCTTAAGACATAGGCTAGAACAAGATATTTACGGTTATACAACAAGACCAGATTCTTACAATGAATCTATAGTGAATTGGTTGGATAAAAGACATAATTGGAAGATAAAAAGTGAATGGTTAGTTTATAGCCCAGGTGTTATCCCAGCAATAAGCCTTTTAATAAATGAGCTTACAAAAGAAAACGATAAAATAATGATACAGGAACCAGTTTACAGCCCTTTTAATAGTGTTGTAAAAAATAATAATAGAGAACTAGTTATAAGCCCACTACAAAAATTAGAAAATGGAAACTATATAATGGACTATGAAGACATTGAAAGTAAAATCAAAGATGTAAAATTGTTTATACTTTGCAATCCTCACAATCCAGTTGGAAGAGTATGGACAAAGGATGAACTAAAGAAACTAGGAGATATTTGCCTTAAATACGGTGTAAAGGTTATATCAGATGAAATACACAGTGATATTATATTTAAAAATCATAAACATATACCTATGGCATCTATATCTAAAGATTTTGAAAAAAATACAATTACTTGTATGGCACCAACTAAAACTTTTAATATAGCAGGTCTTCAATCTTCATATGTTGTACTACCTGATGAAAAAGATTATAAATTGTTAGATAATGCATTTACTAGAATTGATATAAAGAGAAATAACTGTTTTAGTTTAGTTGCAACAGAAGCTTCATATAACAATGGTGAGCCTTGGCTAGAGTCATTCTTAGAGTACTTAGAATCTAATATAGATTTTGCTATAAAATATATAAATGAAAATATGCCAAAACTTAAAGTCAGAAAACCAGAAGGTACTTATTTATTATGGGTAGATTTTAGCCAACTTGGATTAAGTGATGAAGAATTAGAAAATCTATTAGTAAAAAAAGGTAAAGTTGCCTTAAATCAAGGAAGTAGTTTTGGTATTGGAGGAAGCGGATATCAAAGAATAAACTTAGCTTGTCCAAGAAGCATGGTTGAAGAAGCTCTTATAAGAATAAAAAATGCAATTAACTAAAAACATTTAAGGAGAATTTGCGCTATGAAAATAGGTACAGAAAGAAAAAGACCTTCATTTAGATATTCGTTATTAGTAATGCTTGCGATAATAGCTTTAACATCGGTTGGTATAGTTCTATTTAAAGCTTCTATAACTACAATGTTTTTACTTTCATGGCTTATAGTAGTTCCAGCAGCTATGAGACTTGGTTATACTAATGAAGAAATAGAAGCTTTTGGATTTGAAGTTGGTAAAGATGCCTTTCAATCAAATTTAATTATACTTTCTGTTGGGGTACTAATAGCTGCTTGGATAGCTGCTGGTACAATCCCAACAGTAGTATATAGTGGTCTGACAATAATAACACCTAAGTATTTTTTACTTACAACATTAATAGTCTGTTCACTTACTTCTGTTGCTACTGGTACATCTTGGGGAACACTTGGAACGTCTGGTATAGCAATGATGAGTATTGGTACTAGTATGGGTATTCCCCTTGGCTTAACAGCTGGTGCAGTCATATCCGGTGCTTTTTTTGGAGATAAAATGTCTCCTCTATCCGACTCTACAAATCTAGCTGCTGCGGTTTGTAAAACAGATGTAATTACTCATATGAAACACATGGTTTACACAACAGGACCTGCATATATAATATGTATCGTTTTGTACACTGTAATTGGGCTTAAGTATTCAAATAATACTATTGACTATGTTCAAATAAATCAAATCAAAGATGTATTAAATTCAAACTTTCATATTGGTTTAGTAGCAATGATTCCAATACTATTCTTATTATTACTTTTATTGTTACAAAAGCCTCCTATTATATCTATATTAAGTTCAGCTATTATGGGGCTTATTATAGCTGTAATTCAAGAAGGAGAAAAAATAGGTGATGTCTTAAATTATATGTTATCAGGATTTACTATAGACACAGGATTTGTTTATGCTGATAAATTATTAAATCGTGGTGGAATAATGAGTATGGCTGAAACCGTTTTACTAGTCTTTGTAGTTTTCGTTATTGCTGGAATTCTCCAAAAAACTGGATTCTTAGAAGTATTACTTCAACCAATGATAAATAAAATAGGAAAATCAAGAACTAAGTTAGTTGGCTCTACTTTCATAGTAAGCTACTTTGCAAATGCATTTAGTTCATCCATGATGTTCACATCGGTATTTGTTGGAACTTTAATGTCCCCAATATATAAGGAATTTAGGCTAAAACCACAAAATTTATCTAGAATTATAGAAGATACAGCAACCCTTGGCGGTCCATTAATACCATGGAATTCAAATGCTGTTTTCTGTGCCCAAACTCTTGGTGTAAGTCCACTTGAATTTATTCCATATTGTTTTCTAAGTTGGATTACGCCTATAATTTCATTTATTTATGGTGTCACAGGTTTTACCATGCTTACATATACAGATGATGAAATAGAAGATTTAGAAATATCTACTACTATGCAGAGAAGAGTTGATTAAAATATGCATTTTAAATACTATTACTTAATCCAAGATATTATAGGTGTATTATTGGCATTTATAGGGCTTCGAATGACCATTCTCAGTTTTAAAATAATATCGATAAAGGGTATTTCAATAAATACAATTTTAATCCTAATTAAATACTGTTTATTTACAATTGCAGGGATAAATCTATTGATATTCAATTTTGGCATTAAACATTGGATTTTAAGTATTTGTATGTTAATAATATCTACAATAATAACTCCTAGAATTAAGTTATCAAAATAGAAATCATTATTAAAATCAACATTTCATAATAATAAAGAGACTGCCATTAATATTAAGACAGTCTCTTTATTATTTATTATCTATAAGTTTAGATAACTGGTGTATCAGATAGGTAATCATTACTTACATAACCATATCCACCATTATATTTTATTTTTACCCATCCAGTAGCAAACATTTCTACAGTTTCTACCTTACTTCCATATGGAAGTTGTCCTATTTTTTCATCTTCCGTACTTGGTCCTTTTCTAACATTTAGACCATCTTTTTCTTTTACATATTTTATCTTAACATTTTCACTATTATTATTAGGTTTATTATTTGTTAGATAAGACCCACTGACATATCCAATATCGTCATTGTATTTTATCTTAACCCATCCCGTTTTTAGTACTTCTAAAACTTCTACTTCATCACCATTATTTAGATAACCTACTACAGAAGCTTCTATTGTAGCATCACTTCTTACATTTACTTTATCTGTATTAGCTACATACATTACTGTCTTACCAGTACTACTCTCTTGTAAATCTTTTAGCTCTGCAAATGCATTTTCATTTCCACCACTACCAACTTGAGTTATAACAGCCGCCTTTTTATTTGTAAATATACTCTTTTGAGTTGCACTCAATTTATCTCCTACTATAAGTACTGGAGAATTTTCTTTTGATGCTAATACACCTACTGCTAGAGCATCTATAAGTTGATTTTGTTTTTTCATTCCATCTTTAGCTACAAATACATTATCTAAATTATTTGATGTATAAAATTTTTCTATTACTTTTCCATTTGTTTCATTTCTATCTGCTCCACCTATTCTTTCTGAATTTGGCAGACTTTGTTTTATTTTATCTGATACAGCATTAGTAGAGCCTATTATGTATGACTTACTTATATTTTTAGAGGCTATAAAATCCTTAAAACTAGACACTCCAGATGCATCAGAAACTGGAAGTATAACCATACCATTAGTAGCAGCTACAGAAGCTATACTAACTGCATCTGCAAGACCTGTATATCCATTTATCACAGCTATTTCTGATATGTCTTTTAAACCTTCTATCTTTTTAGCTATGTTCAAAGCTGTCTGATGTCTGTCACTACCACCAATTCTATCAACTGTTAGGTTATTAGATTCTAGTTGTTTTTGTACATTGTCTGATACAGAACCAGATAGTCCAATTATATAAACTTTTTTAACACCTAATCTTTCTAATTCTTTCTTAGTTTGCAAATTTAAATTATTTTTTTCTGTAAGTAGTATTGGAGCGTTCTTTAATTTAGCAAATGGTGTAACAGATAATGCATCTACAATAGATTCACTATTAACTATTATAGCTTCATTTGCACTACTCCAACCTTCTTTACTTACTTCAATAGCTGTCTGATATCTATCCTTTCCTATTAAAGTATTTTCTGTTGCCGTTCTTCCCATTTCATTTGCATATGATATTGATGATAAACTTAAAACTAGAGATAAACACAATACTGATGATATTGATTTTGTTAATTTCATATTAACTCCCCCTAAAATTATTGTATCTACAATTTTTATTTACTCTAAATATTATATCACAATAATTTAACCTATATCATCTATTCTAAAGCATCAATAAAATACAACTTTATTCTTCTCCAAAAGTTTGAAACTTATCTAGGCTTCCATATCTATTCATTAGAATATCCCATTCATGCTCATCATAAAACTCACAATTTCCACTGCTATAGTATTTTGCTACTTCAACAACAAATCTTCCTGCACTTTCTAAATCAGAATAATTACTTGCTCCAGTTGCACATCCAGCAACTGTTGTCTCAGTTGTTATAGCAACTCCTACTACAGGTGCTCTTGTAGCTACAGCTGGCTGAAGAATACTATTTATATGATATAAACCATTTCCATATGGAGTTATATCTTGTATTGACACAGGAAATACATAAGGAAGTCTTCCTGTAGTAGTCTGCATTATATCTAATAAATCATTACTTGTTTTTAGAATATATCCTTCTTTTATTGTAGGAGATATAGCAAATCCTCTTGTATTTATAACTCTATTACCTTTAGTTGTATCTATTGATAATATAGCATCACAACTTAAATCAACTTCGTTTTCATTCATAGTTCTCATGTCAATTGGAGAATCCATAAATGGAACTGGTTTATGTTCTTTAGTAGGTGCATCTGGACATATGTGAGTTGAAACTATTACATCTCCATCAATAAAATCTCCCTTATTATGCATGTCCAATAATTTTGCTCCTACTGCTATTGCTACTAAAGCTCCATCAGCATCAGAAACCATACCTATCATTTCTGGTCTCGCTCCAATACCTCCTAGTCTTCCTAAGACACCTAATGTCTTAGCTGTTCCTCCTGATGATTTTCCATTTTTACCTTGTATTGTAAACTTTACTAAATCAGTAGACCCTTTTCCCGTACTTAAAGTTTTTACTAATATATTCTTCCCACCATAGCTTTCCAAATATTTTTTTACACATTCTCCATCTACTTCTGCGCTATCAATAATATCATAAACTTCCAAAATTTGTTTTAACATCATATTTGCTCACCATCCAATTTTATTTCTTTTATTTATAATTTTTGTGTAAATATTTTTCCTTTTATTTTTATAAATATTACAGCATTTTTTTCTTTTATTTATATCTTTATAAACTTTTTCCTATTGTTTCACTTATTTTATTTGAGCTCTTATAAACTTTTTCTTATAATCTTTCATATCTTATTTATTTTTATAAACTTCTTCCTAAGTATTTGTTTTATTTATAATTTTATAGGTATTGTATTGCTCTTTAAATTTAATTAATTTTAATTCTTCAATCAATTAAATTACTACACATCCTAATTAGCTCCAATTATTTTTTTATTTAATATATCTTCTATATCTTTTAATAATTCTTCTTGTGTCATTGTTATTGAAAGTTTTAAATTTTCTTTAGAAGTTTTTATTAAAACTATCTCTTGCCCTTCTCTGATTTCTGCTGATGTAACAGGCATACTTGTGTTTTTATCAAAAGTCATAATTAAATCTGGAAACGTTGCTATTCTATTATTATCTTTATCTATTGTCATATATTCATTCCAAAAAGTTACCTCATAACCATTTACAATCAATTTACCTACATCAAATCCACCTGTAGTTTCTAACTCTAAAGTTTCTATTGTTCCTTCTGAAACTACCTCTCCATTCAAAAATTCGACAACGTTGTTTATTGCTTTATCTTTTGATATTTCTAGACCTAAGTAGAACTCTTTACCCAAATCTATTGCATGACTTATGCCTCCTATAGCAGCATTTTCTTTTACAACAGAAGCTTTTACAGGATTTCTAGCTACAGCAACTAGTCCTTCTGCTGCTACAGCACACTGTCTAACAAGTCCTGCTGTCTTATTTAAAGAACCCTCTACAAATCCCTCTATATGATTATCAAGTTCTGGATTTCCACCAGACACAGCTTGATAAGACTTATATGTTTTATCTCTATGTAATCCAAGGCTTCCCATCAGGCCTGTTGGATGTGCTCTACCATTACAAGGTGCATCTATTAGTGGTATTTTAAGCACAGAAGACTGAAGCCATCCATTTATTGTTGCACACCCTCCATTTTCATTAGTAATAATACCTTGTATATCTAATCCTAGTTTATCAATAAATATTTTGACTGTGTTTATATAATCATCATTATCAGCATACTTAAGTGGTGCTGCTGGAGCTCCTACTGCAGATACATTTAAAACAATTGCGTCATCATGTAATTCATCTATACTTATTAGCTCTGGAAACCCATATTGTAAGGCATATTCCCCCATATCTCTTCCACTTTCCTTTGCACCGCCACCTCCTCCACCTAAAATTGTACCTCCTATTAAAGCATATTCTAATATTTCCTTAGTTAACTTCATATTAAATATCTCCTTTATTAGTTAGATTATGTAAATATATTAGTAACTATTTAAATAACTTTATGATATATTATAGTTTATTATACAAGCTTTGTATTATAATGTATAATATATAATTAATTATCAAATTTATATAATTCAAGTTATATTAAAAGAGGTGTATTTTATATTATGGATTTATTGCATCTTAAGTATTTTCAAACTGTCGCTAGAATGGAACACATAACAAAAGCATCACAAAAACTAAACATAGCACAACCAGCTTTAAGTAAAACCATATCTTCTTTAGAAAAAGAACTTGGAGTTCAGTTATTCGATAGAAAAGGAAGATATATTGTACTAAATGAGTACGGTAGATTATTTCTAAAAAGGGTGGATAGTATTTTAGATTTAGTAGAAATGTCAAAGAAAGAATTACAAGATATTTCCTTAGAAAACTCTGGTGAAGTAAAAATATTAGCTACAGCAGCTGCTAATGTATTACCACCACTTTTGAGTAACTTTAGAAAACTATATCCTAATATTACCTTTAATGTTTCACATACTCTACCATCTTCTTATAAGAAAAGTGATTTTGATTTGTATATATCTTCTTCATTTACAAAATTAAACTCAGAAAATAATATAACATTAACCTGTGAGGAAATATTATTAGGAGTTTCAATAAACCACTCTCTATCATTAAAGGATGGGGTTTATCTAAATGAAGTTTCAGACGAAAACTTTATCGTTATAACTAAAGGTGAAAATTATAGAGAAATAATAGATATATTATGTGAATCAGCTAATTTCAAGCCAAAAATAGCCTTTGAATCCGATTCTCCATATACAATCTATGCTCTTATAAAATCACTTCAAGGAGTTGGATTTATATGTGGAAAATCATGGGGCTTATCTCGAGACCCTGAAATTAAACTATTACATATAAAAGATATTGAATTTAAAAGATATTTAAATCTTTCATGGTTTAGTGAGAATTATGCATCTAAAGCAGTCTTATTATTTAAAGACTTTCTTATAAATTATTTCAAAAATCTTTAAAGCAAAGCTGGTATTATTAAAGAGGATATATCAAACAGAGTTAATAACTTTATCTTTAACGTTTGACATATCCTCCTATTTTTATTTTTTATCGAAATTGTACCTTAACATATAATGTAAAATTATATATTGTAACTATTTTTTCTGTCCTTTAAGTAGGGAATATCGTTCCTATATTTTTCTATTTCATCTAGGTCAATCTCTTCTAATATATATTTTTCTCTATATGTATCTAATTGACTTATTATAGTTCCTCTAGGATTACATATTTTACTCTTTCCAAACAGTATCAAATTAGGGTCATTACTTACTAAGTTCACTCCTACTGTATAGACAGTATTTTCTAAAGCTCTTTGAGATACGTTTAAATCCCACATATCTTCATCTTGTATTCTCCACGCAGAAGGTATAAATATTATTTCAGAGCCTTTTAATGTCAATTCTCTAGCAACTTCTGGGAATCCTGCATCATAGCATATCATCACACCAAATTTACCAAAGTCTGCATCATATACATTTACTTTTTCCCCTGCTTTAAAGTATACTGCTTCCAATGACCATAGGTGATTTTTACAGTATTCCCCCATCATATTACCCTGTCTATCGAATATAACAGCTGAGTTGAAAACATGTGTAGAGTCCTTTTCTAAAGTTCCATATGGAGATATTAGGTATACATTATTTCTTTTAGCTGCTTCTGACATTGATTCTTCTATGTATTTGTTATGTTCTCTTATTAGGTCTAATGTTTTAATTCCGCCTAAATATTCTAAGTTATATCCTGTAGCAAATAATTCTGGCAAACAAATAATATCTGCACCTTGATTTCCTAAATCATCTATCATATCTACTGCTTTTTCTATATTTTTTTTAACATCTCCAAGTACACTATGTTGTTGAATTATACCTATTTTCACTTTGCGACTCATACAAATTCCCCCTTTATTTATCTTTACTTCCAAAACATTTCATTAGTATATAATAAAGAATCATACTCACTACGATTCCATTTATTGGTGGTATTAAGAAACTTATTTTTGAAGTATAATATGATGCTGCAAAACCAATCAACCAACTTATTACTGCAATCCAATTTATTCCTTCTCTGTGTTTATAAGTTCTTCCTTGTATAAAATAATATTCGCACCACATAATTCCTGCTATAGCTGGAACTGCTATTCCTAAGAAAGATAAGAATGATTGGAATTTGAATATTATACCAGTAGCTGCTATTGTTGTACCTATTAGACCTGCAACCAAAGTTAATACATTTCTCTTTACATTTGGAAAAATAGTTTTTAGTGCCAATCCACCAGAATAGGCATTTGATACATTGGTTGACCAAGATGCAAGTATTAAAATAACAAATGCTATCCATCCAAACCCTAAATTAGCCAATACTTCTGTTATATCCCAAGTAGGAGCACCCATAGACATTACACCTGCTGCAACTTGTTGGAACAATGAAATAATACCTAATCCTAAAAAACCAATTATCCAAATATCTTTTACTCCTCTTGTATATCTTAATTGGTCAGGTGATATAATCGCACCGACTATGATAAGACCAACAACCATATTTAATCCTTCAACCATGCTCATTGTTGTCTGAGGAGTGTAATTGTAAATGGCTTCAACTCCATAAGTAGAAAAAGCTTTAAAAACTCCCCAAGCCATTAATATTATAAGTGGTGGTATAACTAAGTAATTAAACTTAGCCATTGCCTTAAAACCATACAAAGCAAAAACTACCATTAATAATCCAAGTATAACTGTGACTAGTGTTAAGTTTACACTTGGAAATATTTTTTGTACTGATAATCCAGCAACTCCTGCTTGTACACCAAACCAACCAAAGCTAGTTATTCCAAGTAATAGAGATATAAGATATTTTCCACCTATCTCTCCAAATGCCCCCTTAGCTAATACATATGTATTTAACCCTTCTTTGCAACCAATATAACCTTGTATCATAATAATTGCGACTAATATTAAGTTCCCTATAATTGATGTAATAATCATATTGGAAAGAGTCATTCCTAAAATTAAGGTTCCTCCAACCATTAATTCTGATATGGCTATATTAGAGCCAAGCATATTAAATAATGGAGCTAACCATCCAACTCTTTCCTCTTTTGGAACTGGATTTAAAACTAATTCTTCTCTCTCTTGCAAGATTATCCCTCCCTTTCTTTGTAAAAGAATCTTTTCTACTTTTTTCTACATTTTTTTCATGCTTGATAGTTTTTTTTCTTTCTATAATTATAATTCTACTCTACAAAAAAGTATAATATATAGTTTATTATCAATTTGATATAATTTAAGTTATAGATAGATAAATGGTCTAAAATTATTATTTAAATTTAGACTATTCACACATATTTTAAATTTATTTCAGTTTTATTAGAATTATACTTTTTTTATTAAAATTTTATAACATATAATTTATTCTCAAATATTTTTTATAAACGCTTATAAATACTTCTAATTTAACCTATTCTAACTTATTTTTAGTGAATTTATTACAACTTTACTAATCAAATTTAGTCTAAATTTTCTGATTATTACTATAAAAATAGTTTTTCAAACAAAATTTACTTAAAAACGAATTCACGATAAAATTTTTAAATATAGTATTTTTGTTATAGTGAATATAAATATAAAGAAAGATGTGTAAGATTATGGTTAAAAGACCAAAGATAAAGATAACTTTAATAGATAAAAAAGAAAAAGGTGCTTGCCACTATGGGCATAAAATTAGTAATTCTTTTGGATTTATTTTTTATTAAAAAAGGGAGTCGCCTATTTTTTAGTGCGACATCCCCTTTATAGGTTTCAATTGTAGAAAAGATTATCAAAAATCATATTCATAATTTTATTTATACTACCCCAACTGCAGCTAATATTATACAAATAACCATAACTGAAATTAATATCGTAGTTGTCTTGACTTTTTTTCCTAATAACCAATACATAATTCCAAATATCATAGCTGGAAGCATACATGGCATTATTTGGTCTAAGTAAGTTTGAATAGGCTCTGCCCATTCCCCACTACCTACATTAACACTAAGTTTTAGTATTACATTAGAGGCAGTCATACCTCCAATTACCATAAGCCCTAGCATTGATGCTGCTTCCATAACTTTTGAGACTATATTTGAGCCACTTACATCTTTAAAAAATTGAGTTCCATACTTAAATCCTTTATCTAGACATATATAACGAATAATAAAGTGAGGAACATTTATTATTAGAAGAAATAAAATTGGACCCATTATATTCCCCTGAGAAGCTAAAGCTATACCAACTCCAGCTGCTATAAGCTTTAATGTTCCCCAGAAAAATGAATCTCCTATTCCAGAAACTGGTCCCATTAAACTTGACTTAATTGCATTTATACTCTTTGCATCAAATTCTTCATTCTTTGCATTTTCTTCTTCCATAGCTCCAGATATACCAACCAAAAGAGTACTTATATGAGGTGTAACTGACATAAATTCAAGATGTCTTTTTAAAGCTTGAGCTTTTTTTTCTTTATCATCTTTATATAATCTACGGATTATTGGTGCCATCATATATGCATATGCTATATTTTGCATACGTTCGTAGTTCCAAGATGAATCTAATGTTAGAGATCTTCTAAAACATTTCCAAAAGTCTTTTCTTGTTATTTTGCTATCTGGCGAAATTGTTTCTAATTTTTTAGAATTCGTTGTCATCCACTACTACCTCCTTTTCTCCTACAAAGTTAACATATATTAGAGCTACTGCTAATCCAAATAATGCAACTCCTGTTACTGTTATTTTTAAATAAGCAACCATTATAAATCCTAATAATAAGAATGCTATCGTTTTCTTGTTAAGCATCATTCTAGCTAACATGGCAAAACCTATTGCTGGTATCACGCCTGCTGCAACATCCATACCATGAATTACATATGATGGTATAAATGAAAGTATCTTTTCTATTACTGGAACACCTAATGAGAATCCTATACCTACTATTACTGCTAGTATTAATTTATTACCTATACCAAATAATAATTGTATACGTTCTACACCTTCAATGTTACCATCTTCTGCATAACGGTCAGCAAGATGAGCTCCCCATGTAAGTACTACTGTCATTAAGAAGTTGTCTATAAGTAATACTAAAGTTGCTATAGGAACTGCAAGTACAACTGCTGCGGATACATCTTGACCAGTTAATATTACAAATGCTGTAGCAATAATAGAACCAGATACAAAGTCAGGAGGATTACTTGCTCCAACTGGGAATGCACCCATAAATACTAGTTCTAATGTTGACCCTATTACTATACCTGTACGTAAATCTCCTAGTGCTAAACCAACAAGCGGTGCAACCACTATAGGTCTATTATGCATTGTAGAACCTACAAAACAATGCATATATGCAAAGAATGCAATTAGAGTTATTAGAATAACTTGTGTAAATTCCATTTTTATCCCCCTAAAAATTATATTAATTTCATTACATTTGTAGCATCATCATCAGGAACTAATTGTACGAATACATTTACACCTTCTGAATCTAATTCTTTAATCATGTTTATATCATCCTTTGATACATGAACTGCCTTAGATATATTTTCACGATTATCATCTGATTTTGTTCCACCAAGGTTTATTGATTTAATAGATTTAACTTCTTTAGATAGTCTATAAACATCTTCTACAGATTCGCAAAGTATCAAAAGATTGTATTTATCAGTAACACCTGAATTAAGTGCTTTTATAGAATCTGCTATACTTTTCATTACAAGTTTGACATTAGATGGCTTAGCCATTTTAAGCCCTGCCATTCTTAAATCATCCTTTAATAATTCATCACTTGCTATTAGTATGCAATCTGTATTTAAAAACTTTGTCCATGTAAATGCTACTTGTCCATGTATAAGTCTGTGGTCTACCCTTACTAATTTAATCATTATAATTCCTCCCTAATTCTTTTTATTTCATCCATAAATGTTTTTACGTGTTCTGCACTAACATCTCCAAAGTCTTGGTAATTATCTTTGAAGTAACTTCCTATTATTGCCATATCCCCTATTTCAAGTTGCTTTTTTGCGTTTTCTAATGTAACTCCAGCTGCAATAACTAAAGGGAAATCTCCTACATTTTTACGGAATAATTCTATTTTTTCCATTGATGTTTCTTGCCCTGTGGCATTTTCTGTAACTGCTATAGCATCACATCTTGTCATCCCTATTTTTAAATCTTCTTCAACAGTATTTTCTGATAAAACTGGTTGGTACTTAAAACGTACCCCTCCAATTAAATAAGCTTGACACTTTGAGCGGTGTAATTTGAAAAATTCTTCTAAAGTAGCCTCATCTCTAGGTTTAACATGACCTACTACAGAATCAACTTGTACATATCTTGCATTATATCTTGTTGCTAGTTCAAATCCCATAGTATCAATGTTTAAGCAGTTTACTCCATATGGTATTGATAAATTGGCTTTTGATACATATTCAAGTATTCTTTCTAAATCATAGTAATTGCCGTAGTAATTTTCTAACATTATTCCATCTACACCATTTTCTTCTAAGATACTAATTTCTTTTTTAGCTCTTTCAAAAATATCATCTGAAGTATCTCCCTTTAAGTGTATCATTGCTATAATTGGTTTTTTGTTTTTAAAAACTGATAATATTCCTTTATTGTCCATAAACTAAAATACCTCTTCTTCTTCATTTATTTGTAATGTTACATTTTGTATTCCCATTCTAGATTCTTTTGCTAACTGTTCTGCATCTTCAGTTGTTAATTTATCAGAAAATCTTGTAAGAAGCTCTAATACCATATTTAAGTTCATTCCTGAAAATAACTTAACATTATGTAACTTAGTTAACCTTAACATAGCAGTACATACACTTGCTCCGTATAAATCAGATAAAATTATATATTCACATTCTTTATCTTCTACTATTGTTTTTTCTAACTCTAAAGCAAAATCTGAAGCGCTTTGTCCAGGATATAAACTGTATGAATTAACGCAATTTGCTAAATCTCCTACTATCATTTTCACTGAATCTAAAAGCCCTTTTGAAAAGTCTCCATGAGACGCTAATATTATTTTTCTCATATTTATTCCTCTCCTAAGTGTAAATTATATTTCTGCTGATACTGCATATTTATACTTATCACTTCTTATAAATTGTTCATTGTAATATAAAACATCATTATTCTCTGTATATACTAATTGTCTTACTTTTAATAATGGCATATTGCTTGCACATTTAAGGTGGTCAGAATATTCTTTGTTTGAGTGTTTTACTTCAAATATATTTTCCACACGATTAGGCAATGTACTTATATTGTTGGATATAACTTCCATTAAAGACTTATCTTCCAGCTCTTCTTTTAATAAAAACATGTAATCTATTCTAAAGAAATCAACTTCAAAAATAACAGGTACTTCATCTATTAATCGAAGTCTTTTAATACATATTATCTTCTCTTCTAGTTCAATATTTAAAGCTTCAGCCACCTGCTTATCAGCTTTTTTTATTAAAATAGAGATTATCTTAGTACTTGGTTTTGCATTAATACGATGACAAGAATTAGTGAAACTATTTCCCGCACATGTTGCTTCTATTCTCTCTGGTATAGTTACATAAGTTCCTTTTCCACGCTTTTTACATAATATATCTTCTTTTACAAGTTCATTAAGCGCATTTCTCACAGTTATACGACTTATATTAAACTCCTTACATAAGTCTACTTCAGATGGAAGTTTATCTCCTGGTTTATATATACCAGCTGCTATTTGTTTTTTTATATTGTCATATAGTTGTTGGTACAAAGGAATAAATGAATTTACCTCTAAGTCCATTTCTTTTTTATGCTTTTTTTCATCCATTTTAGTCACCTCCTCATGTAGTATTTTTATAACATTATATAACAAGTTCTTTATTACATATTATAACAACTTGAAATCGTTGTCAATTTATTTTTAAATAATTTTTAATTTGGTAATTTTTTGATTTTTTTGTCTAATATGATATTTTATTGTTTGTAGTATCAGGTAGGAATAGTTTGACTTTTACTAATCTAACAGAATTCTTTTTTAGGATTGTGTAAACAATAGTTAATGGTACTTTTAATTGACAATTATTACTATTAGATAGTATAAAAAAAAGACGTCGCCCTATTTTTTAGTGCGACAGTCTTTTATATATTATCTCTTATTCATATATTACTCTTTATCTTTTATATCAACTTTTATACTTAATTCATCCAATTGCTCATCATCTGCTACTGTAGGAGCATTTGTCATAGGACAAACAGCATTTTGATTTTTAGGGAATGCAATAACTTCTCTTATATTTTCCGCTCCTGCAAGCAACATAACAAGTCTATCAAGCCCAAAAGCTAGTCCAGCATGAGGAGGAGTTCCATATTTGAATGCTTCTAATAAGTAACCAAACTTCTCATTAGCTCTTTCTTCTGTAAAACCAAGTGCTTTAAACATTCTTGATTGAACATCTGAATTTGATATTCTAACACTTCCTCCACCTATTTCATATCCATTTAATACAATATCATAAGCTTTAGCTCTTAAAGATGATTTATCTCCATCTTCTAGTTTATCTAAATCTTCATCCATAGGTGATGTAAATGGGTGATGCATTGCTGCAAACTTACCTGTTTCTTCATCTTCTTCAAAAACCGGGAATTCAGTTACCCATAATAAGTTATATACATTCTTATCTAGTATATTAAGTCTATTTGCCACTTCAAGTCTAACTTGTCCTAAAGCATCAAATACTATTGAGTTTTTATCAGCTACAAATAAAAGTAAATCTCCTACTTCTGCATTCATTCTTGTAAGTATAGCATTCATTTCCTCTTCACTAAAGAATTTTGCTATCGGAGAAGTTACTCCATCTTGACCTACTTTCATCCAAGCAAGTCCTTTTGCTCTATATGTTTTAGCATGTTCTTCTAATGAAGATATTTGTTTTCTAGTAAAATCGTCAGCTTTTCCTTTTACATTTATACCTCTCACACTTTTTCCTGGTTGTGTAGCATCAGCAAACACCTTAAATCCACAATTACAAACAACATCAGATATATCTGTTAGCTCATAACCAAATCTAGTGTCTGGTTTGTCTGAACCATATCTAGCCATAGCTTCTGCATAAGTCATTTTAGGAAGTGGAAGTGTCAATTCTACATTTAAAACTTCTTTAAATATAACTTCAAGCAAACCTTCAATCATACTCATAACATCTTCTTGTTCAACAAAAGACATTTCACAGTCTATTTGTGTAAATTCTGGTTGTCTATCAGCTCTTAGGTCTTCATCTCTAAAACACTTAACTATTTGGAAATATCTATCCATTCCACTTACCATTAATAATTGTTTGTATAATTGTGGTGATTGTGGTAATGCATAAAATTTCCCTGGATTGACTCTACTTGGTACAAGATAATCTCTTGCTCCTTCTGGTGTTGGAGCAATTAAAAATGGTGTTTCTATTTCACAAAATCTATTATTTGATAAGTAATTTCTTGTAATATTCATTACTTTGTGTCTTAATTTTAAATTTCTTTGCATAGATGACTTTCTAAGGTCTAAGTATCTATATTTTAGTCTTAGTGCTTCTGAAACATCATCATCATCTTTTATATAAATAGGTGGAGTTTCTGATTTATTTAAAAGTCTAAGTTCAGTTGCAAATATCTCTATATCCCCAGTTGGCATGTTAGGGTTTTTAGACTGTCTTTCACATACTTTTCCTTTTACTGCTATTACAAACTCAGCACCTAATTTTTCAGCTTTTTCAAAAGCTTCTTTATCTACATCTGTGTCAAAAACTATTTGGCATAATCCACTTGTATCTCTTAAATCAACAAATACAAGTCCTCCTAAGTTTCTTTTTTTCTGTACCCATCCCATAAGTACAACTTCTTCATTTATGTTTTTTTCTCTCAACTCTCCACAGTAGTGAGTTCTCTTTAAACCCTTTAAAGTTTCCAAGATACTACCTCCATTTTATTTAATTTTAATGCTATATATTTATCTAATACACAAAACATCATACTTTCTTATTTTACAGCTTTTGCTTTAATTCTTCAACTAATGTACTTAATTTTACAGTAGTTTGCTCTGATGTTTTCATATTTTTTAATGTTGCAGTGTCATTTTTTAACTCGTCATCACCAATTACTATTGTAAATTTTGAATTTATTTTATCTGAATACTTAAATTGTGCTTTTACACTTCTTTCTATATGGTCTTTATCCGCACTTATATGATTTTGTCTCAAATCTTTCAACAATTTAAAGCTTCTTGTATTTGCTTCTTCACCTATAGTTACTATAAATATGTCTGTAGATTGAGGGTTTTCTATTTCAATTCCATTGCCTTCAAGTGTAAGTAAAAGTCTTTCAATACCTAGTCCAAATCCAATTCCACTTATACCTTTTGGACCCCCTAGTTGTTCAACAAGACCATCATATCTACCTCCACCACATACAGTACTTTGAGCACCTATATCATTAGATATAATTTCAAAAGCAGTTTTTCTATAGTAATCTAATCCTCTAACTATTGTTTTGTCAATTACAAAGTTTATATTCATTTCCTTTAAGTATTCTTGAAGTTTATCAAAGTGAGCTTTACAATCATCACACAAATGGTCTGCAATAAATGGTATATCTTTGATATTTTCTTTACATGTAGGGTTTTTACAGTCTATAACCCTCATTGGATTTTTTTCTCTTCTCTCATTACAAGTCTCACATAATATATCTGCTTTTGAATCAAGATATTCTTTTAATAAAGCATTGTACTCTTTTCTACAAACTGGACAACCCACTGAATTTATACTCACTACCAAATCATTTAATCCAACTTCATTAAAAAATTGAACAGCTAGTGCTATTATTTCAGCATCCATTGAAGGAGTATCACTTCCAAGTGCTTCTATACCAAATTGATGAAATTGTCTCTGTCTACCAGCTTGTGGTCTTTCGTATCTAAAACAAGGTGTAACATAAAATAATTTTGTTGGTTGAGTATCTGCATATAATTTATTCTCTATAAATGCTCTGACTACACCAGCTGTACCCTCTGGCTTTAGAGTAATTTCTCTATCCCCTTTATCTTTAAAAGAATACATTTCTTTTTGAACTATATCTGTAGTATCTCCAACACTTCTCTTAAAAAGTTCTGTATGTTCAAATATAGGAGTTACCATTTCCTCATACCCATATAAAGCACATATTTCTCTAAATTTATTTTCTACATAACGCCATTTATAAGCCTCTTTTGGAGTTATGTCTTTAGTTCCTCTGGGAGCTTTAGTCAACATTTTTATATACCTCTTCTTTCTTCCTTTTTATCATTTCATCTACTCTATCAATGTATTGTTCAACATTCTTTACATTTTCTACTCTTTCAATTCTATCTTCATCTACATAAACAAATTTTGATATAGCACCTGCACCCAAGGCATAGTTGCTTTGTTTTTCCTCCATAATTTGTATATTGTAAATACACTCATATCCTTCTTTAGCATAACCTATATTTTCTAAGTTACCTAGCATATGTTTTTGTCTGTACATATAATATGGATTAAGTCCCATATCCTTAGCATATTTCATTGATAAATCTATCATTTTTATCATTTCTTCATACTGAGTTAAATGTTCTTTGTACTTATCCATATTTATATTTAGGTTAGAAGCTCTTTTTATAGCTAATGTATGAACTGTAAGACTTTCAGGAGAAAGTTTTTTTATTTCCTCTAATGTATTTCTTACCATGTCTAAGTCTTCATCTATAAGTCCTAAAATTATATCCATATTTATATTGTCAAATCCCATATTTCGAGCCATAATAAAACAATCTACTAAATCAGAAACTTTATGTTCTCTTCCAATTTTAACCAAAGTCTCATCATTCATAGTTTGAGGATTTATACTAATTCTACTTACATTGTGTTTTTTTAATACACTTAATTTTTCTTTGGTAATAGTATCTGGTCTACCTGCTTCTACCGTAAACTCTTTAATTTTGCTTAAATCCAATTCTCTAAATAGAGCATTTATAAGTAAATCCAATTCTTCCTCATCCAATGTAGTAGGAGTTCCACCACCGATATATAGAGTTTCAATTTCTTTATTAGTATCCTCAATAACCTTGGCAAATCCTTTAATTTCTTCAATCAATTTATAAACATATTCTCTTTTTAAATGGCCAAATTGCTTTAATGAGTTTGAGGGAAATGAACAGTATACACATCTAGTTGGGCAGAATGGAATACTTACATAAAGAGAAATTTTATTTTTATCTATTGGATACATAAATAAGCGTTCTCTATTAGCTATTTCAAGAGCTAAATCTATTTTCTCATCCATTATAAAATAGTTATCTTTTAAAATAGTTCTTATACTATTATCATCTAGTTTTTCATCCATCAGATTGTGGACAATTTTGACTGGTCTGATACCAGTCAAAATGCCCCATGGAACATAAGAATTAAATATTTGTTTAAGTACTATAAACATACTTTTTTTAATACTTTCTTTGCATAATTTTCTAATCTTTCTCTTACTTTCATTATCTAGTCTATCTAAAAACTCTTCAATCGTCTTATTATTACAAAATCCATTTAAAAACTCAGTATTTATATCTTTAATATTTTGCATTGATTCATACTTTAAGTTACCACCTTCATAATACTCAGTAATTGAAAGTAAAGTATCATTTTCATAAACCAATCTATTTATTAAGTATCTTGACTCCATACTATTGATACAATCAGCAAAGTCATTAAATTTAAATTCACTAGTAAACAATTTTATAAGTTCTGCTACTTCATACTTATAATCATGTCCTTTTAAAAAAACATCCAACATCAACTTAACTCCTTCTATTAAACACTAGAAGAACCCCATCACTGATACAGTTATTAAATATTTGATACTATTTTTAAATATTAATATAAAATTACATGTAAGGATTTGTCTTCTTTTCAACACCTAGAGTACTAGTTGGTCCATGACCAGGGTATACTCTAACAGCATCTTCATATTTACATAATTTTTTAAGTGATTTCTCCATTTGGTGGAAATCTCCACTATATAAATCAGTTCTACCAATACTTCCAGCAAACAACGTATCTCCTGTGAACATGTCATCTTCAACTCTTATACACATACACCCTTGTGTATGACCTGGAGTATGCAAGAAAGTCATTTTTAGTTCACCAAGTTCAAGCTTATCTTTATCATTTACATATATATCTGCATCAAATTCTTGTGCACCACATCTCATTGTATAACTTAAGTTTTTATTTTTATCATTTAATAATTCTTTTTCATCAATATGTGCAACTACCTTAGCTCCAGTCTTCTCTTTAATATCTTTAACATACCCTATATGGTCACCATGTCCATGAGTAAGAATTATATATTCAACATTCAATCCATTTTCTTTTACAAAGCTTAATGTATCTACTAAACTTCCTCCTGGGTCTATAACTACACATTTTTTAGTTTTTTCATCACCTAATACATAAGTGTTTACTCCAAAATAACTATCTACAAATTTTTTTATAACCATTAAAGTTTTCCCCCTTAAAAAGATTTACTTGAGTCTAATAGTATTGTTACTGGTCCATCATTAGTTAATTCTACCATCATATGAGCTCCAAATTGACCTGTACCTACTGTTACACCTTTATCTTTTGCTTTTTTTACAAATTCTTCATACAAATCATTTGCAAGCTCTGGTCTAGCCGCGTTACTAAATCCAGGTCTTCTTCCTTTTCTACAGTCTCCATATAAAGTAAATTGAGATACTACTAAAAGTTCTCCACCTATGTCCATTAGAGATAAATTCATCTTATCATTTTCATCTTCAAAAATTCTTAGGTTTAATATTTTATCAATCATGTAGTCTACATCACTTGATTTATCATCATGAGTTACTCCCAACAGTACTAGCAACCCCTTATTTACTTGACCTATAATGTTTTCATCTACTGTAACTTTAGATGAAGATACTCTTTGTACTACTGCTCTCATATTTTCCTCCCTATTATTTTAACTCTAATTTGTCATTCTATAAATACTTTCTACACCAGGAATTGCTTTTAATTTTTTCATTAGAATTTTCAATTCCTCCGTGTCATTAACTTCTACAAGTAGATTTATACTTACAATACTATCTTTTCCTTTTCTTGCATTTATTCCATTTAAGCTAAGTTTATCCATTGCAACAATATGAGTTATTTCATTAACAATTCCTCTTCTGTCAGCAGCCTTTATTTGAATCTCAGCTTCAAACTTGCCTTTACCTGCTGAACTCCATGAAACTTCCACTAATCTATTTTGGAAGAAATCTCCATTATTATTTGCATTTGGACAATCCGCTCTGTGTATAGCTACACCTCTACCTTTAGTGATATACCCCACAATCTCATCTCCTGGAAGTGGATTACAACATTTAGCAAACCTTACTAAGATATTATCAAGTCCTTTTACTATAATACCTTGTGATGAATTTTTCTTTCTCTTTTTGCTGTATTCTGTTTCACTCATATTGTGTTTATTTAAATCTTCTTCTTGCATCTGTTGTTCTTTTTTTACTTTTTTAATTTCTTTTAAATACAAATCTTTTACTTTAGATACAACTTGAGATGACATTATACCACCATAACCTACAGTTGCAACTAAATCTTCAACACTTGGCTGATTAAATTTCTTGGCAACTAGTGCCATGTATTTTTCAACAAGAGGGTCTTTCTGTGGTATATCATGTTTCTTAAATTCTCTTTCTAATATGGTATTCCCACGGTCAACATTTTCTTCTCTTCTTTCTTTCTTGAAAAATTGTCTAATTCTACTCTTTGCATTTGGTGTTTTTACTATGTTAAGCCAGTCTCGACTTGGACCATTAGAATTAGATGATGTAAGTACTTCAACAATATTACCATTTTGAAGCTTATAATCAATAGGTACTATTCTTCCGTCAATTTTTGCTCCAACACATTTATTTCCTACATTTGTATGAACTCTATAGGCAAAATCTATAGGAGTTGATTCTGCTGGTAATTCAATTACATCTCCTCGTGGAGTAAATACATAAACCTGACTATTAAATACATCTTCTTTAAGTGCATCCATAAATTCTTGTGGGTCTTTTAAATCTTTTTCCCACTCCATCATTTGTCTTAACCACTGAAGTTTCTCTTCAACTTTTACTTCTTTGCCAGAAATACCTTCTTTATATTTCCAGTGTGCTGCAATACCATTTTCTGCTATATTATGCATTTCATGAGTCCTTATTTGTATCTCTAAAGGCTCTCCATCAGGCCCTACAACAGTAGTGTGTAATGATTGGTACATATTTGGCTTTGGCATTGCTATATAGTCTTTAAATCTACCTGGAATAGGTCTCCATAATGTATGAACTATACCAAGTACAGCATAACAGTCTTTTACATTATCTACTAGTATTCTTACAGCTGTTAAATCAAAAATTTCTTCAAAAGTCTTGTGTTTTTTCTGCATTTTTCTATAAATGCTGTAAAAATGCTTTGGTCTACCATATACATCACATGGTATACTTAAATCTTTAAACTTATCTTTAAGAAGCTCAACAATCCCTTGTATATAGTCTTCTCTTTGACTTCTCTTCATTGACACTCTATCAACTAATTCATAGTACCCTTCTGGGTCCATAAACCTTAATGCTCTGTCTTCTAGTTCCCACTTTATCTTAGATATACCTAATCTGTGGGCTATACCTCCATAAATCTCTAGTGTTTCTTTTGCTTTATACTTCGCTTTTTCTGGAGGCATGTATTTTAATGTTCTCATATTATGCAATCTATCAGCAAGCTTTATAAGTATAACCCTTATATCTTTTGCCATTGCTAGAAACATTTTTCTTAAATTTTCAGATTGAGTTTCTTCTTTTGAACGATATTTTATCTGACCAAGTTTTGTTACTCCATCAACTAAATCCGCTACTTCTTTCCCAAATTCTTTTGTTATGTCTTCATAGGTATATTCTGTATCTTCTACAACATCGTGAAGCAAACCTGCTGTTATAGTTTCAATATCTAATTCCATCTCTATTAAAATATTTGCCACTGCCAATGGATGAATAAAGTATGGTTCCCCAGATTTTCTATATTGTCCATCATGCGCTTTTTTTGCAAGATTGTAGGCTTTTTCAACCTTTTCAAAATTTGCATTAGGTGCATAAACTTTTATCTTTTCAATTATTTCTTGTAATTCTTTATCATGCATATAACCACCTATTTTGTATAAAATTTTAATATATATGAAAATAGTTGGTGCTATACCAACTATTGTAAAAGTACTAGTATTTTATAAGAGAATTAACATCATAGTTAGATAACTTTTCTCTCCCATTTAAGAATTCTAGCTCAATTAAAAATTGCATAGAAACTACTTCTCCACCTAATTTTTCTACAAGCTTAGCAGCAGCTTCCATAGTTCCACCAGTAGCCAATAAATCGTCTACTATTGCCACTTTTTGACCTTTTTTAATTGCATCTTTATGTATTTCTAAAGTATCCGTACCATACTCTAATCCATACTCATAACTCTCAACTTCTCCAGGTAACTTTCCAGGTTTTCTAATTGGAATAAATCCTACTCCTAATGCATATGCTACAGGTGTACCCATCAAAAATCCTCTTGCTTCTGGCCCTACTACTAAATCCACACCTTTGCTTTTCAATTCTCCAGCCATAGAATCTACTGCATATTTAAATGCCTCTCCATCTTTAAATAGAGTTGTAACATCTTTAAAATCTATACCTGGCTTTGGGAAATCATCAATATTCCTTATAAAGTTTTTTAAATCCATGGGAAACGCCTCCTAATAACTGCTATTGTATTGTTTTTCTAATTTTTTTAGATTATTGAGTATTAAACTCTCATTTAAATCTAATTTTTTCTGTGGTTTTGGCAATATTCTTATGAATACAGAATTTTTTTCATAATTTAAATTAAAGTCAAGTAAATTTAATTCTCTAAACACATTCAATATCGTAAAAAACTTTAATGGAATTACATTAAAAGTTCCCTTTATATTTACCATATCTAAATCAATTTCTTTTTTTATAAGTGCTTGTTTATAAATTGTTATAAATTCATCTCTTGATGGAACTATATTACTAACTACATTCTTTAAATATAATAGGTCTGTTTTATTATAATATTTTATAATTTCACTTTCTTCTCTTTTATTCTCATATATATACGAATATTCGCCTTTATTGTATAAATAATCATAAAGAATAATATTATTATATCTTTTTAAGTCTATTTTATCAATATTAGGAGAAAATATAAGCTCTAATTTATCAGTATTTTTGTTAATATCTTCAATAATATTGTAATTTATGTTAAAATCCAAGTCTATGAGTGATACATCTGATATGGCTCTATAGAATCCATTTATAGAATTAGATATTATCAATGTCTCTTGTTCAAAATAATCAAATATATTTATATCTGTATTTCCATCAAACAATTCAAAACCAGACTCAGATATATTATACAAGCTTTGTGAATCTTTTGGTATTATTTTTGACATTAATTTTAGCGAAAGTTTGTCATTACTTGCACTTTTAGGTCGAGCTAATCTAATATCTTTAAGTAAAAACTGCACTTTCCTATTTCCCATATAGTTATTTTCATCTAGTTGGAACAATACATCGACTTTATCTCCTACCTTATACAATGATTTTAAATGACTCATATTGAACCCTATACATTCATAGCACTTTTCATTTTCTACGCTTAATTTCAAATGTTGTTGATTTTTACCTATGATTTTTAAATCTTTTAGAATATAATTTCTAACTATAAATCTAGGATTAGGATTATTTAATCCAAATGGTTCTAATTTATGTAATTCCTCCACAAGATTTAAACTTATTACATTTTCTTGTAGTTCAAATTCAACATTTACATTTTCTATCATATCATCTTCAGTCAAATTATAATCTGCAAACTTATTTATTTCATTAGCCAAAGCTTCCACATTTTCTGAATTTAAAGACAATCCCGCTGCTTGTTCATGCCCACCAAACTTAGTCATTAAGTCTTTGCACTTTACAAGAGCCTCAAATATATTAAATCCTTTTATTGACCTTGCTGAGCCAGTAGCTTCTCCATGTTCTACACCTAAAAGAATCGTTGGTTTGTAGTATTTTTCAGTCAACTTAGATGCTACAATTCCTATTATTCCATGTTGCCAACCTTCTTTAGCTAGAACTAATACTTTATCATCATTATATCTGCTATTAGACTTTAACATTTCCTCAGCTTCATGATACATCTGAGCCTCTATCATCTGTCTTTCGTTATTTTTTTCTTCCAATATATTAGCTATTTCAACAGCTTCATCTTTAGATTGAGTAGTAAATAACTCAACACCCAAATAAGAATATCCTAAACGTCCTGATGCATTTATTCTAGGCCCAATTGCAAAACCTATATGAGAAGAACCTATTTTATCACTTTCTACACCACAAACTTTTATAAGCTCTCTTAATCCAATATTTTTGCCTTCTTTCATTAATTTTAAACCATTTTTTACAATTATTCTATTTTCATCCACAAGTGGAACAATATCACAGATAGTTGCCAATGTTACTATTTCTAAATAATCGTACATGCTAGCCTTAAAATCTTCTTTTGGAGTAAGTGCTTGTATCATTTTAAATGCTACACCACATCCACATAGTGCATCAAATGGATAGTTACAATCTTCTTGCTTTGGATTTATTACTGCAAAAGCTGAGGGAATTTCATTTTGGCATTCATGATGGTCTGTTATTATAACATCTATACCCAAATTATTTGCTAGATTAACCTCAGATACTGATGTAATTCCACAATCAACACTTATAATCAAATCACATCCCCTAGAGCTTATAAGCTTTATAGCATCTTCATTTATACCATAGCCTTCTTCTAGTCTATTTGGAATATAGTAATCCACATGATATCCTATACTATTAAAATATAAGCATAAAATAGAAGTAGAAGATACGCCATCAACATCATAATCCCCATAAATCCAAATTTTTTCTTTTTTATCAATAGCTAACTTTATTCTATCTACAGCCTTTTGCATATCTTTCATTAATAAAGGGTCTCTTAAATAGTCTAAAGATGGATTCATGAATATTTCTGAATCTTTTTCAGTATATATACCTCTATTTTTTAAAATTTGGCAGATTTCCGGGGAAATATTAAGTTTTTTGCTAAATTCACTTTCCTCTATCTTCCCTTTGTATTTCAGTGTCCATTTTTTCAAATTTAATTCCCCCTAATCTTTTTTGTATTTTGACCTAATACTTCTTATAACTAAGCATAGCCCTATTATAAAAGAAATAAAGAACCCTGCTATAGCAGTAAATTTTATCCATATATTATTTTCTATATTTGGTGATGCAATTATAAGTGAAGAACCTACTATAATCGATGCTAACACTAAACTCAGTGATATTTGAGACGTTAACTCTAGTATACAATTTTCTAATCTTATCATTTTAACATCTTCAATTTGCATTTTTATATTATTTCTTTCTACATTTCTTAAGATTGCTTTTAACTGTTTTGGAATAGTTTTTACATCAAGTAATATCTCTTCTACATTTTGTCTTGAGTTTAAAACTACATTCTTTGGATTGAATTTATTTTTATAATGATGCTTCATAAATTCTTTTCCCATAGAGCCAAGAGAAAAATCTGTATTTAAAGTTCTACTTGTACCCTCTAATGTTATAATAGTCTTTGCAAGTGTTACAAACTGTGCAGGCATAATTATCTTATACTGTCTAAAAAATCTAAACAATTCATTTAATATATCTGTCACATTTATCTTTTCTATAGAGATATCATAATAGTAATGTATTAGATACAGTAAATCCTGTCTAAGACCTTTAACATCAGCTTCTCCATTTAATGCATCCATTTCTATTAACAAGTATATTATTTTATCAACATTTTTTTCTACACCAGCTAATGCAATTTCATTTAATTGGTTCAAAGTTTTGTTATCAATAATTCCAATCATTCCAAAGTCTATATATGCTATCTTGTTTTTACCAACTATAAATATATTACCTGGATGTGGGTCTGCATGAAAAAAACCATGTGACAATACCTGTATAAAAAAAGACCTAACACCTATTTCAACAATAGTTTTTGTATTGTAGCCTAATTTTCTTATTTTTTCTACATCACTTAACTTTGTACCTTTAACTTTCTCCATTACTAAGATTCTCTTACTGTTATATTCTGAATATACTTTTGGTATATATACTTCATCACTATTTTTAAATATCCTAGAAAATTTAGTTGCATTTATAGATTCAAAATTGTAGTCAAGTTCTCTCATTAATTGAGTTTGAAATTCTTCTATCATTTGTTCTAAATCTAAATTAAAGTCTTTTTTTAAGTCTTTTAATGTATGCGCAATAGTTCTAAGAATCTCCAAGTCAGATTTTATTATCTTCTCTATATTAGGTCTTTGAATTTTTACAATTACTTCTTCTCCTGTTTTAAGTATTCCTTCATAAACTTGACCAATTGAAGCTGCTGCTATTGGTTCTTCTTTAAATTCTGAGAATACTTCCTCTATGCTTAATCCTACTTCTTCTTTAAATATTTCAATGGCTATATTTGAATCAAACTTCTCTACATCATCTCTAAGCTTTGATATTTCATCAATTATATCTTGGTCTAACAAGTCTTTTCTTGTACTCAATATTTGACCTATTTTTACATATGTAGGTCCTAGTTCTTCTAAGACTCTTTTCATTCTCTCACCAGTTGTCATATTTTTTATTTCTTCTGGTGGGTCAAATAGTGGTATTTTATATGCTATGCCCTCTATATTTAATCTTTCTACAATAAAGCTAAAACCATACTTTATCAAAATATATCCAATTTCTCTATATCTCTTTAAATTCCTATAACTTATTCTCAAATTTTTTCACTCCTAGAATAGGTATACCCAAAAACTTACACCTTAATTTATCTATGCCTACGACATTATTTTACTAATTGATATACTAATATCTTATATCCTCTTTAATATTTAATTTTATCACATATACTAGTAATTTTATTAAATTTCTTTAACTCAGTTAATTTTTATTTTTGACATTTCATACCTATTCTAAACAACTGCTTTCTCAAAATTAAAATAAATTAGTGGTTGCCTCAAAACAAATTTAAGCATGTTTTGAAACAACCACTCTTTAATTATTATTTTTGATTCTGTGCTGCTTCTAAATACCATTGATATGACTCATCAATATATTTTTTATCTTCTTCAGTAAGTTCTCTAACTACTTTTCCAGGAGAACCCATTATTAAAACTCCTGGTGGAAACTTTTTATTAGATGTAATTAATGTACCTGCTCCTATTAAAGTGTATTCTCCTATTTCAGCATTATCTAGTATTATTGAACCCATTCCAATTAAAACATTGTCACTAATCTTGCAACCATGAACTATTGACCTATGTCCTACTGTCACATTATTCCCAATTACAGTATTTTCATCTCCATGTACTATTGAACAATCTTGTATATTAGTATTTTCTCCAATAGTTATTGGCCCTTCATCTCCTCTAACTACTGCATTGTACCATACACTTGAATCTTTACCGATTTTAACATTTCCAATTATATCTGCTGATTTTGCTACAAAGACACTTTCATCAATTAAAGGTTTATCTTCTAAATAATCTCTAATCATATATAAACAACTCCTTTAAGATATAAATTTAATTATTTGCTCCTTCTAACATTAATTTTGCTTGTATCATAATAGAACATTCTGTACGCTTTCTTTGCATTTCACAGCCCAACTCATATGGTTTTGATATGTCATTGTTGAAATTTATTGCATTGGCATGACATCCACCTGAACAATAGAACTTATTCCAACATTTTTTACACTCTTCCTTAGTATATACATGAGCTTCTCTAAATGTATTTTTTAACTTTTCTGGAAGTACAATTTCTTTATCCAATATATTTGCCATTTTAAATTCTTCATTTCCAACAAATTGATGACATGGGTATATGTCTCCACTTGGTGTTACAGAAAGATACTCATTTCCAGCACCACATCCAGTTATTCTCTTTATTACACATGGTCCTTGATTTAAATCTATCATAAAATGGAAAAATTTAAATCCATCTCCTTGTAATTGTCTATCTGCATACTCTACAGCAAATTTCTCATATTCATCAAATATCTTCGGTAAATCTTCCTCCCTAAGTGCATATGGATTACTTTCATCTCCAACAACTGGCTCTACAGATGTTAATTTAAATCCTAAATCTGCAAAATGCATAACATCTTTAGAAAAATCTAAGTTATCTCTTGTAAATGTACCTCTTATATAATAATATTTATCTTTTGCTCTTCCTTCTACAAGTTTTTTAAATCTTGGCAATGTAATATCATAACTACCTTTGTCATTTAAAGTTGGTCTCATATTATCATTGACTTCTTTTCTTCCATCTAAACTTAAAACTACATTATGCATATTTTCATTTATATAATCTATAATTTCATCATTTAACAGCAGACCATTTGTAGTTATTGTAAATCTTATATTTTTATTATAATCCTTTTCAATACTTTTTCCATACTCAACTAATTGCTTTACAACTTCAAAGTTCATTAGAGGCTCTCCACCAAAGAAATCTATCTCTAAGTTTTTTCTACTTCCTGAATTGGCAATCAAATAATCTATTGCTGCTTTACCAACTTCAAAACTCATAAGTTCTTTTTCTCCACCGAAATCCCCTTGAGCAGCAAAACAATACTTACATTTCAAATTACAATCATGGGCTACATTTAAACATAGTGCTTTTACTACAGGCTCTCTATGTACAAAACTTGGATGATATTGATATGTATCTTCTGTATATAAAAGACCTTCTTTTTCTAAATTTAATATTTCTTCATATGCTTCATTTATTTTTTCTTCTTGATATTTAGATTTTAATATATCTAGCACTTCTTCTTTACTTTTGTCTTTATAAAAATCTAATAAATCATATGCAACATCATCTAATACATGAACAGCTCCTCCATTCACATCTAAAACGATATTATATCCATTCATAGAAAATTTATGTATTATACTCATAACCTACCTCCTAAACTACTATCTATACTAAAGTTTTTTACTGTTTTAATTAAACTTTACCCTTCATTATATCATACAGTTTGCTTAAAATACATACAATACAAAAATGACTTACTACTAGTAAGTCATTTCAATGGATACACTATATCCCCCTAAATTAGCACACTTATACATTACAAAATAAAGTATATTATGTGCTCATAAAATAAAATATTTGTTCATAATTGCTTGTTTTATATTTATTAAAGTATAACAATTTCTTTTTTATAATAATTATATGTAAGTAATTTACTTGTTTTATATTTATTAAAGCATAATATTTTTTATAATGATTTCACATGAATAATTGCTTGTTTTTAATTTATCTTTTTTAAATTCTTAATTTCTTTTGGTACCTTAGGTTGATGTATAATCCATGGACAAGTGCTATTTGCTGACAAAATTGCAGTACTCAGTGCTAATGAACTAGCACACTTCATAATTTTCACAATAAACTTTTTCATAATTTAATTCTCCCTCATACACATTTTACTTATACTTTTTTTAGATTTTAATTTACCTAATACTAGCATTATACAAATCCAAAACATTGCAAAAGCACTATATATAAAGTAATCCATAAACACATTTAATGAAAAACTTGAAACTGTCATTAACAAGACTACTGTAGATATAGATATAGCAATTTTTTTATAAGTTAACTTTTCTACCTCACTTATAGGATTACTTTTATGCTCTACTGGACACATAATACAAATTCCAATCCAACTAATACTAGCAATAATCATAATAATATTTTTAAATAAATCTACATTTAGATTTTCTATAATAAATATTGTAGATAAAATTATAAAAACAAAGGTTAATAGACATCTAAAATAGTTATTTGCATGATACCCTCCAGAAAATTGTCTTATTGGACAGTAACATATTAAAAAAAATAATATATATGTAAATTTCCCAAATAAAAAACCTAAGAGTAGTATGGTTGTTATATTAACTATAAAAGCAATTAATATTTCAAATCCATAAGAATACACCCTAGATTCATTGCTATCTATCATATTTTTATAAATTAAAACAGATGTCATTTTATCAGCATATCTCTTAAACATTATTACCTCCAGAAAAAAATTTTACATATATAGAATAGCGTCTTTTTTGAGAAAATTCAATATATTTTTCAAAACTAGTTATTGAAATTGTAAAACTGGTCAAAAAAAGACCTATATAATCATTTTGTTATTTTTTATATAATAAAAAAGTTATAATAAAAGAGTTTTATTAAGCTTTATATGCATAAAAGCACATAACTTATAGCGTATAAGTTGTGTGCTTTTATTTTTATTATAAATCTTTAATTTTATATTTATTTTTATGATATATCTTAGCTTTGCTTTTACTTTCATAATATATATGTTTAACTTTGTTTTTGCTTTACATATTGGAGTGCTTTTCTATTCTGTTTTACTGCCTCTAAACAAACTTTTTCTGTTTGATTTTCTACATATTCCAAAGCTCTGTAATTCTGTTTTACTGCTTCTAAGCATAGCTTTTCTGTTTGATTTTTAACATATTTCAGCATTCTATAGTCTTGTCTTACTGCTCTTAAACAAACATCCTCTGTTTGTTCTTTTACATATTTAAGTGCCTCAAAACTTTGATTTACTGCTTCCAAGCAAACTTTTTCTGTTTGCTCTTTTACATATTGTATAGCACTGTAATTTTCTTTTACTGCCTCTATACACATTAATTCTGTTTGCTCTTCTATATATTTAAGAATATTTCCATTTTGCTTTACTGCCTCTACACATATTTTTTCTGTTAGTACCTTTATATAGCTCAATATCTCTTTTATTTCAAAATCTTTAAATGAGCCCCTTATAGCTTCTATACATATTTCTTCGGTCTGTTTCTTTACATATTGTAATACTTTTCCATTCTGTCTTACTGCCTCTAAACAAATGTCCTCTGTCTGCTCTTTTACATATTGTAGTGCTCTTCCATCATTTCTTACTGCCTCTAAACAGATTTCTTCTGTCTGCTTATTTACATATTGAAGAGCCATATAACTTCGTCTTACTGCTTCTATACATATTTTTTCTGTCTGTTCATTTACATAATACAAGGCAAAATCATTTTGCTTTACTGCTTCTATACATATTTCTTCTGTCTGTTCTTCTACACAAGGCAATGCACTATAGTTTTCCTTTACTGCTTCTAAACATATACTATCATTTTGTTCCTTAACATAAGCTAAAGACTTTCCATCTTTTTTTACTGCTTCTAAGCATATTGTTGGAGTTTGCTCTTTTATATCCTTTAATATTTCTGCCACATCATTTTTTGATGCCCTTTCTATTAATTCTAAGCATACTTCTTCTGTCTGCTCTTCTACAAATCTAAAAACTTCCATAACATCATGAGTTGATGCACTTCTTATAGCCTCAATTAATATATTTTCTGTCTTGTCATTTATGTAATATAAGGCTCTGTAATTCTGTTTTACTGCTTCTATACATATAGCTTCGGTTTGATTTGTTATGTATTTGAGAGCTTTATAAGTCTGTTTTACTGCCTCCATACATACCCTATCAGTCTTATCTTTTACAAATTCTATTATTGTACCATCTTGCCTTACTGCTAGTAAACACATTTCTTCAGTTTGATTTTCTATGTCTTTTAATTCTCTATAGTCATATTTCACTCTGCTTAAGTCATTTAAATGCACATTATTATCTTCTTCTGAATTATCCTCATTAATTTCTATATCATCCTCAAATTCTTCATCATCTAAATAGTCATCTTTTTCTGGCAAAAACATAGATTTAATTTTATTTTTTATATCCATAAAATTAACCTCCTTTAATACGATTTTATCATTAAAGTAAAGCATTTTTAAGTATTTATTTAATTAATTTTATATTAAGTTCTTTTAAAAGTCCATTCATTGTTGATAGATTCTATTTTATATTAATAATTTAATTATAAACATGCGGGGTAATAAAGTTAATAGTGGACATTTTCCATCCCATTAGTGTACACTATTTATATTTAATACTCATTTATAGTTATTTTTTTCAATTTTTTCATCATTTACCATATCATATTCATTTAATTTATGATATTATTTAAATATAATATAAGTTTTATAAAGTATATTAAATATATTATAAGATGGAGGTCGAGTAATTTTGAAAGGAAACATAGTACAATATAATTTTGCAGATATAGAGGAAGAAGTATATTCATTGGATTATGCTATAGCATGGAATACAGACGAGGAAAACGTAAACATTATACCATTTACAAATAAATTCTGTAAAGAATCTATAGAATCTTTTTGTTTAGGTAAAATTGACAACTTTGTTGAAATATTAAATGAAGGCTTTGTTGAAAATCATCATTATGTACATTTAGATAAGATGGTAAGTGTTCCTAAGAAAAAAGTTAATTTAGTATATCAACAAGACACATATGGTTCTCTTTTAAGAGATAGCAATAGTAATCTTATTCCTGTAAAAATAACTTCAGAACAATCTAAGTCTATATCAAATAAGGTTGATTTATTTTGTGCTGGTGAAGAAAAATGTTTAATTAATATATTACTAAAGGCTGACCCATCATATGTTTTGGATGTAGATAGCATAAAAGATAAGGACATCTTAAATTTAGGTTATAAATCTATTGATAGATACAAAGAATACAACTTTGATGATGATAAGATTTTAATATTTTTTATCAATAAAAAGCGTTATTCTGTAATTATGAAAAAAACAAATAATTCTAGTGGAGATTTAGCTACTAGAAACAATCTTATTAAGGAGTTATTTGCTAATAAAGCAGGAAATATCAACTAATCTTAGAATTTTAATGTGCTACTTTTTAATTAAATAATAATATACAAAGTGGGAGTAGAAAAATCTACTCCCACTTATTTATAATAAACAAATAAATCCATAAATCTATTGAGTGATTATAATTTTTAGATTGTACTAACTTACATTTTTAAATTTACATTTTAAAATTTAAGGTGCACTTTCTATTCTAAACTTTAATCTCTACATCAATATCATCAACTGTAACAACTTACAATTAAATCTTTAATAATCAAACCTTAGACCATATATATTAAAACTCAAATTAAATTTAGGATTTATTTGGATATCACATTAAAATTATACATTCATATTCAATATCTTAAGTTCTTAATTTATTTTACCCTTAATTCTATTATTAAATACTTTTAATTATTTTTCAATACAATATCAAATTTTAACATTAATAATTTTAAGTTTAAATTTATTTCGTAAATCCAGATACTTTCCACACTCCACCATCATTTATAACATCAATATTAATGTCAGAAAAACCTAATTTTCCACCAGCCTTTTCTACCCCATCATTAGCAAATATTACATTATAACTTTTTTTATCTTTTTCTTCTTCTTCTCCTAAATCCATTTTTTCTATATATACAATTGTATCGCTATTAATATAATCTGGTAAATTCATTTCAAATCTAGTATCATTAAAAAGTTTACGATTATCCAAATTAATAAATAAAGTACTTATCTGACTTTCTACATCCATAGTTGCTAACAACTCATTTGTATTATTTTCTTCCATAGCCTTAAGATGCATTCTTATTAAATCTTCATTACTCATTTTTGATATATCCTTATATAGAGAATTAGTTTTATCTATACAGTTATCAACTATCCACACATTTAAATCTTCTTTTTTTACTTCTTTAAAAGTATGTCTTTTTAAACTAATAGCCTTTCCTTCATGTCTGCCTGAATCAATGTATGCTCCTACAATCCTTCCATCATGTCTTATTACAATTCCTCTAGCATCTAATAAAGGTTCAAATGAGTCTGGTAATGGTTCAATTAAGCTATATATCTCAGCAGTAATGTCATTTGAATTTAAATTAGAAAAATCTAATCCTATATCTTTAGACAGTTCCATATTATAAGCCCAATATATTTTCTCTGTTGTATTTTCTGATGAATATTTAAAATTGTTGGGAAGTGTTTTTCTTTGAGACGATATAAGAAAACTTGGTGTCCAACTATACTTTTTAAAAAGTTCATTCACATCATTAGGAACTTTTGTATTTTGAGGTTTAAATTCATCAAGAGAGTTTATTAACCTGAAAAAATCATATGGTAAGTTAAATTTCTCATTATTGTATTTAATCTCTCCAAAATTATGTAGATTATCATATGAGTAGTTTATAATTTTTTGCTCATTATTGCTATTATAAAAACTTATCTTTTGATTCTTTACAGCTACCCCACTCATATCTCTATCCTCAAAATCAGTTACCTTACTCATAAAACTTAATATCTCATTTATTAATTTTTCATCTGTAACTACAATTGGTTCATAGTTTTTTTCAGCCTCTCTATTAAACTTATGATAAATTTCTATTCTCTTTGTATCTTTCAAATCTGAATATATTTTGTTGTACTGCTTATTATCTATTAAGCTACGTTCTGTACTTAAAAATAATATTACAAAAGCTAAGACAGGTAAAATTATGATAAATAGTTTTGTTTTTGTAATTTTCAAATTGTATACCTCCATTAAATATATACTCTTTAAACCATTCACCCTTAATATATATTACCATATTTCAAGAGTACATCCACATAACATTAATACATATTCAGGTGCAATTACCTAAAAAATAAGTCTACAAAAAACACAAACTATAATTAAGGTATTATAAATTTTAATTTATAATAATAAAAAAGCCATAGCGTATAAAATAAACTATGGCTTTTCTTTACTTATTGAGTTATTCATATTATTTATAACATATCTACATGGATATTTTATATAATATAAGTTTGTAAATTACATATTATATATTTTATAAATTACATGTTAAAAGTTGTTTCAATATATCTTTTTATTTCTTCAGCAGTACCCATATTAAGTACTTCATCAGCTAATTTTTTCATATCGGCTTCTTTAACTGAAGTTATTAATTTTCTAGCAGGAAGTATTGATATTGGAGACATAGAAAACTCGTCTAATCCCATACCTAAAAGTATTGGTATCATTTTTTGGTCTCCAGCAGATTCTCCACACATACCTGCCCACTTACCTTCTTTATGTGCATTATCTATAACTGTCTTTATAAGTCTTAAAACAGCTGGATTAAATTGATTGTAAAGATAGCTTATCTTTTGGTTCATTCTATCAACTGCACAAGTATATTGGATTAAATCATTAGTTCCTATTGAGAAGAAATCTACATGTTTAGCAAGTACATCAGATATTACAGCAGCAGATGGTACTTCTATCATCATACCGATTTCTACATCTTTAGCATAAGCTATACCTTCAGAATCAAGTTCTGCTAACACTTCTTTTACAACTTCTTTAGCTTGTAATAATTCTTCTAAAGATGAAATCATAGGGAACATTATTCTCAATCTTCCATGAACACTTGCTCTATATAACGCTCTTAATTGAGTCTTAAATATATCTGTTCTATCTAAACAAAGTCTTATTGCTCTGTAACCTAAAAATGGATTCATTTCAGGTTCCATAGTCAAGTAACTTAACTCTTTATCTCCACCTATATCTAATGTTCTTATAACTATAGGTTTACCTTCCATTCCTTCTAATACAGCTTTGTAAGCTTCATATTGTATTTCCTCAGTTGGGAAAGAATCTCTATCCATATATAAAAATTCTGTTCTATAAAGACCAACACCTTCAGCATCATTCTTTATTAGACCTTCTATATCATTAGGAGTTCCTATGTTACCAGCTAATTCCACATGCTTCCCATCAAGAGTTACTGATTGCTTTCCTTTTAATAATTGTAATGCTTTTCTTTCTTCTTCATATTTAGCTTTTAACTCAGTATATTTGTTTATAGTATCTTCATCTGGATTAACGATTACTTCACCAGTATCTCCATTGAAAACTACAAAATCTCCATCTTTAACGTTTGAAGTTATATCACTTAGTCCAACGATTGCAGCGATTTCTAAAGTTCTAGACATTATAGCTGTATGAGAAGTTCTTCCACCTATATCAGTTAAAAATCCTAAAACCATTTTTTTGTTCATAGTTGCTGTATCTGATGGAGTTAAATCATGTGCTATTAATACTACTTCTTCACTTAAAGCAGATAAATCAACAACTTTGATTCCTAATATATGTCTAAGTATTCTATTTGTAACGTCTTTTATGTCTGCTGCTCTTTCTTTCATGTATTCATTGTCCATAGACTCAAACATGCTAACAAACATTTCTTTTATTTCATTTAAAGCATATTCTGCATTTACATTTTCAGTTTTGATTTTATCAATTGCAGAACCAATTAATTCTGGGTCTTCTAAAACTAATAAATGTGCTTCAAATATTTCTGCTTCTTCTTCTCCTAATTCTTGAGAAGCCTTTTCCTTAACTTTTATTAATTCTTCTTTAGAAACTACAACTGCATTTTCTAATTTAGCAACTTCCGCTTCAACATTATCTATAGATTTTTTCTCAATTACTAATTCACTATGCTCAACTACTAACGCTTTCCCTAAAGCAATACCAGGAGAAGCTCCTATTCCTTTGTAAGCCATAACCCTACCTCCTAAAAATATCTTCTGTATTTTGATTACAAATTTATAATTAAAAATATCTTACTTATTTCATCATTTAAAATATTTGTATTTTCATACCCAATTAACAATAATCTTAATCTTCTGATTAAATAAACATGAAAGTAACAAAGAAACTAAATATTTACAAACTTTTGTCTGTATATTTTTAATGTTTCTCTGTTACTTTTACTCTAAGCAATGATTAGATTATAAATGCCAAATTTTTAGAAACTATTATATCTACTCTCCAAATCCACTTTCAACTAATTCAACCATTGCTGCTAAAGCTACTGCTTCATCTTCTCCATTTACAACTAATTTTAATTCTTCTCCTTGAGCTAAACCTAAACTCATTATTCCCATGATTGATTTTGCATTTACAGTTTTGTCTTTTGCTACAACTTCTACTGTTGATTTAAACTCAGCAGCCTTCTTAACAAACATTCCTGCTGGTCTAGCATGTAATCCACTTGCATTTTTGATACTAACTACTTTTTCCATTTTTTAAATCCTCCTATAAACCTAACATTTTATATTTTTTAAAATTGTTTTCCTATTTTTTACTTTAATGGCACTTAGTGGTACTTTTTTGTCCTATGGTACTTTTTTGTTCCCACTAGTGCTACAAAAATATTATACTACTAATATACACTTTTTTCGAGTATAATTACAAATTTTTTTTTGTTTTTTATTTAACTTTGATTTTTTAAGTCTTTTATAATACAATTTGTCAATAATTTTGTGTTTTTGTTCTTTTTAATACTAATTTTAGGTCTAATTTCAAAATTTGATGCTAAATTCTTATTAGAATCAATATTTGTATTTACAACATCTATAACCTTGTTAAAATCATATAATTTTACCCTATTTATACTATTTTCTTCAAGTTTTTTCTCATATACACAGTAAAATAAATCTTTATATGAAAAATTTTTGGGTAAACCAAGTGTCTCACCAAGCTTTGGTATTACATTTTCCATAACAGTTCTAAGCGAAACATCTCTTTTTATATTCAATAAGTTACAAATACATTGTATTGTTTCATTACTCATTCTTCTAAATCTATCAAAACAATACTCTTCATCGTACTTATATTCTACATCAAAGTAATATTTAATACCATCGCATCTTTCATAAGCTTTCATAGTATCTAAATATCCTAATCGAATATTTTTTTCTACATTATCTCTATCTTTATTAAGAGAGCCACCTAAATATTCTGATGGTATTATGGTTTTTATATTTATATTCTGATGTTTGTTTAGGTTCATTTTTCCAAGAAAATCATCAATTAACCTAATTACAACAACATCTTCATATCCTTTATCTTCTAAAAGCCCTATTGGCATATTATCACAAAACATTCCATCCAAATACAATTTATCATCCATTACATTTGTTTGGAAAATAGGCAAACTAGAACTAGCAATTAAGTAGTCAACCAATCTCCCTTGTGGCATATCTTCTATATACAATGGATGAGGATTAATTTTTTTATCCCACCAAACCGTAACAAGTCCAAAGTCTTTTTTTGATTTTCTTATTATATCTTCATTTAATGTAGTTTCCATTAAGTGTCTTAATGGGCTTATATCTATACCTTCATTTTTTCTGGCTTTATTTATAAGTTCAAAAACTGCATTGATATTTTTCGTAGTGAAATCTACATTTTTAAATCTCTCATAGCTTTCTTTGTCAATATTCATAAAATGAGTATAATCATAGTTTAGCCAGATATCTTCCATTACCTCAATATCATTTTGAATTATATATGCTCCATTTAAAGCCCCAATTGATGTTCCTGTTACTCCTTGAAATTCTATACCAAGTTCTCTTAAAGCTTTATATGCGCCTATTTGATAAGCTCCTTTTGTTCCTCCACCTTCTAAAACTAATCCTTTCATATTATCACCTACTATTTAAAGCGTTCCTGATTTATATTCCTCAGCAAATATTAATTCAAAAAACTACTTTTAGTTATTGGAGAAAAATAAAATTGCACAAATTTATTTTTATTTTATCAAAAAAATATTCAAAAGTATATATTTTTAATATTTTTTATATGGTTAACTTTTTCTTTATAAATTTAGATAAATTATTAACATTCAACGTATTTTTTCATAGCCATATTTATTTATATACCCAAAGAATCTATTACTAATTTATCTATTTTTATCTGCAATTTTTCTACTTTTTCTTTATCTATTTTTTCATTTAATAAAATTGATATTATTTGTTTTGATAAATCCTCTATTTCTTCATAATTATTATCTCTAAAAATTCTTATCTTCATAACCTTATTAGGATAATAATCATATATATTTTTACTCATTTTTTTGGCTGTTATTTTAAAGTATTTATCATATACACTAGAATTTAAAATTCCAACTAAATATTCATATGAAAATTTATCTAAATACTCATCTTTTATGAAAAAAGAATATACATCTGCACTTGAAAAATTATTATCATAATCTATAGCAAATCTATTTTCTTTGGATTTATATGGATACATTATCTTTTTTCTTTCGAAAAAAAGCTTTTCTCTACCCCATTGAAGTTCATACCACTTTCTTATTCCACTTTTACATTCTCTTCTATTTTCTAATTTTGTCTTATATACTCCTATAATTTCATCAAGTATTTTCTTGTTTTTAACCTCATCATCTATATCATTTGAGTATATTAGCTTATATTCACTCTTCTCTACTACATACTTGTTTATATTTTTGCTTTTTATCCAATCTTTTAAAAGCTTCTCATCTACAAAATCTAATTTTGAATCCCCTTCACTTAAAATAAATGCTTTATCACATCCTGTAATTATACCTTGAAAGCTTACAGCTATATCTTCTAGGCTATATTTACCTTTTTCTTGTATTTTATTATAAAAAGATTCATTATCCTTATTTACAATTATCCATTCATCAGAAAGCAAGTTTTGATTTATATTAAAATATTCAAATTTACTACTGTTTAAAAGTTCTTCTAGTGTTTTAAATTTATTTATAGATACATCTTCATTCTTTATTCTAAATATATCTATAGGTGTATCATTCAATTTTTTTTTATTAAAAGTAAGAATGCAACTAGAAACACCTATGTTTTTAAATATATTTGCACCCAAAAAATCTACTATTTCTTTAATATTAACATTTGACTTAATATAATCTCTCAAATCTTTTCCCGATAAACTTTCTAAGAAATACCTTGGAGTTATAACACTTCCTGTTCCTCCACATTTTAAGATATCTATAATCTTTTTATAAAAACAAAAATATAAGTCAGCTTTATCTTTATAAACCTCACTGTATTTTTCTAAAAGAAATTTTTTATATTTTTTTTCAAGTTTTTTATGTCCAATATACGGAGGATTACCGACTATGTAATCAAACTTATATCGCCAGTTTTTCTTTAGACTATCACAACAAAATAGGTTGATTTTAATATCGTCATATTTTAAATCAGTTCTTGTCTTTTTGTTTTTTAAGCTATCTTTTAGTATATTTATAGCATTTTCATCAATATCAGCACCATATATACAATGGTTTAATATATGATTGTGTATATTATCAATCTTCCAATAATTTTCATCGTATTTATTTTTTAATTCATAAATATTTTTTTCAAATAAGTCATATAAAATATCATATACTTCTAAAAGAAAGTTTCCACATCCACAAGATATGTCAAGAATTCTCGGATATGGATTTTTAATTATATCGTGATTTCTCAAGGTTTTTTTAACAATATAATCGACAATGATTTTAGGTGTATAGTATATTCCACCTGCTTTTTTAGTATCTACATCTAAACTATTCTCATACTCTTTAGATAATAGAAAGTTATCTTGAGATATATCATCCATAACTGAAAACCTCCAACTATTAGCTAAGCTAAAAATTTATTATTCTAATATCTGTCTTATAGATTTTCTTGATAAAAGTTTATAGATTTCTTTTTCTATCTCTAGTAATTCCTGATTTACCTTGCAACCTTTTAAACAATTACTACAATTAGATACATATCTAGTACATTTATTTATATATATTTTCCCATCTATTATTTCTACAATCGTTCTCAAACTTATTGTATCCAATGATACATTTAACATGTATTTCTTTCCATCTTCTTTATTAAAAGTAAGTAAGTTATTTGCACAAAGTTTTCTAAGTAGTTTATATAATGTTAATATTGGTATATCTTCATTTTTTAATATTGTTTTGACATCTATTGGATTGTTTTCTCCATTATTAAATATAGCTCTTACAATTCTTATTGCATAATCTACGTCTTCTGAAATCATTATTCCACCTCCTCAACTGCCATATATTCTTTCAAAAGACTCTCTTCTAAACTTATATTACTTCTTCCAGTAAGAAGTTCCTTGTAACTACATTCATCTATTGGTTTAGAAAATACATAACCTTGTATAAAATTACATCCCATACCATTTAAAACTTTAACTTGTTCCATATCCTCTACACCTTCACATATAACAGTTAAATTTAAATCATGCGAAAGATTAACAATGGCTTTTATCATAACCTTTGTTTTTGAGTTAGTCACTATATCTAATATAAGTGACCTATCAATTTTTATAACATCTACTGGTATCCCCTTAAGATTGACAAAATTTGAGTTACCTATACCAAAGTCATCCAATGATATATTCATACCTAAAGATTTAATTTCATAAAGTCTCTCACTAATAAACTTTACATCATTTAAAGCTGTTGTTTCTGTTATTTCTATTTCTACAAGTTTTCTAGGAACATTATATGTATCAAACATTGACTTAAAAAAATCTACTAAATCATTCTTATAAAGTTCTACTCTAGATAAATTTATTGAAACTGGTAAAACATTTATCCCTTCTGAAATCCACTTATCAATAGTAATAAAAACTTCTTCAATCACCCATCTACCAATATTATTTATCAAACCACTTTTCTCAGCTATAGGTATAAAATTATTTGGAGCAACCATACCTAAAGTTGGATGAATCCATCTTATTAATGCTTCTGAACCTATAATTTTATTTGTTCTTGAATCAAATTTAGGCTGGTAGTGAATTATGAACTCTTTGTTTTTAATAGCTAAAAATAAATCTTGTTCTATTTTCATAAGTGATTTTATTTCTTTTTCCATAGCATCATCAAATTCCACATATTCTATATGCTTTAATCCTTTTGATTTAATTCTTGCCATATCAGCATTGTCTATAGCTTTTTTTATGTCAATTTCATTACTATTAAATTTATAAATACCAATAGAAGCTTCAATGTTTATATTCATTTTAAAACTATCTATCTGACTCAAGGTCACAATTTTATTTTTAATAAGGTTTACCAAATTATGAATCTTTTCATCTCTATCTTCAAGTTTTATTATTAATACAAAGACATCGCTTTTTAACTTTCCATAAATAGCTTCATTTCCAAAATAATTTTTTAAGTTGTTTGAGATATTGTCTAATACTTCATCCCCTAGCTTATAACCATATATATCATTTATAAGTTTAAGTCTACATAAATCAAAGCATGCTAACACACAATTTTCTCTCTTATTAGCAAATATATAGCTTTGAATATGTTCTAAAAAATTATCATTCTTAGTAATGTTTATAAGTTTATCTGAATTACTTGTGACATCTAAATTAATTTCATCTTCATATGTCTTAACCTTAAGGTATGAAATAAACATACTTATGCTAAATAAGATTAATAAAATCAAAATTTGACTCTTAATGTCTATTCCAATATGCCTTGTAAGTAAAACTATTCCTAAAATCCCAATTATAATAAAAACTATTTTATTTAACCAACAAATTTTCATTATATTTTTTTTATTCATATAAATTCCCCTATATTATTTTTTAAATTATTTTATGAGCAAACTTTTTCTATATTCTATATTAATTATAAGGCACAATTGATAGTAAATCAATCTAACTTAAAATCACATATAAATAACTCTATTTCTACGATTTTATTTCTCTATTTTTTGCAAATACCAACTAATTTTGACAAAAAAACTATGAAATCAGACATATATAAAGTAGTCTGTAGTTTCATAGTTCTTGAATCTAAATAGTATTTTTAGTATGAAATTATACTTTTAATATAATTCACACCTTTGTATTTTTAATTTAATTTTTACATTTAGATAATAATTAAATTATTTATTTCCCTTAGAATCCAAATATGAAAGTATACCTTGAACAATTCCCTCTGTAAGTTGCTCTTGATATTTCTCATTTATTATTTTTTGCTCTTCTGAAGGCGTTGTTAAAAAACCACACTCTATTAATATAGCTGGCATATTTGATTCTCTAAGTACTTCAAAATTATTTTCAATTATTCCTCTATCCCTTACTTTAACATAAGATACTATTGTACTTTGAACTGTTTGTGCAAGTTCTTTTGAGCCATCTGTAGCTTTATTTCTATACCATGTTTCTATACCTGTTGCTGTATTTCCATTTTTTTCTGCATTTAAGTGTATAGAAACAAGTACATCCGCAGAGCTATTTTTTGCTAAGTTTACTCTATCCATTAATGATACATATGTATCATCAGTTCTAGATACAACTACTTGAATGTCTTTTTGCTTAGCTAATTTATTTGCTAATTTCTTTGAAATTTGTAAAGTGAGGTCTTTTTCATATCTGTTACTAGTTTTACTTTGAGTTCCTTTATCATTTCCTCCATGACCTGGATCTATAAATACAGTATATTTTTTGTTTTTATTTTCATTTTCATCACCAAGGTCAAATTGTTCTGAGTCAACTTTTTGTTGTTGATTTGTTTTATTATTTTTATCCATCCCTTTGACCAAAGCTACTACACCTTGAGTAGCCTTAAATGCAATAAATAAAAATAACACTGTAAAGCAAATCAGTAGTACTAACTTTTTTTTATTTATTTTTCTTTTTTTTCTGTTCAGATGGCTGGTATTTTTAGATTTGTTTCTTGAATTATTGTTATTATTGCTTTTTGACATTTCTTCACCCTTCTTGGTATAGATTTTTACATTTTTTCATATTATTAGTGTTATTTTACCACCAAGAAGTTTTTTTTTCAATAATTTAAAATACTCTACAATCTAAAAACTGAAATTTCTTAATTATCCGCCTAGAGTGACATCTTGTGTATCATACCAACTAAAGGCATCTTTTATATCATCACCTTTGAAATCTGGCCAGTAATTATCTATAACATAAAAGTCTGCATAAATTGATTGCACAGGCAGGAAACCGCTTAATCTACGTCTTCCACCCCATCTAATTATCAAGTCCAGTCTTGACACATCAAATGACTGTATGTAATCCTGTATGTTATTCTTATTTACATTTTCTACCCCTGATATATTATTTAAATCCCAATACCATCCATAATTTACCAGTAAATTTGCTCTTATCTGTCCGTCTTTAGCTTGAATTCGATTTGTATATGGTAATAATTCTTCTGGGAACATTGGAGATTTTGTGTTTCCAACAACTAGTAAGGCTGCACCTTCTTCTATTAGTATATTTGCTGCATCAATACATGCTTTTGTAAACGCTTTAGTCTGAACTGATGGACGTCTTGTATTATCAGTTGTAAACCCATAAAAAGTTACTTCTTCACAACCTAAATCTCTACATAATCTATAAGATTCTAGTCCAGGATCTATTCCACTTTCATATCCTCTATCCTTTGTCATTCCATTTTGACTTGCCCATCTTCTATTTCCATCTGGTATAATTCCTACATGTTTTGGTACTCTCATTTCTAATCACCTCTTAATAGGTATTATTATCAAAATATTACATTATTAATCAAAACTGTAACATTAAATACATTTATTTTTATATAATTATGTAGTAAACTAAATTAAGATAGAGTTAAAAAACTTGGAGGTTTCTCATGAAAAAAATTTTAATGTTGTTTTTTTCAATAATCTTATCCTTTGGAATGGTTAGTTGTTCTTCAAGTAGCGATTATAAAAACGTTTCTACATCAAAAATTGAAAAAGCATTAAAGTCTTCTGATTTACTTATAAAAGAATCAAAAATTTTTGATGCAAAAGAATTTAATTATTTTAATGATGTGGAAGAAGACATTACACAAGGTTTTGTAATCAATTCTTCTGAAAAATTATATCTAGAAGATATCATTGTCATAAAAACTGATGATGTAAATAAAATCTATAAAACTCTAGAAAATTATAAAAAAGACATGATTCAAGCACCTTTTGGAGAAGGACATGGAGAAAAAAGCAATTCTGAAATAGCAAACAATACTATCGTTGAAAAAGCAGGTAAATATGTTTATTTGATTTCTGCTGAAAATGCATCTCAAATAGAGGAAAAGATATTAAGTATTATAAAAAAATAGATATTAGTTATCTAATATCTACCAAATATCAATGTAATTTTCATTTTAATAATATTGTTTAATGAAAATTACATTGATATTTCTTTATTTCAATTCCTTTAAAATAATCTTTTTCATTTAGACCCCCATCATAGATGGCTATCCAATTTTTATGACTTCTTTTATCTTATCTACAACACCATTTTCAGTATTTCTTTTTGCTCTGAATCTAGCAATTTCTTTCAAATACTCATTGGCATTCTCCATGGCATAGCTATGATAAGCACTCTTCATCATTTCTACATCATTCAATTGGTCACCAAATACCATAGTTTCTTCATATTTTATATCTAACATTCTTTGTACTTTTTTTATGGCACTTCCTTTATTTGCACCTTTTGCAGTTAAATCAAGCCACTCTACCCCAGAAATACATACTTGAGCTCTATCAGAAAACTTGTCAAAGTAGATACTATTGTTATGTTCTGCACCTTTGAAGTCAAATATGGCTATCTTTAATATATCACCTTCTACTTTAGTCAAGTCATCTACAACTTTAAACTTTGCATAGTAAGTACTAACTTCTTCTATAAACGCTTCATCTTTGCTCTCTATATAGGCGTATTTTTTACCACTCATTACAATTTTTTTCCCTTTTATACTTCTTGTTGCCTCTATGATTTCATTTACTAACTCTTTATCCAAAGGATTTGATAATATTTCTTTTCCTTTATATACTACTAATGTTCCATTTTCTGAGATAAACATCATATCATCTTTTATATCTTCAAATTTTTTTATAAGATTTTGATACTGCCTGCCACTTGCAGCAGAAAACATTATCCCCCTCTCTCTTAATTTTTTAAATACTTTATAAAACTCTGGATTTATTTCGCTCTTTTCATCTAACAAAGTTCCATCTAAGTCTGTTGCTATTAATTTTATCATACATTTCCTCCCCCAAATTATATAATTTATAATTATTTTTTATTAATTTTTATCAGTTTAATTTTTCAATTCCTATTATACACCAAAAATTCTAAATTACAATTTACACCTTTTGTAAGATAATATAACTACATTCAGGAAAATATTTTTTTCAATATATACATCAACTTATAAAAATTTAAATCTTTATATAATTATATTCCAAGAAAATTAATAATAACTACACGCTTCCTTCTATAAAATATTATAAAAATAATTATATTATGACAAACTTATGCTAATTTATTGTGTTTTTTATTGCTTATGTAACAATTTTTTAATATAATTAACTATGTGTAATTAAAAAATTTAGAAAGTAGGGGATATTATTGTCAGGACTCAAAAAGTTCGTTATATTTCTAGCCCTTTTAGTCATAGCATTTCCTGTTAGTGTATACGGATATGTTTTTACTAAATTAAAAACTATCCAAGATGATAGTATAAATACAGAGGCTCTTAGCAGTAATGACTATAAAAATGAAGAAGATATTACAAATATATTATTATTAGGTACAGATGCAAGACCAGGTGAAGAAGTTTCTCGTTCTGATGCCATGATGATATTAACTATTGATAATAAAAATAAAAGTCTTAAATTAACTTCATTAAATAGAGATACGTATGTCAACATACCAGGACATAGAGAACAAAAATTAACACATGCTTATGTATATGGTCAAGCTAATTTATTAATAGAAACTATAGAAGAAAATTTCCAACTCGATATACAGAATTATGCTGTAGTTGACTTTTTTTCTTTTATGGATATAGTTGATGCTCTAGGAGGGGTTACTGTTACAGTTGATAAGAGTGAAATAAGAGAATTAAACAAATTTATACCTGAAACTTACAAATGGAATAAAAACTCTGACAAAGGCTCTCTTGAGTATATAAGAAGTTCAGGCGAGCAAAAACTAAATGGATATCAAACACTTGCATTTTCTCGTATAAGAAAAAATGATAGTACAGATGAGAGAGATAGAAGACAAAGAAGTGTTATACAAAGTTTAATAAATGGTGTTAAGGATTTACCAGTTACCAAATATCCTAATCTAGTTAATACTATACTTCCATATGTTAAAACTAATATGAGTCCTAATGAAATAATTTCTCTAGGAACAAAACTTTTAAGTATTGGAAACTTAGACTTAAAATCAATGGAATTCCCTCTTTCTACTGAAAATGGTAGAAAAATTGGTAGTGCAGGCTATGTAATTCCTTTTGAAGAATATGAATTAGATGCAATGCACGATTTCATATTTGAAGATATTATGGTTGAAGAGTAAAATATTTATTTAAAGTAATAAAAAATCATGTACAGAATTTGACAGTAAGTACATACCTTTCAAGAAGCAAATTATTTTGTAATTGACAGGTGTGTACTTATTTTTATTGTAAAAAATATACAAACCCTATTTTTCTTTAAAATTTTAATTAATTTTTTACATGATATACTACACATACTTTTAATTATATATAAATTGACAAATTTTCTTATAAATTATATCATTGTCTTTTTTTTGTAACTGAAACAAGTATTGAATATATCTCAATACTTTAATATAATTAAGTGTATGCTATTAAAAAATATACAGGAAAAAGAAGAAAGAAGGGGTACTTTTGTCAAAATTAAAGAAATTTGTTATACTACTGGCTTTCTTGGTAGTAATATTCCCTATAAGCGTCTATGGATATTTTTATTATAAATTATCTACTATTCATGACTCGAGCATAAATAGTGATTTATTAAATAATAATGACCATAAAAATGAAAATGGAATAACTAACATACTACTTATGGGAACAGATGCTAGACCAGATGAAGATTCTTCAAGGTCAGATGCTATGATGATATTAACTATTGATAACAAACATAATGATATCAAACTTACATCATTGGCTCGTGATAGCTATGTAGACATCCCTGGTCATGGTAAACAAAAACTTACTCATGCCTATGCTTATGGACAAGCTGATTTGTTAATACAAACAATTGAAGAGAACTTTAATGTTGATATTCAAAATTATGCTTGTGTTAATTTCGAATCATTTATGTATATAATTGATGCTATTGGTGGCGTTGAAGTTACAATTGAAAAAGGAGAAATAAGTGAATTAAATAAATTTATTCCTGAAACTTATGGTTGGAATAAAAGTGATGATAAAGGTAGCATACAATATATTAGGAAATCTGGAGTACAAACTTTAAATGGATATCAAGCATTATCTTTTGCACGTATCAGACATAATGATACTGCCTTTGCAAGAGATGGAAGACAAAGAGAGATTATACAAGCTATAATCAAGAAAACAGAAACTTTACCTGTTACTAAATATCCAAGTTTATTAGATGCTGTTCTTCCATATGTTAAAACTAATATGAAGCCTAATGCAATACTTTCTCTAGGAGCTCAAGTTTTAAAAATGGGCGACTTAAATATTAAACAATTTGAATTCCCTATTGATGATGAAATTCATAGTACAGGTGGTATATATGGAAAAGCTGGTTGGGTTCTTAGATTTGACCCAGATACTTTAGATATATTACACGATTTTATATTTAATGATATAGAATTTAAACAATAATAACAATAAAAAACATTTAACGCAAATATTATTATAGAATATAAGATTAAATATATAAAAAGAACTATATTACATAATTATTTTCAAGTTATTATCCATGCTTGATTATAAAATGTATATAGTTCTTTTTTTACTTTCTACTTTAATTTAATACTTTTTAATTTAACATTTTCCAATTTGATACTTTTATTTTAATTTGCCTTTATAGCATTTATAATATAGTATCTTTATTAAATTCTTACTATTGAACTAGGTTTAATAAACTGTTTAATGCAGTTTGATTTATTCCATCTCCAGCTTCATATACTAGGCTTGTCTTTTTAGGCTCTAGAGCAGTTTTCTGAGCAGATGTTACACTATTTCCAAGCATAACTACTGGTGATTTTAATTTTGCTGCTAAAGGTCCTGATGTTAATGCATCTACTAACTGATTACTCTTACTTACAAACATTGATGAATATTCAGCATTTGGATAGAATTTCTGTATTACTTTTCCATTTGTTTCTTCTCTATTTTCTCCAGCTATTCTATTTTTAGATACATCATTTGTAATAACTTTATCTAATTTATTTATTACTGAATCAGATATACTTAAATTACCACCTATAAAATATGCATCTTTTACATTTAAATCTGATACCCAATTATAGATTTCATCACTTACATTATCTTTTGATACTAATACGATTGGCTGTTTTTCTTCTCCTGCTTTTGAAGCTATAGAAAGAGAATCTGCTTCACCTGTACCACTTGTTATATATAGTTTGTCTACTGGATTAGTCTTTGCTAATTCTTTTGCTATTAAAAGAGATGTGCTATATCTATCTGAGCCACCCACTCTGTTTATTGATACATTTGATAATGTATCTTTTATCTCACTTTCAACTTTATCTCCAATAGAATTATTTCCTCCTATTAAGATAACTTTACTTGGATTAAGTCTTTTTATTTCATTTTTAGTAGATGTTGGTATATCACCCTTATTTACTAATAATATAGGTGCATCATTTGCAGTAGCAAGTGGAGTTGATGTTATACCATCGACTATAGAATATCCATTTACTAATACTACTGTATCTGAATTTGTAGCCCATCCTTTTTTACTTATTGCAACTGCTGTATCATATCTTTCAGCACCTCTTAATTTTTCCACCTTGACATTAGATGGTGGAGTCACTGGCTGTTCATTACTGTCAGAGTACAAGCTCTTTAAATCATTTTGTATAGATGTACTATTTGCTATATCTTTAGCTGAAAAATACATACTACCCTTTATTTCACTATATTTTCTATTTAATGTTACTTGCTTCACTATTTCTTTTGCTATGTTTTGCCCATTATAACTTGATTGCCCTTGTTTATATATACCTTGTCCTATGTATAAGTCTACATTTGTTCCTTTTACTTCATTTGCCCACCATGAAACTAATTTAGAGTAGTCTGCGGCTTTAAGACCAATTGGCCAGTAAAGTTGTGGAACTACATAATCAACTAATCCTTGTTTTATCCATGCTCTTGTATCTGCATATGTACCTACATAACTTTCATTACCTGATGTATCTGAACCTGTTGGGTCACTACTCTTGTTTCTCCATATTCCAGCTGGACTCACACCAAATACAACTTCAGGCTTTATACTCTTTATAGATGCCTTTACATCTCTAAGTAGAGTATTTACATTTTCTCTTCTCCAATTGTCTTTGTTTTGTCCTTGTCCATATTTTTGATATGTAGCAGTATCGTTGAAACTTACTCCTGGATAGAAATAATCATCAAAATGAACACCATCTATATCATAATTTTGAACTACCTCTGTTATACTATCAACTATGTACTTTCTAACTTCTGGTAAACCTGGGTCATAGTAATACTTATTTCCATGTTTAACTACCCAACTTGGATTTTTCTTTGCTGGATGGTTTGCTGGCAATTTATCTATGCTCTCATCTGCCATAGTTATTCTGTATGGATTAAACCATGCATGGAATTCCATTCCTCTTTTATGTGCTTCTTCTATTAAAAATGGTAATGGGTCATATCCAGGGTCTTTACCTTGAGTACCTGTAAGATATTCAGACCATGTGTTTATCTTTGATTTATATAAAGCATCTGATTTTGGTCTTACTTGAACCACTGCTGTGTTTATTCCTGCACTTTTTAATTTGTCTAATAAGTCTGTGTATTCCTTTTTTTGCTTGGCTTCATTATTTTTAGTCTTAGGCCAATCTAAGTTATAAACTGTAGATATCCAAGCAGCTCTCATTTCCTTATCATTTGACGAATCAGCAAATGAACTTACACTACACATTGTAAGTGTCATTACCAACGATAATAGTAATATACTTGTCTTTTTCATTTCATCCCCCTTAATTTCTTAAATTTATTTTTTTCTACAATATACTCCTTACTAAGTATATCTAAAGTTCATATTATCTGTCAAATATTGAATAATATAGTTAATATTTATATTTAATATTTAATTATAATATGAAATAATTTATTATAAAAAAAACAGCAAAGAAATTTATATTCTTTGCTGTTTTTATAACGTTCATCACTATTTTAATATTAATTAATACTTCACTTTCTATGTAAAACATTAAACATAACTATATTTAATGTTAATATTCAATCCTATGTAAATTAAATCTATTATTATTGTAAAACACGTGTAGCAGTTATAAGTCTTCTAGCATAATTAGTTCCTGGAGCCATACTAGTAACTTTTACTACATCTCCTGTTTGTGGTGAATGTATAAATTTAGAATCTCCTATATACAACCCAACATGATTTATTGAACCACCTGAACCAAAGAAAACTAAATCTCCTGCTTTTAATTCTGCTCTAGATACTTTCTTTCCTACTGTTGCTTGTGATCTTGATACTCTTGGTAAATTAACTCCTGCTCCATTTTTGTAAACATACGAAGTGAACCCAGAACAATCAAAAGAGTTTGGTCCAGTTGCTCCCCATCTATATGGTTTACCTTGTTGCTTAAATGCTAAGTTTAAAACATTTTGTACCTTTGCGTCTACATTTCCACCTTCAATAGTTAAATAATCTCCATTTACCCATCCTGTAACATTGTCAACTGTTCTTATTTTTATCCATCCATTTGAATGTAGTTCTAAAACTTCAACTTTGTCACCTGTGTTTATCTTTCCTACTATTGCATCATTTGCACTAGCTCCACTTCTCATGTTTAAGAAATCACATTGATCTACTGTCGCATTCATAGGTGAATTAGATAACTCTGCTGCACTAGCTGTTATTGCTCCTGCCTCTACTGTAACAACTCCTGCTATTAACACCATTGCTATAAATTTTTTCAATATATGTTTTTTATTTTTAATATTCATCATAATCTCAAATACCTAATCCTTTCGAAAATTTAACATTTTGTTCCTTCATTTCCAATTCCTAATTAACATTCTAACTTACATCAAAATAAATTGCAACCTTTTTTGTAATCTTTTTGTAATCTTTTTGTAATCTTTTGTTTCTTTTTAGTATCTATTTGTTTCTTTTTGCTCCCCCTGGTTACAAATTAGAAATATATTCTACTTCTCTCGAGTTGTTGCAATTTCTTTGATATTAGCATCTTCTGGTTTAATGTAAGTTGGTACTAATTTTCTCATGACACCATCTATTTTTTCAGTTTCTTCATTGTTTGTAATTTCTTTTAAAAGTTTTAAGTATTTTGTTATTTTTTCTCTATCAACATCTATTGGCCTACCAATAAAAATCTTTTTATGCTCTGTATCTAACAGACCTTCTTCTGACATAAGAAGTTCTTCATACAATTTTTCTCCTGGTCTAAGACCAGAAAATTCAATTTTTACATCAACATCTGGTTCAAGCCCACTAAATTTTATTAAATTTTTTGCTAAATCCAATATTTTTACAGGCTCTCCCATATCAAGTACAAATACTTCTCCACCTTTAGCCATAGCTCCAGCCTGTATAACAAGCCCTACAGCCTCTGGTATTGTCATAAAATATCTAATAATATCTGGATGTGTAACAGTTACTGGTCCACCATCTTCAATCTGCTTCTTAAAAAGGGGAATTACACTTCCATTACTTCCAAGTACATTTCCAAATCTAACTGCAACAAACTCAGTCTGACTTTCATCATTCATTGTCTGTATAATCATCTCGGCAGCTCTTTTAGTAGCTCCCATTATATTTGTCGGATTTACAGCTTTGTCTGTAGATATGAGGACAAACTTCTTAGCTCTATATTTTGAAGATAAACCTGCTATATTTAAAGTTCCAAATATATTATTCTTTATAGCCTCACCAGGGCTTGACTCCATAAGAGGAACATGTTTATGAGCTGCTGCATGGAATACCACTTCTGGCTTATATTTATTAAATATTTCATCCATTCTTTTTTCTTCTCTTATTGAAGCTATTATTGCTTTTAAATCCAACTTATTTTTATATTTTCTAAGCAATTCTTGCTGTATTGCATAAGCATTATTTTCATAATTATCAACTATAATAAGCTCTTTAGGATTAAACCCTGCAATCTGTCTGCAAAGCTCTGAACCAATTGAGCCTCCTCCTCCAGTTACAAGGATTACTTTTCCTTCAATATAGTTACTTATCTCTTTTAAATTTGTTCTTATAGGCTCTCTACCCAATAAGTCTTCTATTTCTACCTCTCTAATCTGTTTTATATCAACTTTTCCATCTATAATTTCATAAATTCCTGGTATTGTCTTTATTTTACAATTAGTATTCTTACACATATCAATAATTTCTTTTTTTCTGTGTTTTTCTATGTTGGCAATAGAAAAAATTATTTCATCTACTTTATATTCTTCAACTATATCATTTATCTTTGAAGTTGTTCCTACAATCTTTACATTATGAATTATTCTTCCGATTTTATTTTTATCATCATCGATTATAGCTACTGCTACTTTTTTAAGTTCTGGATTTCGCTTTAATTCTTGTATAACCATCTCTCCAGCATCTCCTGCTCCAATTATAAGAATGTTAGAAACCTTCCCTCTAGAGTATGTCTTATTCATGACTATTCTTATAGCCCTGTAGCCTATTCTCACTCCACTTGTAAACATTATAATAAATATCGTATTTAATACATAAAGCATTATAGGATAATCGAGTCCCAATATTCTATTTATCACATAAGCTGGAATTAGATAAGCTAAAGTTGCAATAAAAATCGAAATAATTTCTTCTTCTCCTGCATATCTCCACAATGTGTTGTAACACTTAAACAATCTAAATGACACTATATGGAGTCCAATATATATACAAACTGAAATTATTACATTATTAACATTGAATACATCTAAATTGCCTGTCAAACTCAAAGACATTCGAAATGCTACTAGCACGCTACAAATATCTAGAATTAATAATGATAGTTGTCTAAATTTATATTTTTTTAAAAGCTTATTAAAAAAGCTTTCTTTCTCTAAATCTATACTTTCTCGCATAACTAGAAGCCCTCCATTAAACAGCAAAAGCTACGCACCTAAGCATAGCCAACAACATCTATCTTTTGCTGTATTTTTCAATTCTTATTTTTTATATTTATCTAATATAGAGTCGTATATTTTTTCTATATCATTAAAATTTAAATTAACTTCATAATTTTCTCTAACAAACTTACGCCCTTTTTTACCCATATTAAGTCTAAGCTCATCATTTTCCATTAGTTTTATTATAGCATTTTTTATTTCTTCTGCTTGCTTTGGCTCTACAATTAGCCCCGTTTCATTTTCCAATACAGATTCTGGATGCCCACCTACATTTGTAACAATAACAGGAACTTCACAAGACTCTGATTCTATTGCAGCTACACCAAAACCCTCTCTCAAAGAAGGAAATACTGTTACATCAAAAGAATTAAAAGTCTTACTGACATCCTCTGGAGATATTCTACCTAAAAATTGAACATTATCTTCCACGCCTAATTCCTTAGTCAGATTCACTAAGTTATCCATTTGACTTCCAGAACCACCTATTTTTAAAATTATTTTCTTTTCTTTATATTCATCTTTCAACATCTTAAATGCTTGTACTAAATATTCAATTCCATATTTTTTTTCCAAACTCTTTATAATTCCTATTACAAAAGCATCTTCTTTTTCTACTTCCATAGGTTTAAATCTATCCATATCTACTCCGAAAAAGGTTACATCTACATGCTTAGTTGTATATTTATTAGCTTCTTTAGCCATGTCTCTACTATTTGAAAATATATAATCTGCTTTTCTAAAGTTATGTTTTATAATTTGTTTTTGTATAAAACCATTGTTTGGGAAATCATAAATATCAGTACCCCAAACAGAAATAATATATGGATGATACCCAAGTAAACTACCTATAAATCCATAACTACTTGCATATTGTGCATGAAGTATATCTGGCTTTATTTCATTTACTAGTTTCTTTATTTGTTTTATTGAACCTAAGTATCCTGTTTTTTTAGAAATATTTTCATTTTTCAGTTCTTCTACATTAGAACCAAAGTCATAAATTTTAATTCCTTCCATGTGACCTCCATTTAAAGAGATAACATGAATGTTGTATCCTTTATTTTTAAAAAAACTACACCATTTTAAAGTATGAGGATTTGACCCATCAGCCAAATAACAAACAGTCTTCATAATATTTACCTTCCTATCGAATAATACTCAATACCTAGTTCTTTCATATCTTCAAGCTTGTAACAATTTCTTCCATCTAGAACTAAAGGATTTTTCATCTTTTCCTTATACTTATGTATATCATAATTTAAGACATCTTTCCACTCTGTCATTATAAAACATATCTCTGCATCTTCTATTGTATCATCTATAGATTTAGCATAAAGTATAGAATCCCCAAATATTTTCTTAGTATTTTCAACTCCTATTGGGTCAAATGCAGTAACTTTTGCTCCTCTTTCAAGTAAATATTTTATATTTGGAATAGATGGGGCTTCTCTTATATCATCAGTATCTGGCTTAAATGTTAATCCTAAAACAGCAACTTTCATATCTTGAAAGCTCTCTACTAGTTTAGATGCCTTTCTAACTAATTTAAGTTTTTGACTTTCATTCACTTCTATAGCAGCCTTTACTGTTTTTAATTCATAACCGTTATGCTCAGACAGCCAATGAAGGGCTTTTGTATCTTTAGGGAAACAAGAACCTCCATAACCTATACCTGCTTTTAAGAATTTACTTCCTATTCTATCATCATAACTCATTCCTAAAGCGACATCTTCCACATTAGCACCTGCTATCTCACAAAGATTTGCAATATCATTCATAAAAGATATCTTAAGTGCTAAAAAGTTATTTGATGCATATTTTATCATTTCAGCACTATTTCTATTAGTTACTATTATAGGTTGATTAAAAGGTTTATAAATTTCTTCCAGTATTCCTCTTGCCCACTCACTTTCCACTCCTATAACAATTCTTGAAGCATGTAAAGTATCTCTTACTGCACTACCTTGTGATAAAAACTCTGGATTAGATGCAAGTTCAACTTTTACATCATTTTTTAAGTTTTTATTTATATAATCTTCTATTTCTTCATTTGTTCCAATTGGTACTGTAGATTTTATTACTACTAAAGTATCTTTTGTTACAGTTTCAGCTATTTGCTTTGCAACTGCCTTTATATAATCTAAATTAGCTGAACCATCACTTCTTTCTGGAGTTCCTACAGCTATTAGTATTATATCTACATCTTCATAAGCTTTTTTATAATCTGTAGTATAATCTATTCTTCCTTTTTCATAATTTCTAACCATAAGTTCTTCTAGGCCTTCTTCATATATAGGTGCTATCCCAAGTTGCATTGATTTAACTTTATGTTCATCTATATCAACACAAATTACATTTTCATTGCCTACCTCTGCTAGACAAACACCTGTTACTAGCCCTACATATCCAGTCCCAGCTATAGCTATTTTCATTTTTTTACCTCCAAGTATATAAAACTTATACTCTTTTTTTAATGGCATTAAAAACATAGAAACAAAATACATATAGGCTTTTTGGTAAACTTAAATTTTCAACATTTCTATAGGTATTCCAAGTTCGTTTTAATGCTTTTATCTTATTGCTTGATATAGAATTTCCAACTAGCCTATAATTCACTAAATCTTCTTGAATTCCATATGCATATTTTTCCTTTTTAAGTAATTGTAACCAAGTTGCAGTATCTTGTCCTCTTCTTACTAAAGGCATACTAAATTCACCTATGACATCCCTATCGATGACTACAGTAGAACACCCTATTATAGTATTTTTAAGTAATCCTTCATAGTCAATCTTTTTAGGTGCTCTTGCAACTTTACTCGTTTTTGTTCCATCTTGTCTCATATATCTATAAGATGTAAAAGAAAACCCGATATTTTCTTTTAACATATGTCCTATCTGAATTTCTAACTTTTTACTATCCCATAAATCATCACTATCTACAAATGCAATAAATCGCCCTTCCGCATTTTCAATACCAACATTCCTAGATACTGCAGCTCCAGAATTTTTTTCAAGCTTTATATATTTTATTCTAGCATCTTCTTTTTGAAAACTTTTTATAATTTCACTTGAATTGTCCTTAGAACAATCATCCACTAATAAAAGCTGCCAATTTTTATAAGTTTGATTTTGGATTGACTTTATTGTCTCTGATAAAAACTCTTCTGAATTATATACAGGAGTAATTATCGATACTAAAGGCTCATTCATATTTTTACTCTCCTTATATAGCAACTAGCAGTACTATACCAACAAGTTTACTTAGATACTAACTTTCTTTGTCCAATATATTTGTAATATCCTAATGGGAACAACACTAAATACAATAATTTATCAGATATTTTTTTGATTTCGCCAAAATAATGACTGTCAGATAACAATGAGTATCTAGCTAAATTTATGTAATTCTTTATCCACATATATGGATATCTACCTAAAGGATATGTATTTTGATTTATTAAATATAAAAACTCTAATGCTCTACCTTTTAATGCATTTTTATTTAATATATTCTTAGTCAAACCATCATCCAAATAATCTCTTATTATCATAGGTTTGTTTACACATTTAACTTTATAGTATTTAGACATTTCATTCCATACTACACTTTCTGGTAAAAATCTCACTTCTTTTCTTTCTGGAAAAGGAAATTTTATAAGCTCATCAGTTACAAATACTATGCTTTTATCTCCCTTAACACCATATTTAAAATATAGGTCTGCAAAGTGACATATTTTTTTATCCTCAGGCATTTCTGTGCCTATTAAATCTCCGCTTGGGTATACACAAAGTCCAACAACCCCACTAAATCCTTCTTTATTTTCTACAGAATTCCATTCATCATTAGCAATTTCAAGAGAATCTTTAATTAAACCATCATCACTATCTACAATGAAAAATAGTTCTCCATCTGCATTTTTCACACCTAGATTTATTGCAGTATGTTTTCCTCCATTTTCTTTGTATATATATCTTATATTTAATTTATCTTCTGATATAAATTTTTCAACTAATTCTTTAGTACCGTCGCTACTTCCATCATCGACAATCAACCATTCAAAGTCGTTGAAATCATATGTTTGAGCTTTTAAATCATTGTACAAATTTTCAAGTAAATGAGCTCTATTGTATGTTGGAGTAAATACAGTAAATTTATATTTATACATTAATTAAATCTTCCTCTCTATCTAACTTTTTTTAATTCCATTTATTCCATAATTAATAAAGTAGTATATAGCTTTGTATAGAGGTATTTTTTCTATATTTCTATATATATTCCAAGTCCACATAGCAGCCTTTATCTTATTACCACTAAGGGAGTTACTAGATTTTCTATATAATGCTAAAACTTCATTTATTCCATGAGCAATATGTCCTCTTTTCAATATAGATAACCACAAGACATAATCTTCATGTCTTACACCACTCATCTTAATTTCAAAATCCAGTTTAGACTTATCAATTACAACAGTAAGACATCCCAAAATATTTCCCTTTAATAACCTTCTGTAATCCACATTAGGAGGCACTTTTATTACTTTATTTAACTTTTTATCATTTTCGTCCATCAGTTCATATGAAGTAAATGAGATTACATAGTCATTTTCTAACATAAAGTTTACTTGTTTTTCTAACTTACTACTATTCCACTGGTCATCACTATCTAAAAAAGCTATAAATTGTCCTGTCGCATTACTTAATGCTAGATTTCTAGCATTAGAGACACCCTTATTAGTCTCAGTCTTTATGCATTTTATTCTACTATCCTGTTGCATATAAGATTTGACTATATTAGGACTATTATCTGTTGAGCAATCATCAATAATTAACATTTCCCATTCTTGATAAGTTTGGTTTAATACTGATTTTATGGTTGCTTCAATAAATTTTTCAGAATTATACATGGGAGTAATTATAGATACTAAATTCTTCTTCATATTACCTTCCTCATCATTTATAAAATATTTATTTAATTTTACTTAATACACAATCATATATCCTCTTGCAGTTCTTATTGTCATTATATCTGAAAAACTTATTTCTTTCATTTTTTTGGTTATCCATAACCTCAAAATTATTTTCAATAATATCAATAAGTTTATTCACAGCTTCATCATTATTATAAGCCAAAGACCCAAACATTTCACTTTTTAAATCTATATACGAATCAACTTTTTCCATATATTCATCTAAATCAAATTGATAAAATAAAATAGGTCTGTTCATATATAGAAAGTCTATGGCAACACTTGAATAATCAGTTATGTTTACAGCTGATTTTCTTATTTCATTTGCTAGAGTTACCCCTTTATCTAAAAATACAATTCGTTTACCAGTTATGTTTTCTTTTATATCATCTATAAACTCATGCATAAGATGATGCATATAAATTTTTACATTTATATCCTTCTCATCTAATATTTTATTTAATTTATCATCATTCAAGAAATTCATTATATTTTTAAAATAATCTGTATCTGTAAATTTTCCTGAACTAAATTTTATCCAGTCTCTCCATGTAGGAGTATATAATATATCTCGTGTTTGTGCAACTTCATTTGTTGGTAAATTGTCATATCTTGCATTTCCAATTATATAAACTGAGTCATCTAACATTCCCCAATCATTTACCATGACATTTCTTTCAAACTCAGAACTTGCTGTAACTATATTATAGCTTTTATATAGGTTATCTATAATATTTTTGAACTTTTTATTCATTGGTTTTCTCTTTTTAAAACTTATAGTTCCATGATTTAAGAACACTTTTATCGTCTTTTTATGAAAATAATTAAGAACAGGTACAGCAAAGTTATAAGGTGCTATATCTGCTGATGGCGCATGTGAAAATACTATAGCTTTTGAATTGTAATAATATAGATAGTTTTCTACACTTCCTCTTATTAATTTTTTGCCTGGAATTTTATCAAATACTTTACTGTCTTTATTTACTACCCAATAAGTTTCTACATCATTATGCTCTTTCAACATATACTCATAAAAGAACTTGGAATTATCATTGTATATATCTCCTGAATGTCCACCTATAAGCCAGATATTTCTACCATTAAACTTATGCTTACTAAATGGATACATAAAAAAAGCCAAAAGCATATTTATTAAAAATTTAACCTTGTCCATAAACACCATCCTCATTATAACTTATACTGTCTAAATCCATTAATTCTTCCTTTTATAGTGGCACTATGATAATCTCTGTTGGAACTCAATATAAGACCGCCTATATTTCTTACAAGTTTTGATGCCATAACCTTTACAAACTTATAATTCTTTCTATAGACTATTTCTTTTTTGCAAAGGGCTCCAAAACCTCTTCCATAGTTATAATCTTTTTGATACTTTTCTTTAGATTTAGAATGTTTTTTTGCAGGATGGTAAATTATATCATTCCCAAAATATTTTCCTTTAAATCCTAAACTCAATAAGTTTAAAACATAATCTATCTCTTCACCAGCACCAAAATCTCCACCAACACCTAATTTTTCATCAAATCTTGTATATTCTTTCTCTCCATAATCAACAAAAAAAGTTATGGATGTTATAGTATTTAAAACGTTGGAACTTGTGATATCACAAGTTCCATCATACATTTTCTTAAATGCATCAATTTTATTTGCATCCATAGTTTTACAACTGTATATTTTATAATCTTTATTTTTATTAAAGAAGTTTATAACTTTTTCTAATGTATCATTTTCGTAGACACAGTCATCATCAGGAAAACCTATAATTTGCCCTTTAGCATTGTCTATTCCTACATTTCTATTATAACTTAATCCCATCTTATCGCTTTTTATATACTTTATATCTAACTTATCAACGTATTTATCAACTATCTCCTTAACTTTGCTATTATCGTTTTGATCTACTACTATAAGTTCAAAGTTTTTGTAAGTTTGATTTTCTAGGCTGTCCATAAGTAAATATATATCATCATATCTATTTAATGTTGGCATTATTAATGATATTAACATTACTACCTCCTACTTTTCACTTTCCACAAATCTACCTCTCTTTTATCGTTTAATATTACTTCTTTTATTAGTAATACTATTGCAAAACTAAATGAAGCTTCTAATAATAAGTTTTCTGCAAAAGAGTATATTAAAAATAGAAATAAAGCTACTAAATACTCTTTTTTATCTTTTTCTATAAAACTTTCTATACCTTTATACATCAAATACATAAATAATATGCAAGCAACTACTCCTAGTACACTAATTATATATATATAAGAACTATCTAATGGATTAGTTGCTTTTATAGCAGCGCTATATGAATTTCCAAAAGGTTTCATAAAATTTCCCTCTTGAGATAAGTATACATTCCAAAACTTAGGTCTACTCGCTAATAATCTATTTAGTACACTACTTTTAGAAAACATTATACCAATAAGTACACTAGATAAAGTAAGTATTATCGGTGATGTCTTTATAAGCATTGGTAGTCCTTTTACTTTTTTTAGGTCTATCAACCTTATTATTTCTACAAATATTAATCCTGCTAATATAGTAAAAAAACCAGTTCTACTATATGTAGTTTGATAAACAAAAAATGCAGATCCAAATAAAATTATTCTATCCCATTTATTATAGTTTTTATATCTTAAGAATATATATGCTGCATATATAGTAACCATATGATAAAATACCCCATTTGGATTACCAAGTCCAAAATCCATTCTTGTAACAAGCGTATCTAATTTTCCTATATATCTATAGTGGACTTCCTGATTAAATACTAATGAAGGAAATAAATTAAATAACAATATAGCTCCTATTAAAAAACATGCAGATATTATTAAATAACTTTTAACTATATATTTATCATCTATTTGTTTAGCTGATACAGCTAGCAAAACAATTAATAATATAGCCCCTTCTCTATTTAATATATAAAGTAATACACAGGCTCCAACTAGCACCATTTCTGTTATACTTTTTCTCTTATCAAATAAAAAAAGTAGCATTAGTATTCCTATTGAAGAATAAAATAACGCTGATTTAATCATCCCTATACTCATATCTGGGTCAATAAATGATATCATATACTTTCTAAGTAATATGATAAACAAAACAAATATATAAAGATATTTTTTAATCATAATATTTCTATCATCGTTTAAAGTCTTCATTTCACTTTCTCCCTTTTAGCTTCGTAAAGTATTACTTGCAAATATTTTACAACACTTCCATATCTTATTTACACCTGTTAAGTGCTTGCTTTCTAAGAAATAATTTCTTTTCTTAGCCCAACTTTTTCCCCACCAATGTATTCCATAAGTATTTTCTGTAATACATTCTGGTGTAAAGTCTTCTTTAAATCCAAAAGGATAAAAATATTCTTTATCATAGACACGGATACCTTCTTCATAGTTATTTTGGTCAATCTTTTTATAATTTTTTTCCATAAGATAAGTCATAACCTTTGGTATTGTAAACAATGAAGAAGTCAGGACTTCTTTTTCATAGTACTCTAATAAGTCTTTAAAAAAAGGATGTCCTTTTTCTACACCTACTATGGCTGCATTCATGTATTCTCCATCATCTTCATATCCACATATAAGCCTATTATTTTCTAAAAGAGGAGTTATATCCTTTAATATTTGCATATCTGTATCCATATAAACTCCACCTTGTTCATAGAGTACTCTTATTCTTGTATAATCTGATATGAATGCCCAAAGCTTTCTTTTATAACATTCTTCCAAAAACTTATTTCCTTTTATTTCTTTCTCTATATCAAAGTTTTTTTCATTCCACTCTACTATCTCATATTCTGGAAGTTTCTCTTTCCAGGAATTTATACATATATTTTCTATATTTCCTTTTGGTCCACCAAACCATACATAATGTATTTTTTTAGGAATCAAATTAACACCTCCTACATATATTCTTGTCTATCTTCTTCTTTTAATTGCTCTACTATCTTTTTGACATCTTGAGCTTTATCTTTTCTACAAACCATAACTGCATCATTTGTAGATACTACTATTAAATCACTAATACCTATTGTCGATATTAATTTGTCATCTGAATATATAATTGAGTTTTTAGTATCTATAGTAATATTTTCACCTCTTTTGATGTTACCTTCATCATCAGTTGGATATATTGCACCTAGAGAGTCCCAAGAACCAACGTCATTCCACCCAAAATCACCAGGAACTACTATAACATCATTACTTCTTTCCATAATACCATAATCTATAGAAATTGATTGTATTGTTGGATATATTTCTTTTATTTTTCCTATTTCATCTTCTGTTCCTAAGTAATTACTGATTTCCTCTAATTTTTCATATACTTTTGGTAAGTATCTCTTAAAATCTTCCAATATCTTAGATACTTTCCATACGAACATTCCACTATTCCATACATATTTTTTAGAGTTTACATATTCTTTAGCAATTTCATAGTTTGGCTTTTCTACGAACTCCACTACCTCATATGCAACATTTTCTATTGTGTTTTCTCTATTGAAATTTATGTATCCATATCCTGTTGATGGAAATGTAGGAGTTATCCCAATAGTTACTAGTTTATCATTATTTTCTGCTATATAGATAGCTTTTTCTAAAATAGATTTAAATTCTTTTTCATCTTTTATATAATGGTCAGCTGGATATACACACATAACACCATCACCATATTTTTTCATTATGTTAAAGGCTGCAAAACCTATAGCTGCTGCCGTATTTCTGGCACATGGTTCTGGCAAGATATTGCTATCTAAACATTTATCTTTTACTGTATCCTTTAAAGCTTCCAATTGCTTCTCATTAGTTACTATAAATAAATCCTCTTTTTTTGCTAGAGAATCTATTCTATTTATAGTTTCATTTATTAAAGCATCTTCTCCACTTAAATTTATAAGCTGTTTAGGTACTTCTTGTCTACTAAGTGGCCAGAAACGAGTCCCTCCTCCACCAGCCATTATGACATTGTATGCTTTCATTATTTATCTCCCCTTAGCTCTTTATATAGAATCCACCACATTTAATATATAAGATATTAAATTATTCAACTTAGATTCTACATCTTCTTGGTTGTCTGAATTTGCTCCAAAGTAAAATTTAATTTTAGGTTCTGTACCTGAAGGTCTTATAGCTATCCAAGAACCATCTTCAAGTAAAAATTTAAGTACATCTGATTTAGGTAAATCATCGACCCCATCTTTATAATCTAAAATCTTATCTACTTTTACATCAGCCACATTATCTATTTTAACACTTCTAAAGTAAAGCATCATCTCTTTTATTTTTTTTATTCCATCTATGCCTTTTAAAGTAACTGACTTTAAGTCCTCTTTGTAGTATCCAAATTTATTATATGTATCTATCAAAGCTTCATACAAATTCATACCTTTTGAAAAATAATATGCTGCCATTTCACATATCATAAGTGAAGATACAACACCATCTTTGTCTCTAGCATGAGTTCCAATTAAGTAACCATAGCTTTCCTCATATCCCATTATAAAGCTTCTATCATTACTTTCTTCAAACGCTTTTATTTTTTCTCCAATAAATTTGAATCCTGTTAAAGTATTTAAACAATCTACATTATAAGCCTTTGCTATTTTTGCACCTAGTTCTGATGTAACTATAGTTTTTATTATTGTAGGATTGTTTTTAGGAAGTTTATTTTCTTCAACTAAACTCTCTAATATATATCTAACTAAAAGTGAGCCAACTTGGTTTCCATTTAATACTACATACTCACCACTAGAATCTTTTACAACAACACCTACTCTGTCACAATCAGGGTCTGTTCCTATTATCAAATCAGTACCATTACTCTTTGCCATTTCAATAGCTATATTAAATACTGACTTTTCTTCAGGATTAGGATACTTAACTGTTGAAAAATTAGAATCTGGCAATTCTTGCTCCTTAACCACCATTACATTTTCAAAGCCACATTCATTTAAGACTCTTCTTACTGGTTTATTTCCAGTTCCATGAATAGGTGTATATATTATTTTTAATTTTTTTCCATATTCATCTATTGTATTTTGTCTTAAAACTTGCTTCTTAACAGCCTTTATAAACTCATCATCTACTTCATTATCTAATATAGTTATTAAATTTTTAGATAAAGCTTCTTCAAAATCTGCACTTTTAATAATACTGTAATCATCAATCTTATTAACTTCTGCAATTATATCATTTGCCATATCTATACAGATTTGACCACCATCTGAGTCATATACCTTATATCCATTGTACTCTTTAGGATTATGGCTTGCTGTTATTACTATTCCCATAGCACACTTTAAATATCTAACAGCAAAAGAAAGTTCTGGTGTAGGTTTTAATTCTTCAAAAATATAAGCCTTTACACCATATGCACTTAAAGTTTTAGCTACTTCTATACAAAACTCTCTTGACATGTATCTACTATCATGTGCTATAATAATTCCTTTTTGCTTTCCTTCTTCACCTTGTGTCTTCATAATATAATTTAAAATTCCAAGTGTTGCACGTCTAACAGTATAAATATTTATTCTATTAGTTCCCGCTCCTATTATACCCCTTAGACCACCTGTCCCAAATTCTAAATTTTTATAGAATCTATCTTGTATTTCTTTTTCATCATCCTTTATATTTAATAGCTCTTCTTTGGTTTGTTCATCAAAATAAGGAGAATTTAACCACATCTCATAATTGTTTTTATAATCCATATTTTCATCCTTTCTGACTCTATTTTAATTTTTTAAGATAAATGTCTATCTTTTAAGTAGTTTTTGTTTTCCTTTTCTCAAAAACTCAAAAGCTAAATCCATTTCTTCTACCTTAAATAAAACTATCAATATTGTATATACAGAAGCCCCACCTAATACTCCAGCTCCAACTGATATAATTTCTTTAATTGTTCCTGCACCTATAAATGCATATAGATTGTTATATATCAATAAAGTGACTACTGCCATCACACCTGATGCTACCAAACTTTTAAGGCCAGTCTTTATGATTTTATCTCCTCCAAAATATCCATTTTTCTTTTTAAGAGATATAAACAATAATATAACTGTAATTATATTAGATGTACTAGTTGATATAGCAATACCTGCATGACCAAGTGGTCTTATCAATATTAAATTAAGAACTATATTTATTATTAAGGCTATACTTCCATTTATCATTGGTGTTTTTGTATCTGAAAGAGAATAGAAGGCTCTATATAAGACATCTCTTACCCCACAAGCCAATAATCCTAGCGAATATAATCTAAGAGCTATAGATGTAAGGTCTGTTGATAAGGCGTCAAACTTACCTCTTTGGAATAATATTCTAACAAGAGGTTCTGCCAATATAATAGCTCCTATAGATATCGGAAGCACCACCAATATAATACAATTTGATGATTTTACAATAGTACTTATAAATCCTTCTTTATTATCTTTACCTGACATTTTTGCCAGCTTAGGATATATAACGGTTATTATAGATGTAACAAATAATGCCATAACAAACTCATTCAGTCTATTTGCATAGTTAAGAGCGGACAACTTCCCATCCCCTAAAGTAGTTGCCAATAACCTGTCAACAAATATATTTAACTGTCCAACAGCTACACCTATTAACATAGGCAGGACTAGATTCACTAGTTCTTTTATGGACTCATCCTTTAAATTTATATATGGTTTATACTTGTAGGACTTCTTAAATGCAAATGGAAGTTGAAACAATAGCTGACTTGCCATAGCAACCAGTGCTCCTGCTGGTAGTATCCATATATTTTTTCCTGCACTTAGTGCTATTGCTACTATTATTATGATATTATATGGAATTCCTATAAGTCCAGGAATTACAAAACTGTCATTCACCTGTAAAAATGAACTAAATATTTTACTTCCACTCAAGAACAAAACTCCTGAAATCATTATTTTAGTAAATAATATTGCTGCTTGAAACTTAGCAGGGTCACTTCTAAATCCTGCTGCAAATACTGTAACAAATTGCTCTGTAAATAAAAGCCCAAAAATAGCTATTATTATAGCCATTATATAGCATATATTTAAAACATTATTAGTAAATTTTAAGGCACCTTCATCTCCGAGTCTTTTCTTCGTCTCAAAGTACATAGGTATATAAGTTGTAGCAATTGCAGAACCTATGACTGCTATGATTAAACCAGGTATATTTAGTGTTAATACAAATACATCTGCATACATACCTGTTCCATAGAAATTTGCAAGTACAAGTTCTCTAAGGAAACCTAATACTTTTGAAAACATAGTGGCGGCCATAATCCACAATGCTGCTTTAGCTGTTTTTGACATTTTATTTCTCCTTATCTAATTTAAACTCTAAAAGTAGAACTTTTAAAACTGCTTATAAACATTATTCTAATTAAGTAAATTTAACCTATGAAAAGCTTCCTTATAAATTAAATACTATATTGACTCATATCTAAGTGCCCTAAATGTAATCAATAGTAATAATAGTATTAATATTATACAAGATAAGAATGTTAGATTAAATATACTCTTAAGTAAACTATAATTACCTACTGTATACCCAACTTCAATTACATCACTTATGTTGTTATCTTTCAAGAATTTATCTTGTGCACGACTTAAATTATCACTACAAATCAGTATTGGCATATTTTCTTTAGCCGATACTACTCCCAAAGAAATATATTCGTTTACATCAGCTCTACTTCCAAAGTCTAATCTAGCAGTATAGATTTTATTTATATCTTTTACATCATAAAACTTCTTTATTAAATCGATATTTGTCGCTGACTTATTTATTTGCTTTATACCTTCTATATTCTTTAAGCTAGAATCAATATCTGCAATAAACTCTTTTGAATCACCTAAGGCATATATTTTTTCAAGGTTTTTACCTTTTAAGAAATCAATTTGTTCTTCAAAACCTTCATCTTGAGCCCATATTATTGGCATTCCACTTTTAGCTGCATAAGAATACACAGATATGGCATTTTCTAATCCTGTAGTTGAGCTAAGTAAAAATGCTTTATCGAATCCTACTGTTCTGTACATTTCTCTAGCTATCTTTAAAGATGTATCATATCTGTCTTTTCCTCTTATTCTTTCTACTTTCATTCCCATTTTTTCTATATTACGTTCAGCATCTTTAGATACTGCCTTTAAACCACCTATTATCGTAACCTTCTCTGGACCTAGTTCTTTTAGATAATTTCTTGTTACTCTACCAAGATTTTTACTCTTAGTTACAACTATTGGAGCATTTTTTGCATATGCTAAAGGTGTTGCACTTATACTGTCTACAATTGACTCTTCATTTACAAGAATTACTTCTTTAGAATTCTTAAATGCTCTTTTATTTAATTCTGTTGAAATCTCTGGTATACTACCTTCTATCAACTCTTTTTTAGGATTTGCATCTGCAAATACTCCTATCGTACTAGAAATAGAGATTAGCAAAACTAACGATAATATAGTAGAAAATTTTTTAATCATAAGTTCTCATTCCTTTTCTTTTTTGTATTTTTTGACAATAAAAAAGCTCTTTTTAAAGAGCTTTTTCATTGATTAGTAATCTAATATTTTAAAATTATCTAGCTCCGTCTCCTGTCAATACTACTTTAACAGTTTTAAAGAGTATCTTAAAGTCAAGTAATATACTCCTATTTTTTATATAGTAAATATCTTCTTTAAGTTTTTCTTCAGGAGTGATTTCGTATCCACCATTTACTTGTGCCCAACCTGTAAGTCCAGGTTTTATAGCAAGCCTGTTGATAAATCCAGGTATTTCCTCATTAAATTGAACAGTAAAGTTTGGTCTCTCTGGTCTAGGGCCTATTAAACCCATGTCCCCCTTTAATATATTAAACAGCTGTGGAATCTCATCAATTCTAGTTTTCCTAATAAACTTTCCAACCTTAGTTATTCTAGGATCATCTTTTTCAGCCCATTGTGCGCCAAATTTTTCTGCGTCTGTTCTCATAGATCTCAATTTATATATATAGAATCTTCTCCCGCATTTTCCTAGTCTTTCTTGCTTATAAGTTATTGGTCCTTTGTCCTCTATTTTAATAAGAATTCCAAATATTGCTATTAAAGGTAAACCTACTACAAGCCCTAATATCGATAAAACTAAATCCATAACTCTTTGGTACAAGTCAAACAACACTGTGCCTTTTACTATGCTATAGTCAATCTCACTTGCAATTTCTTTATCTGCCCCTGGATAGCTTGTAACTTTAGGTATTTCACATTCATCATTAGTATATCCAGACATAGTTACCTCCATATTGGAATAAAAAATTTTTAAATTCTTAATTTCAACGTATTTCTATCTTATTTTTGACTTATTTCTATATTATACTCAATAATGAGCAGTTTATCAATACAATAAACGTCATTGTAAATAATTTGATTCTTTGCAAAAATATATCATCTCTTGCTATATTTTATATTATAACAGGAGATGATATATTTTGCTTTAATATTTTTTATTTTATTTTACTGTATCTTCTATTCCTATTCCAATTTGAGTTCCCATTGTTTTTACTTTTTCTGCTGTATTTAATTTATCCATATCGCTCTTATTGTCTATAAATGCACACTCTACAAGTATTGCAGGATATTTATTGTTTCTTAATACATATAGGTAATCATTTCCATTTGCAAGTGTTCTTGTCTTGATTCCTCTATTTTTCATATTAAATTTCTCTAATATTCTTTTTAAGATATTTGATGCAGCAGTCTTAGTTGTTCCACCATTTTTATCTTTTACTTTGTAAAAAATTTCCACACCATTACCTGCTCCATTAGATGCATTGTAATGTATACTTGTAAATAAATCTGGCTTTATAGTATTTGATAATGTTGTTCTTTCTCCTAAAGCCATCGTTTTATCTGTATCTCTTGTCATAACAACATTTATACCTTTTGAACGTAAGTATTCAGTAGTTGCTAAAGCTGTATTAAGAGTATATTTCTTTTCTTGAGCTCCACCATTTAGTCCACTAGTTGCACCTGAATCAGAACCCCCATGACCTGGGTCTATCACTACAGTCTTTCCTGCTGCTGAACCAGAATTATCTGGTTCTGTTGGTGCATTGTGTTTTGATAAACTAGATGCTATAGAGCTTATAACACTCTCTTTCATTCCATCACCAATTTGATATACTGTTCCTGCTGTTTTTTCTGATAAGTTTGTACTATGATATGCAGAAACGTAAGTTTTTGGAGTTATAAGTATTGGAGATTTCAACTTAGCTGCTAAAGGTCCTGCTGTTATTGAGTCAACTATTATGTCAGATTTTGCAACTAACATTGCACTCAACTCTTTATCTGGATAGAAAGTCTTAATTACCTTTGCATTAGTTTCATGTCTATCAGCTCCAGACACTCTGTTTTTTGAAGTTGCATTTTTTGCTATCTTAGATATTTGGTCTATAATTTTTGATGATAAACTTTGGTCTCCACCTATGTAGTAAGCTTCTTCTAAACCTTGTGAAGATAACCAATTATATGTACTTTCTGGTACAGAATCTTTATTAGCTAATATTATAGGTTGTTGGTCTTCACCTGCTTTTGATGAAATATTAAGAGCATCATACTCACCAGCATATCCATTTGCTATATATATCTTATTAACATCATGATACTTATCGATTTCTTTTGCTATAAGTAAAGATGTTTCATGTCTATCAACTCCACCAATACGAGTTACATTTACATCTACAGCAGATTTAATTTGAGATACTGCCTTCTGTGAAACTGAACCATCATCACCTATGATTATTACATCACTTGGATTTAGACGTTTTAATTCTGCCTTTGTGCTTTCTGGTATATCATCTTTGTTTGCAAGTAATATTGGTGCATCATATGTAGAAGCAAGTGGAGTAGCTGTTATTCCATCTGCTGCTAGTTCTCCATTAACTATTACAACCTTACTAGCTCCATCTTTCCATCCTTGTTTACTTATCTCAACAGCTGTCTCAAATCTAGTAGCTCCTGCAAGTTTTTTTACTGGTGCAGAAGTTTTTCTCATATATTCATTTACTGCTTTTGTCGAGTTAGCATCACTTATTATAAATTCTTGTGTAACATCATAATCTTTAAGATTTAATCCCATAGATTCTAAGTCTTCTTTGTTTAAAACTTTCTGTTCATCTTTACCATTTACTTTTATGCTTTGAAGTTCCCATACATTTAAATATTCTGGGTCTTTATTGTAATTTATTACACCTTCATATGCATCTGTCTTTTCATTGTAATTTAAAGTAGCTTCAAGTGGCATATCATAACACATAAAATTTAATGTTATTGAATCAGCGTTTAATTTTTCCTTAAATTTTACACTTGCATTCGATTTACTTCCTAACACTACACTTTTTCTTTGTAAATTTATATTAATATCTGAATTAGATTCTGTATTTGCAGTAGTATTTTCTGCTGCTAAAGCCACGTTTGGTGCCACCATTGCTATAGACAACATTCCTGTTGCTAATAATTTTGTTCTTTTTCTCATTGTATCCCCCCTAGATTTTTAGATCTTTAAATCTTATTTAATTCTTCTTGAACTTGTTTTATATTACATAAATTCAATATTATGTAAATCTTTTTTCATTATAGCACAAAAGATTACAAATTGTAATCTTTTTGTAATCTTTTATGGCATGTTTTTTTAATTTTCGCTAGGGAAAAACCGGATTATTCCTGAGAATTTCTGCATATTTGAACAAATTAAAGAAATATTTTTTTAAACAAAATACTACATTAAATTTTAATAAATATTTTCTTTTTATACATAAACGACATTATTATAACCCAAAACAATACATACAAGAGAGAAAATACAAGAGAATCCCACGTTGTACCTGCCCAAGGTGTTATAAGTTCATATGTAGTCCATTCCACCAAGGTAGTGGGATAATCTACTTTATCAGTAAGTTTTGGTAAATTCCAAAACACATGACTCAATATCTCAAGACACATATATGTAAAAATAGGGCTACTTCCAAGTGCTATTATTGGAGTAAATATTTTGCTTTTATTTTTGATGTCACATATAAAGTAAAATATTGCCAATAAAATACCATAACTTCCAGCCATTAAAAGTACAAATGAGCTTGACCATAATCTCTTATTAAATGGAAAATATTGATTAAAAGCAAAAGCACATGTAAGTAAAATGATACTCATAATTAATATTTTAAAGAATTTTTTATACTCTCCTATATTTTCTTTTAGAAGTACACATCCCATAGTACAGCCCAACATTCCTGAGGAAATAGCTACTATACTTGTTAAAAATCCGTCTGGTTCAAACTCTGGCTTGTACAAATGTCCTTTAAAAAAATGGAAATCCACTAATTGTGCAAGAGAACCTTCTAATTCAAATCCATAAGGTTTTGCAACTATGTAATACCCCACTATAATAAATGCAGATATACACAAGAAAGTAATTATAGTTGCAGTGCTTCCTACATTTAGCTTTTTTAGTAGTAAATACACTAAACTAGTTACAAGACACACTAGCCCCATACGTTGAAGCACTCCAAGTATTCTCACAGTACTTAAGTCATGATTTCCTAGGTAATTTAAGAAAAATCCAAACAACATTAGTAAAATACTTCTCTTAAATATACTTAGTATTATTCGTATTGTAGACTTATTATTCTTTAGTTTACTGTTTATTGATATTGGAATTGTAACACCTAAAGATATAACAAAGAAAGGGAATGCAAAATCTGCAAGTGTTACACCATGCCATATAGCATGTCTTAGTTGTGGATACATTCTCATCCAAGTCCCAGGATTATTGCAAACTATCATGAGAGCTATTGATAGCCCTCTTATTATATCTATTGATTTAACTCTGCCTTTTATAGTTTTTGTATTTAATTTACCTTCAAATCCACTCTCCATATTACCTCCCCCAAGATTTAACTTTATATTTAGCTTTAGCTATGATTCTATCTAACTATATATCTTCATACATAAGTCTAAAATATAGTTCTCTTAAATATACATCTTTTTAGTTAAGAAATTTCTTTAGAAATCCAAGTTTATCTAGTATGTCTTGTATTTTATTAACTTTCTGGCTTATAGAATCTATAGCTTTTTCAATAGAATCAACCTTAGCTTCTAAATCCTCAACCTGATTTACTTTTTTGTCTATAGTACCATGATTAGTTATATCACTATTGGATGAATTATCTATAAGTTTTCCTATATATCCATCATTAATCAATTTTGTATCATTAGCAGATGCTAATATCATCAACGTATCTATATCTGAATTTCTAGTATTTTCTATAACTCTACCATTTTTGTCACGAACTGACAATATAGTTATTGTATCATGATTATTAAATCCACCTTCACCAATATTTCTAACTATAACATTTACTAGAGTAGCATAGTTATTTACCTCACCATTAGGCATATCAACAGTGATAGTCTTTGAACAATCCCCTTTTATATTCACAGTTATTGGTTTATTTGTTACCATTCTAAAAGCTTCATTTACAGTATCCTCTTTTGGATTAAAGTTAATAATGTCATTAGGACTTGCAATATTTATCATATTAGTTAATTCTTCAACAGTTTTAGCTTCAAAGATAGTCTTATCTTGTAAAGTCTTAATCTCATTAAAAGCTTCTTCATTTCCATTTCCACCAACTTGTGTTACAGTACTTAATTTTTTAGTACTAAGTACATCCCTTTGCTTTGTATTTAGTTTATCACCGACCAAAACAACAGGTGATTCATTTTTTGCTGCCAATACTCCAACTGCCAATGAATCAATAAGTTGATTTTCATTTTTACTTCCATCTTTGGTTACATATAGATTATTTAAATCTACATCAGAATAAAACTTTTCTATAACCTTAGCATTAGTCTCATTTCTATCTTTTCCACTCAATCTTTCTGCATTAGGGAGGCTCTTTTCTACAGCTCTTGAAACAGAATTTGTACCTCCAACTACATATGCTTTTATAACTTTCTCATCTTTTATAAATTTTTCAAATGGTTCTACTCCATTCTTTGGACTAGATAAAACTACAGGCATATTATTTTGAGCAGATGGTGCTCCAACACTTACAGCATCACTTAGCCCTTTTTCCCCATTCACAACAGCTATCTCCTTAACATCTTTAATATCTTTTAGTTTATTTGCTAAAAGTAATGAAGTCTCATATCTATCATTACCACTAATTCTTTCCACATTTAATCCATCATTTTTTAATTGATTCTCTATATCCTTATTTAACACAGCAGTCCCACCAATTAAATAAATATCCTTAGCTCCCAAACGCTTTAGCTCTGTTTTAGTTCTATCATCCAGTTTATTACTTTCTGTTAAAAGTATTGGAGCTCCTTTAGCTTTTGCAAATGGTGTAGCTGAAAGAGCATCAGCTAAAGAACTATCATTCACTAATACAGCATTATTACTTGAACTATATGCTTTTTGACTTATCTTTACAGCAGTTTCATATCTCCCTTCACCTATTAATTTTTCTTCTGTAAGTGCATATGATGAAGTTATAGAAATCCCACTCAAAGTAAGCGCTATTGTCAATATAGTTAAAATAGTTTTTGGTGCTTTCATTTTATTACCCCCTTATTTCGTTTAAAATCTTACTATCTTATATTATAGAGTATCTTTACACTATTTTACAGTTTAAAATTATTACATTTTTCTCTATAGAAAATTTCTCAAGAAATAAGCCCCAACCATATTAACGGTTAGGGCTTATTTCTTTTATATATCTTTAAAGCTATATTAAATATTTTTTAAATTACAAAATATCTAACATTATTATTTTCCTAAAAGAGTATTTAATTCATTAAAAGCACTTTCATTTCCATTTCCGCCAACTCTAATTGGAGTTTCAATCTTCTTAGATTTAAGTACAGTCTTTTGACTTTCATCTAATTTATTTCCAACCAAAACAACTGGAGAATCTGTCTTAGCACCCAATGCTCCTACTGCTAGTCCATCTATTAAGTCACCTTGACTTTTTGAACCATCTTTAACAACAAAAGCATATTTTAAATCTGAATTAGTATAGAACTTATCTATTATCTTAGCATTAGTTTCATTTCTATTACTTCCTGCAAGTCTTGTTGGATTTGAAAGCTTGCTTTCTAAGTTTGATGATAAAGTAGCTGTACCGCCAATTATATAAGACTTAGTTATTTTTGATGAATTTAAAAACTCATCAGCACCTTGTAACTCACTCTTTTCATTAGTAAGTATTATTGGCATATTGTTGTCAGCTGCTGCTGCACCAACACTTATTGCATCTGCAAGTCCATTGACACCATTTGCTACTGCAACTTGTGAAACTGATTTTATACTATTTAGCTTTTGAGCTAGTGATATACTAGTCTTGTATCTATCACTACCACTAATTCTCTCTATTGATATACCCATACTACTAAGTTGAGTTTGTATATTCTTGCTTAAAGAGTTTTCTCCACCTATTAGATAAACTTTTTTAGTTCCTAATCTTTGTAATTCAGCTTTAGTTTTTGAATCTAAGTTATCTTTTCCTGTTAAAAGGATTGGAGAATCAATTGCTGCTGTAAATGGTGTAGCTGTTAAAGCATCCACTATTGCATTTCCATTTACTAGCACTGCATTTTGTGAAGAAGTCCATCCTTTTTTACTAACTTTAACTGCTGTTTCATATCTATCTGCTCCAGTTAAAGATTCTCCTGAAGTAGCTTGTCCAGAAGATGTTTTTGTTATAGCTTTTATAACAAAGTTACAAGGAGAGAACTCACTGTATGTATTTATATCTTCAAATTTATTATTTTGAAGTATGTAACTTTCACCTAAGTTTGCTTTAGCTTCATATAAATAATATGCATCTATATTAGTCTCATATGCTAAAGTAGACTTTTCTTTGTTAGGATTTGCTGTGTTGTCTATAACTACTACTATAGCTCCTTTTCCTTTTGGTAGGTTATAAGAGTTAGTAGCTACATTTATGTATCCAGAGTATGATACTGTTCCATTTGCAAGTTTTGTCATTGAGTTATTTTGAGGAACTCCATTTACTACTGGTGCATAGTATACTTCATATTTTGCTCCTACAGAGTCTGTTTCAAACATAACTGAGTCAAGTTTTTCAGAATCTCTACTAAAATCAAATACATTTGCTGCTGTTATCTTATTTGACATTATTTTACTTAGACCAGCGTATTCAAGTTGGTACATTTTTTTGTCACTATCTGGTTTTGATACTGATTTCATTGCATAGTTATCTGTATCTGTTAGTAATGTCTTATCTTCATAAGAAATCCAGAAAAATCCTTTCATAGAATTGAATTCTCCCCAGCTACTTTTTACTAACCATGCTCCATTTGATTCTGGCTTAACGTCAGATGCAAAATTATCTTTTGAATAATTATCATCCCATCCCACAATTGCTACAGAGTGATTTAAAGGAGCTCTCTTATTTGTACAATTATATGCTGTTTCATCATCATTAAAATAATTTGAATAATGTGCATAACCTGATGTCACTGAACCATATTGCATTATAGCATTTTTTACAGTTTCTTTATCTTTTCCAAGACGAATAACATCTGTCACATTAAACTGTGTAGGTGCAGTATCCATATTTGAAGGTCTAGTTGCACCTTGCTCTTCAGATTTAAGATTATATGGTATATCCTTATCTAATTTAGGCCCTGCCCATGCAGTCAAATATCCTATGGCTGTTACATTTGAACTACCTGTCATATCTGTTAAGTTCCATCCATGTGTTCCACCAGTTGACCACCATCTAAAATGTTCTTCTGAAAGGTCATAAGTTCCATATCCTTTTAACTTTAAATATGATTCTAAAGTTGACATACCAGAAAATGCCCAGCATGTATTAAGGTCTCCCTGATTTTTTGCTGGTGTAGTCAATCCTAAATTCATTGGATTGTATGCTGCACTTGCTTTGTACGATGATGGAAGAGTGCTTCTTCCCTTATTTTGAAGTGTTGTACCTTCCATTTCATGTGGAACTGGTATTACTCCATTATATTTTGCTGTGTCTCCATTTTTGACATCTTCTAGATATTGAAGATAGCTTTCAGAATACTCTGCAGTTTCTACTCCATCTAGAGTTTTATTGTTTTCTGCTGAGACAGGTATTGTTGACACTATTAAAAAGCAAACTGTCAACAATGCCAGTAGGCTTGACAATTTTTTTGATTTGTACTTTCTCATATTTACCCCCTTGTATGTATTTAATTTTTATTATATCAGATTTCTAAATCTAGGTCATATTTTATTTTGATAAAATCTGGATTATTGGTGCATATTAACTGTAAAATATTATAATTTTATTTTTTATTATATTTTACAATATGTTGATTAGTTAATGTATGTGTTATACTAAAGTGTGTTAGTAGTCTTTAAAAAAATTATATTTGATTAGTTTAGGAGGATTATATTTGATTTTTAAAAAGCCTAAGGAGACAATATTATATTTATTTTTTGGAGCATTTACTACCCTTGTAAATATCGTTTCATATTTATTTTTTACTAGAATTATTTCATTTAATTTTATGGTTTCAAATGCTTTGGCATGGATACTTGCTGTTTTGTTTGCTTATGTTACTAATAAGTTTTTTGTGTTTGAAAGTAAGAAAGTTGAGATAAGGTTTTTATTTAAAGAGTTTTTGTCTTTTGTTAGTTTTAGGTTGCTTTCTGGTATTATTGAAATGGTTATTATGTATGTAATGATTGATTTACTTTTTGTAAATGATATTATAGTTAAGGTCTTTACTAATGTAGTTGTTATAGTTTTGAATTATTTATTTAGTAAATTGATAATTTTCAGAAAATAATTAGCTATAAATGAAAGCGATTTAATGAAAAATGTAACAAAAGGGCTGCTTATAGCTTTCCTTTTACAAAAATCTATTACAGCCATCATAAACAATATTGTATATAAACATCTACCACTATTAGATATTTATATATACATCAATAAAAAACTAATAACATATCTCCCTGTAATTATTTATTATAATAATATTTAATTTGCTTTTAAATTACTCTATATTAAAACCATCATTTGTAGCATTAGATACTCCCCACTTATAAACCTTATCTGTTGAAGTATTTATTTCAACAGCTTCTATATATGATCCATTTTCAGCTTTAATTATAAATGCACGATCTGACATAGGGACAATATTCCATTCGTCTGGATCAATTCTATCTCCAATATGTTTGGGTGAAGGCTCAGAATCAATAACTCTATAATACACTTCATAATCAGAATTTCTAGGTTCAGTAGAAATTTCAACTTTTATATAACCTTTTTCAGGTACAGTGCATGGTTCTACTTTTGGATATATTCCATTTGCTTTTTTATCATCATCCTTCACTGTATCATTAATATCTGGTTTTTTGCCACTTATTGATGGTTCTTTATTTCCACTAACGGTTTCAATCTTACCTGAATTTTTTATGCTTAAACTTAAACTACTATTAGAAATTTCAACTATTTTCCCTCTATTTTCTATATATATATCTTCTGATCCTTTATATACATTTATAAGCCATATATTACCTGAACTTTTATTTTCAATTTTACATCCATCATTATCGTATACATCAACATAATTTATTTCCCCTTCATTAATCAATGTACTATTGCCAATATTAAGTATCTTTATAGTCCCATTAACCTCACCAAAATTAGTTATATCTCCATTTGGCATATTTATTGTTATTGTTTGAGTATAAATTCCTTCAAGTTCAACACTTATAGATTTATTTGTATCTATTGTAAAAGACTCTGTAATATCTTTGCCCTTTTTAGGTTTAAACTTTATGATATCATTTGTATCAGCTTTTTTTATAGCGACATTAAGTTCATCAATAGTTTCAACAGTATACTTAGTCTCTTCTTGTATATAAAGTATATCTTCTACAACATTTTCATTCCCTAGACCACCAATTTGAGTAACCTTATCTATAACTTTAGTATTTAGCACATCTTTTTGAGCAATATCCAACTTATTTCCTGCCAATAATATTGGAGAACTATTTTTAGCTGCTAACACACCTACCGCTAAAGAATCTATTAAATCATTCTTATTCTTTGTACCATCTTTTGTCACATAAATGTTTTTTATATCAGTATCTTTATAAAATTCTTCTATAATCTTTGCATTTGTCTCACTTCTACTACTACCTGCTATTCTTGTTGCATTTGGTAGATTTCTTTCTACAGAACTAGAGATAGAGTATGTACCACCTATTACATATGACTTTTCTATATCTTTACTATCTATAAAATTGTCAGCTACTTCAGTTCCATTATTTGTGTCAGAAAGTATTATTGGCATATTTTCTTGAGCAGCTATAGCTCCAACACTTACTGCATCAGCAAGCCCTTTTTCCCCATTTACTACAACTATTTTAGATATAGATTTTTCCTTATTTAGTTTTTCAGCTAGTTTTAAAGAAGTATCATATCTACTATTTCCAGATATTCTTTCAAAATTTATGTTTTCCGCATTTAACTGCTTTTCAATATTTGAACTTAATGCAATTGAACCACCTATCAAATACACATTTTTTACACCAAGTCTTTTTAATTCTGTTTTTGTTCTATTATCTAATTTATTACTTTGAGTTAATAATATTGGTGCATCTTTTGCTTTTGCAAATGGAGTAGCTGATAAAGCATCTGCTATTGAATTATCATTTACTAACACAGCAGTATCAGATTTCGTCCATCCAGCTTGACTTATTTTTATTGCAGTTTCCCATCTTCCAGAACCTGTTAATGTATCTTTTGTAGATGCATTAGATGTACCTCCATATAATGTAACAGACAAAAATGTTATCGTTAATAAAGACACTATCTTTTTTGATATTTTCATTAATTCTTACCTCCTAATTCTTTTATAATATTTTATGGAGCATGTATATACTGTATTTTATTTATAGCTAGTTCATCAAAATGAGATTTTACTGAATGATATCCTATAGCATAATGCCCACTTTCAGGATTCCATTTCTTATATGCATTCATTGCACTTAATAACTTCTCCTCTTGACTAGGTAATACCTCCCATACCTCTACATTTGGATTGACTTTTTTAAAATCTTTATAGTCATATGGTTCTACATAAAATCTTAAGTCTTTTATTTTTCCTTCTTTATATAATTCTAAAGCTGCTTCACCTAATGCTCTATGGTCTTCATGTATACCACTAGCTTTAAATGGAGTAACGGTCTTCACCTTTGCATCTGGATATTCTTTTAAATACTTAAGGATTATTTCCCTTGCTTTTTCTTTATTTAGCTCACCATCATGAGCTCTATTATCTTCTATATGTATATTACTTTCTTTTACACCCATTGCTTCACAACTGTCTTTAAATTCTTCATCTCTCTCTTTTGAAAATGTACTTTCTGATAGAGAATACTTATGCACATCTTTAATATGATAAGAACATGACCCTCCATCATCTAAGACTTTTCTTATTATTGATTTACTACCATCTGTACACAATATTACATGTGTATCACTTTTTTCAACATGCTCAATTATAGCACTACCCATACTTAAAGTTTCATCATCTTGATGTGGTGAAAAAAATAAAGTTGCATCTACCACTACTGTATCCTCCCTATTCCATAAAATGTTATAATTTACAATAAATAGCATAACTATAGAAAAAGATTCCTCTGTTTATTAAGGAATCTTCTCCACAGTATAAGTTATTACCAACCTAGTATCTTAGCTATCTTTTGTATTACTGTCAATTCAACTCCATTACCTATTTGAGTTACTTCTGCACCAAGATTTAATTTTTTATCAAGAGCATTCCTTTGTGAGTCTGTTATATCAGTTTTAGCTAGAAGTATTGGACCTTTACCTGCTGCTAAAGGTCCTGCTGCCAATGCATCTACTAGCATACCATTATTTCCATATCCATCTTTTGCTATATATAGTTTATCTAATTTATCATAATATGTTTCTATGACTTTAGCATTTGTATCGTGTCTTGTTTCTCCTTCAACTCTTTGAACTTTTCTATCTTTATCAATATCAACAAGTTGATTTTCAATTTGGCTAGATACATTGTTAGAACCACCAACTATGCCAATCTCTTTTCCATCCATCAACTTTATGGCTTCTGCTGATAGATCATTCCAACCATTTACTATTATAGGAGCCTTAAGTTCAGCAGCTTTAGCAGCTATACTCATAGCATCAGCTTCCCCTTTTTCACCTACTACAAATGCGTCTTTAAAAGAAGCCATAGCTTTTGCTACTGCTACTGAAGTTGTATGTCTATCATCTCCAGCTAGTCTTTCAACATTTTTAGTTATTGATTCTAGTTGCTTTTTAGCTGTATTTGATACTGCTGACTCTCCACCTACTATATATATTTTAGCAGATGGGCTTTTCTTAATTATATCTTTTATATAATCTAAAGTTACTTTTGGTATTTCATTATCAGCTGCCAACAGTATAGGTGCTTTTTTAGATTGAGCTAGTGGTGTAGCTGCTAACCCATCAACTAATTTATTTGAATTGACTATAACTACATTGTCAGTGTATTTTGTTTGTTTTGCTATAGCTACTGCTGTTGCATATCTATCATCTCCAGCTATTAATTTAACTTTTGAATTTCCTTCTAATGCTGATTTAGTGTCTTTTAACTCTTTTTCGTTAGTACTTTCTACAGTAAGTTCTATCGCTTTTCCAGATGCATCAGTATATTTAACAGTAAATTTATACTTTCCTGTTTCTGAATCTTTTGCTGAAATATCACTAATTGATTTTGATGTACCATTTACTACCATATTGCCTTGAACAGTTAATCTATATCCATCATATAAATCTTGTGGTGAAACTGTGTTTAAATCACTATTTTTTATAGTTATTTCAGCTAATTGAATATCATCAATATTTTTAGCTCCTGCTACACCTAATTTATTGATTTTTTCTACTTTAAAACCTTCTGCAGAAGGATCTAAATTTGTCCCAGTTGAATCAACTGGATTTACTGTTAAATCAACCTTTTCATCGCCAACACCCACTGTTATAGTTTTAGAAGTTACTATTTCTGCTTTATCTCTTAAAGTTATAACTAACTTATCTTTGGCACTATCATATGAAGCTTTTACATCTGCAACTTTATAAATTCCATTAGTTTCAGTTTTAGCTTTTTCTGTTATGGAATTAGCTTCAGCTGAAAGATCTGCTGAATTTTCATATTTTTCAATTGCTTCAGCAACTATTTCATTTGAACTATTTGTTACATGCCCTTTATCTGTTATAGTTACAAGAAGTTCTTTATTTTCTCCCAAAGCATTTACTAATTTTTCTAACTCATCTATATTAGTTATTATTTTTAATTGTGATGAAGTTTCACCAACCTTTATTTCATATATTGGTTGTCCAACTTGAGAACCTCCAGTATATTTTTGAGACATTAGGTCTCTAACTTTTGAAACTAATTCTGTAGCTTCTTTTTTAGTTATTGTTTGTTTTTTTACCTGTGTAGTTTCCGCAGCAAAAATTGGAGCTACTGATGTACTTATCATTGCAGCTGCCATAACTACCGAAAGATTTTTTCTATTCATGGTATTTTCCCCCTAAAAAATTCAGTTTTTTATCAATTTTTCCTTATTTACCAATTATAATATATATCTGACATTATTTCAATAAATAGGATCTATTGTAATAATTAACTATTTACTCTAAAATTCATTTTAGTACTTTATTTTATAAATATTTATGTATACAAAAAAGTAACAAAATTGTAATTTTTTTTTATAATCCAGTTTATAACTAATAGACTTTTCATCTTCTTTATAGTATAATATTAAATGGAAGAAAGAAATTTCAAGCATCTCTTTTTTCCGTATTTCTCACACAGAAAAAGAAGCTGATTTTCAGCTTCTTTTTCATTTACACACATTTAATTGTAATTACAATATAAAAAGTCAAAATATATTATTCTTTTTTTTATTTAATGAAAATTAAATGAATATTTTTTAGTTAAATTTATATAGGTATTGTACTGTTGCTTCCCTTATATTTTTATTTAATGCTTCAAACATGTCATATCCTTCTAAAGCATATTCTTTAAACGGATCTTTTTGGGCGTAAGATTTTAGACCTATATACTGTCTTAACTGTTCCATAGCATCTATATGTTCTATCCAATATTGATCAACTACTTTTAAAAGCACTGTTCTTTCCTTCTCTCTAACCTTATCAATACCAATCATTATTTTTTTCAAATCATATACTCTCTTTGAAATTTCATAAGTACTATCAACTATTTCTTGGACACTTTTCTTATCTACGCTAGGAATTAATAATGTATCTGCTGGCATAAATGTTGCATATAGGTGTTTAAAATATCCATAGTAATCTCTTTTTCTTCCAACCAAATAAACTTCTCCTGCTTTTTCTATTATGTCCTTAACCATTTTTTGAATGTCTTCCTGTATATCCTCATCATTTAATACTTTATTTCTTTCATTATATATAACTTTTCTTTGTTCATTAATAGTATCATCATATTTAAGGACATTTTTCCTTATTTCAAAGTTTTTACCTTCTACACCTTTTTGAGCTCTTTCTATAGCTCTTGTAAGTGCTTTGCTTTCAATAGCTATATTTTCCTTTGAACTTGTTCTCTTCATAAGCTTCTCGATAGTTTTCCCACCATAAAGTTTTATTACATCATCTTCAAGACTTACAAAAAATCTTGATGTTCCAGGGTCTCCTTGACGACCAGAACGTCCTCTAAGCTGATTATCAATTCTTCTTGATTCATGTCTTTCTGTACCAATAACATAAAGACCACCCAAATTTTTAACTTGTTGTTCTTCTTCTTTATCTCCTGCACCTAGAGAGATATCTGTACCTCTACCTGCCATATTTGTAGCAATAGTTATAGCATTTAATTTTCCAGCTTTAGAAATTATTTCTGCTTCTTTATCATGTTGCTTTGCATTTAAAACTTGGTGCTTAATACCTTGTTTCTTAAGCATTTTAGATAACTTTTCAGACTTTTCAACAGAAACTGTTCCTACAAGTATTGGCTGTCTAGTTTTATGTATCCTTATTATTTCTTCTACAACAGCATTATACTTTTCTTCTTCTGTCTTAAACACCTTATCATGTAAATCTCCTCTAATAACGGGTTTATTAGTTGGTATTTGGACAACATTTAGCTTATAAATTGACTCAAATTCACCTTCTTCTGTCTTTGCAGTACCAGTCATACCAGAAAGTTTTCCATATAGTCTAAAGAAATTTTGATAGGTAACAGTAGCCATAGTTTTAGATTCATTATTTATCTTAACACCTTCTTTAGCTTCTATAGCTTGGTGAAGTCCATCTGTATACCTTCTTCCATCCATTACTCTTCCTGTAAATTCGTCAACTATCATTACTTCTCCATTTGAAATAACATAATCAACATCTTTTTCCATAAGTTTGTATCCTCTTAAAGCCTGATTTATATGATGATATAACTCTATGTTCTTTATATCAGTAAGATTTTCTATACCAAAAAATGACTCAGCTTTAATTATACCACTTTCTGTTAATGCTATAGTTTTATCTTTTCTATCCAATTCAAAATCTTTTTCTTCAATCGTTTTTATAAAGCTATTTGCCAATTCATAAAGTTTTAAATCTTCATCACCATCTCCTGCAATAATAAGAGGAGTTCTAGCTTCATCTATTAATATTGAGTCTACCTCATCTACTATAGCAAAGTTTAATTCTCTTTGTACTTTGTAAGATAAATCAGGCACCATATTGTCTCTTAAATAGTCAAACCCAAATTCACTATTTGTACCATAAGTTATATCACATTTATATTGATCTTTTCTTATATTTGGATCTTGGTTAGCTATAATTACTCCTACTGTCATACCAAGAGATTCATAAACTGGTTGCATAAGCTCTTTATCACGTTCTGCTAGGTAATCATTTACTGTAATTACATGTACACCTTTACCTGTAAGAGCATTTAAGTATACTGGTGCTACTTCAACTAGTGTTTTACCTTCACCAGTTTTCATCTCTGCTATCTTACCTTGATGTATTACTATACCACCAATTAGCTGTACTCTATATTGACGCATTCCTAATTTTCTTTTTGATACTTCTCTTACCACAGCAAATGCTTCTGGAAGTATATCATCTAAAGTTTCACCTTTTTTTAGTCTATCCTTAAATATTGATGTCATATTTTTTAATTCTTCATCTGATAAATTTTTCATACTCTCTTCTAGTGCATCTATTTTATCTACTATAGCATTCAATTTCTTTATTTCCTGTTCATCTGCTTTGTCAAGTATTGCATCTATAAATGACATATAATAACCTCCTTTTCTATTGTCCAATTACTATTATACATTAAAAAAGCATAATAGTAGACAATTATTTTAATTTATAGTATAATGATTTTACTTAAATAATTATACATCTTTTTATTTGAGTATTTCTCACATGAAAAAGAGGCTAACACTAGCCTCTTTTTCATTTTATATTCTTTTTTTATTTTAAAAAGCTTCCTAATAACTAGGAAGCTTTTTATTTAATTTAAATTTATTATATTTTATCTAATCTTATAAATCTAATAAATCTTTTATCTTATTGATAACTGAATCAGCAATTCCTCCACCAACTCTAACTATAGTATTATTAGCAGTAGATGAATCATCAACAACCTTACTTATTGCTACATGTTGATCAGAAGATAAATTATCAGTAGCTAATACTATTGGTGCTGGATTAGCTGTACTATCATCTGTTGAACCATAATTTCCTGCTACAGCTGCTGCTGCTAAAGCATCTACTAATTGATCTTCTTTAGTAGATCCATCTTTAGCTACAAAGAAATTATTAGTAGCTTTTCTTGACTCACCTTTAGTACCAAAGTATTCTTTTATAACTTCAGCATTAGTAGCTTGTCTATCATCTCCACTTACTCTAGTTGAAGACTTACCTATAGCATCTTCTACATCTTTCTTAACTTTTGTAGATACAGAATTTTCTCCACCTATTATATCTACATTCTTAGCAGAATCTATAAAATCTTTTGCATCTTTAGATAAAGTATCAGCTTTTCCATCTACTACAACTATTGGTCTAGCTTCTCCATCTTCATCTAATTGAGATGCTACTGGAGCAACACTCATTGCATCTGCCAATCCAGTTCCTCCAACAACAAATGCTTTATCTCTATCTAAATCTACTTCATCAGCTATTGCTAAAGAAGTAGAATATCTATCTTCTCCTGATAGTCTTTCAACTTTAACACCCATATCTTTTAATGTTTGCTCAACATCTTTAGATATAGATTTTTCTCCACCAACTAAATAAACTTTCTTTTTAGAATTTATAGTAGAAGAAGTACTTAAATTCATAACTCTCTTAATTTCATTCTTAACATTATTATCTAACTTATCAGATGAAGTTAATAATAATGGTGCTTTCTTCTCAGCAGCTAAAGGAGATGCAACTAATCCATCAACTATAGCAGTAGATCCAACTAATACAACATTATCTCTCTCCTTAGTATAAAGAGGCTTATCATCTGCATTAGTATTGAAATAATATGTTCTACTTAACTCTATAGCTGTTTCAATTCTATCATCACCAGATATACTTGTTATATCAGAGAAAGTTTTATTATAATCTTTGAAATCTTCTATTCCATCTACAAAATCATCTTCATCAGTTGATTCTATTACTAATTTAAGAGGAGTATCACCATCAGCTAAACCACCAGCAAACTCATCTTTATTTATTTTTCCATAAGAAGAAAATCCTTGTAATCTTTTACCTGTTGCATAGAATACCGCTTTATAAGTACCATCAACATCATATTTACTTCCATCAAGATCATCTGATTTATTTAATGACTCTACATCATTGTATATTTGTTGAACTTCAGTAGGATTGAATTCATATTTTTGTGTTATTGCCTTTAATGCATCATTATCTGTTGCTTTTATAGTTTTTTCATCAGCAGTTACAACTCTAACTTTTACTGTAGCTCCTAATTCACCAGTAATAGTATCTTTAGCTCCTGATTTTTCAAATCCAGCTATTTTTCCATCAACATCAAGAGTAGGCTTACTAAAGTCTAAATCCTCATCTTTTGCACTAACAACTATATCTTTTGTTGAAACTTGAGTCGTTCCATCTTCTTTAAGCAAAGCATTTGCAGTAGTTGCACTAGCTACTGGTACTGCTTTTATAGTAAGCTTTGTTGTATCACCAGTTCCAGTTATTGTTGATTGTGCAACATCAAAGTTAGCTTTAAAAGCTGCTTTTGCTGCATCATCATCAGCTGGTTCAGCAGCAGAAGAACCTGAATAAACTTTAGTCACACCTATAGCAGCAAGAGAATCTTTTGTTACTTTTCCAAGCACACTTGTTGCTAAATCATTCTTTAATCTTAAAAGATCTGTTTCACTATATACTTTTGTTGTATCTGTATCAGCTTTTTTTGTATTTGTAATTTCAAAATCTACATATTCATCTGTGTCTAAACCTTTTAATGTAGTTTCAACATAATCTGTATCAACTACAGTATTATCTATAACATATGATAGTGGTATTTTAACTTCATCTCCACCTGATGACTTAACTTTTTTCTTTATCATTGTTATTTTATTAAGTGTTCCAGCATCCATAGCTTCTTGAATTTTTTGTGTACTATCATAAGCACCAGTCTCATCTTTAGATATGATTGCATTATTTGCTTTTACTAAATCTTTAACCTCATCATAGACATCCTTGTACTTATCCTTTACTATTGTGTACTCTTTAACAGTTGTTGAATCTGCAAACACTGGAGCTGCTGCTGAAACAACTGTTATAGCTGACATAGCTAACGCTAAATTTTTCTTATTCATTTCTTAAATTCCTCCCAACATTATATTAATTACATCTCTTTTATGTACATTAAATTTCCATGTTCATATATTCCAAATATTTCTCACATTTCTATCTTAAACTATATAAAATATATTTTCAATATTTTATGCAATTTTTTTTGATTTTTTTTCCAACATTTTTCGCTATTTTTATTTTTTATATTTTTTTTTAAAATTTAATTTTATTTTTATTCATCTTTAAAGTATTTAATTTTATTTTTTAATTAACTATTTAGAAATTCTATCGTTGAATGAACCTCACCTTGTTCAGAAACAAACATACCAAATCCAAAACTGTAAAACTCTTCACTCAACATGTTAACATTATATTTTGGTGACTTCTTCCATAAATCAAAAATAGACTCAGCCATTTCTTTTGCATCTTTAGAAGTATAAACAGACTTAACATTCATAGGTAAATATGCAATATTTTCACCACTTCTTGCTCCAAATCCAAAAAACACTTCAGCTGCATTTTTTCCGTCAATCTCATGTGCAAATATCTTCTTCTCATCCATATACTTAGACCATGCATTTGCCATTCCAGCTAAAGAATCTAATTCCCTTAAAGGCTTCTTACCTTTTTCTTTTCTATATGAATTAACCAAATTGTACATCTCATTAGAAACCATAGCCTTAAACTCATAACTATTCGGGTCTTTTGTACTTGTATTTACAATTACCTTAACATTTACACTAATCTCACACTTCTGACCAAAATTATCAAAAGTACTTATTTTTAAAACATATGTGCCTGCCTTACTGGTATCTACATTTCCTTCAATATTAGCCTTTAAATCATTTCCATAATAATCAGTAGCAACTATATTCAACATACTATTATCAAACTTATCCCCTACAGAAATCTCAACATCATTAGCAGTTATCGTAGGCAAAGTATTTTTATCAGATGCAGAACTAACACATTGGTCAACAACCTTCCTATCCATTCCACCTAAAGAAGTAACTTCATCAGCACCTCTAAGTACACTCTTATCACTTCCATCATTAACAAGAACTATAGGCTTGTCCTTAGCTAGTGGAGAACCAGCCACAGCATCAACTAACTTATATCCTTGGGATATATAAAACTTCTTTGTTCCCTTATAAAAGCGTTGTATAACTTTCTTATTAGTCTCAAATCTATCCTTACCAGCAATTCTAACAGAATTAGTCTTACTTACAAGTTCATTACTCATTATCTCTTCTGACCCAAGAGAATAACATTGAACATCATCAACCTTAAATGGTATGCTCTTTCCATTAGTAAGTATTACAGGCACTCCATCTCTAGCTGCAACAGAAGATACACTCATTGCATCAGCCTCACCTGTATATCCATTTACAAGAAATACTTTATCACCTTTATTTACTGGCTTAATAGTAGAAATCTCTTTTACTATAAGATAACTAGTCTTTATTCTATCTTCTCCACCAATTCTCTTAACCTCAATACCCTTATTCTTAAGTTGATTTTCTACAGATTTACCTATAGTATCCTCTGTACCTATAACATAAGCATTCTTAACATCCTTTAATCTTTTTTCAACATCAGATGGTATCTTATCTTTTTGTACCAACATTATAGGTGCTTTTGCAACTCCTGATAATCCACTTGCACTTAATCCATCTACTATAGAATTATCAGTATTTACTAATATGACTGTGTCATATATTTGTTTATCTGCTATCAATGCAGAAGTCTCATATCTATCTTTCCCTTGTATCTTCTCTATACTTGAAAGTGCATTGATATTTATTGCCCCTGCCATTATTAATGATACTGTCAATCCTATTGATAATATTCTCTTATTTACCTTCATAAAACTCCTCCTACCAATCTTTTAATAATTCAACTCATTATAAATTACATCCTCAGTAGTTATTCCCTTAAAATTTATAAATGTCTAAAATAAAAAACATCTAAAATACCATAATCTATAAAGCAATAACAAAATAGACTACAAAAAGTACTTTAGATGTGATTTTAAATTTTATGATACCAGTAAATTAATAAAAAAACAAGATTTATGGTAGTTTTTTACAAACTACCTTCGTTACCATTTAAAAATTCTTGAGTAGCATGTACCTGACCATCAGATAATATATAAAGTCCAAATCCAGTACTAGAAAAATCATCACTAAGCATATTTGCATTGTATTCAGGTGACTTTTTCCAAACTTCAAATATAGTCTTTGCCATATCTTTAGCGTCTTGAGTCGTTTGGACATTCTTAGAATTAATATAAATATATGCTATATTTTCCTCGCTTCTCATTCCAAACTCAGAAAATACTTGTGGAGCATTTTTACCATCTATATAATGTGCAAAAACTTTTTTATCCATCATATACTTAGACCATGCACTTGCCATTCCTTCTAGCCTACTAGATACTACTAAAGGTTCTTTACCTTTTTCTTTTCTATAAGAATTAATTAAGTTATACATTTCAGTAGACACCATCTTTTTAAATTCTAGACTATTATAATCATGAGTTTTATCATCTAGCACTTTTATTTCTATTCTTTTTTCTGTACTTTTTCCCCATTCATCTGTAGCCTTTAGTGTCAATATATATGTACCTACTCTATTTGTATCTATAAATCCATCAATTTCTATTGGTAAAACCTTCCCAGTGTTATCTTTAGCTACTATATTCAATTTACTACTATCAAATTTTTCACCTTTATATATCTCTGTAACTCCTATTGTAATTGTTGGATGTTGTCCATTTGACTTTGATGCGCTTATACATTGTTCTATTACCTTGTCACTTAACTCACCTATAGAAGTTATATGTTTAGCTCCTTCTAACACAACTTTGCTACTACCATCATTTACTAATACCATCGGAAAATCTTTAGTTAATGGTGCAGCTGCTATAGCATCTACTAATTGATAGCCATCTGATACATAGAATACATCTGAATTTTTATAAAAGTAGTCTATTACCTTCTTGTTAGTTTCAAATCGGTCAGTTCCTTCTATTCTTACTGAGTTTGTATTCTTAACTATAGCACTACTCATTATTTCTTCTGAGCCTATACAATATGATTGTATACTTTTAACATTAAAAGGCACACTCTTCCCATCTGTAAGTATGATTGGAACTCCATCTCTAGTAGCTACTGATGATACACTCATTGCATCTGCTTCTCCACTGTAGGCATTAGTTAATAGTACCTTATCCACTTTTTTTATAGTTGCTATTTCTTTAGCTATTAGATAACTTGTTTTTAGTCTATCTTCTCCACCAATTCTCTTGACTTCTATATTTTTAGAATTTAATTCTTTTTCTACTGATTTACTTATAGTATCTTCTGTACCTATTATGTATGCTTTTTTGATATTTTTTAAACATCTATTTGTATCTGTTGGTATCTTGTTTTTTTGTGTAAATAATATTGGTGCTTTTTTGGCACCTGACAACCCGCTTGCACTTAATCCATCTGCAAGCGATTTTTCTGTATTCACTAAAATTACTGTTTCATAAGTTTGTCTATCAGCTATCTTTGCTGCTGTTTCATATCTATCTTTACCATATATTTTTTCTACTGATGATGATGCATTTACATTTTTAAAGCTCACCAATATTAATGATACTGCTAGGCCTAATGATAATATTTTTTTGTTCATTTTCATATCCCCCTGATGATTTTTATATTTTATATTTATAAAAGAAGTACTGTTTCTTTATTTTTCCTTTATTTTCTATACATTATAAAGTATATCCTATATAAATATCTTTCGTCTAGATATTAATATCCTATTTCGTCAAAATTTATATAAATTATTTTTAGGTATATTTTTAATATTTTAAGACACAATCTATGTATAAAAACTATTTTATATAATAGTCTGAGGTTAAGATTATACTCTGTTTTAACTAGATTTTTACTAAAATAACTTAAACAAAAAATAAGAATGTACTTTAGGTATATAAATTTATATATCTAAATACATTCTTATTATAGTTATTCTTAATATAGTTATTTTGATTCGATTAGGCTCTTAATCTTATCTACTACTGATGAAGCTATTCCTCCACCCACTTCAAACAACTTAGATGAATTTTTATTTTTTAATGACGATTCTTGTGATTTATCTAACGTATTTGTAGCAAGTACAACTGGTGAATTATTTTTAGCTGCCAATGGTCCAACTGCTAAAGCATCTATAAGCTTATCTTGATTAGCAACCACAACTCCATCCAATTTAGACTGAGAATAGAATTTATCTATTACTTTAGCATTTGTCTCTTGTCTGTTTTGACCTGCTATTCTATTTTTTGATACATCTTTATTTGCTATTTTTCCGACTTGTTCAACAGCCTTGTTAGATATTTTCTCTACTCCACCAATAAAGTATACATTTGACACCTTGTTTGATTTAATAAATTGTTCTGCTTCATTATCTACACCATCTTTTTGTGTAAGTACTATTGGAGTTTTTTCCTTACCAGCTAATGATGCTATTGATAATGAATCTGCTTCTCCATTTCCTGCCCCTATATACAACTTGCTTACATTATTTGTCTTATCAATTTCTTTTGCTATATTAATAGAAGTTTGATACCTTGTATCTCCACCTATTCTTTGTACTGATATTTTTGAATTTACGCTTTTAATAGCTTCAACAACTGAATTTGGCATTGAGTTATTTCCACCTATTACAATTACTTTTGATGGATTTAATCTTTTTAGTTCCTCTATAGTTTTTTGAGGAAGTTTATCATTTGAGGATAAAAGAATTGGTGAGTTTTTTACACTAGCAAGTGGTGTAGCTGTAAGTCCATCCACCATACTTCTATCTTCTCCATTTACTATTACAACTGTATCTGCATTTGTCCAACCACTTTGAGATATTTTAACAGCAGTCTCAAATCTGTCAGCACCTTTTAATTTTTTTACTGTAACATTAGATGTAGAGTCACTTGAACTCCCACCTCCAGAGCCTCCTCCAGATGAGCCACCTGAATTACTTCCACCACCATTATTTTCACCACCAGAATTATCTGGTGGTAATTCATCTGGTTTAGCTAACTCATTTTCAACTACATACTCTAAACTTTTAGGAAGTGTAACTTCAACATACTTACTTATTGTAGCCTTTCTTCCTTTACTTGATTTTTGTGATAATCCAAGCTTCAATATTATATTTGAACCACTTTCTTCGGTTTCTTTACTAACAACAGAATAGTTTATTCTAATATTATTTAATAAATATTCAAGTGATTCACTTTTCTCAACCTTATATTTTTCAGGGTCGTTTTTACTAGAGCCAGTTCCTCCTATTGGTTTTATTTCATCCTCATTGATAAGAGTGAAGTTTAAACTTTCACTAGAATCTACACTTTCATAATCAACTGTTTTATTGTTATAAGTTACAATTTTTAAAGCTGGCTTAGAACGTTCTCCATTACCCAATATTTTATACTTAGCACTTGAATTACTTCCAGATTTTTTTACAGATATTCTACCTATATTTAATGTATTTCCATCTAACAAATCTTCATTTGATGTAACATATATATCTAATGTTGTTGTATTACTTGCTTTATCATATGTTGAAACACAATTAGCATTTGCATTTCCACTTTTTATCTGAGCGTCTATATTATCAGCCCACTTAATCTTTTGTCCTTGCTCATTATCTGCTACTTCCACTTCACCTTGTACTTTTATACTTGCTTGAAATGAATATACTATATTTTCTACTGAATCCACAGATATATCTATAGTATTTACTTTTTCATATGTTTTTGCCCCTTGTAATACTGGAGCTGCATATGCACATGTAGCACTACCAGTTATAGCTACTGCCATAGTCGACACTGCCAAAGTTCTTATAAGAGATTTTCCTTTACTCATAACACCCTTCCTTATCTACCATTAGCTAGGTGCATACAATCAAATATCCACCCAGACTTATTTATTTGATTTATAGACTATCTTAATTTTATATCTACATCCATGTACTATATTTACTTCATATTTAATATTTAATTTTTTATTCTTTAGAATTTTTAATAGCTATTAACATTGACTATTAAATACCATAAGTATCATTTTATTATATTTAAATTTCTATTAACTATTTGTCTCTAACAATATTACCTTTTACTTTATTATTTATAGATATAATCTTCTTGTTACTTACATCAATAACATTTCTTGTAGCTTTTCTAGCTTTACTATTACTATCAGTAAGACTTATAGTCTTTAACTCATCATAATTTTTAGCTTCCACAGGTACATACATTGTATCACTTACAAATCTTTGACCTACTGGAGTATCTCCTTGAAGTTCATTATATCTATATAATTCAGCCTTAACCTTATCACTTAAAGAATCAAAGCTTTCTTTTGGCATATAGTAAACCCATGTACCTTTACTTATTTCACCTAATTCACCTTTTTCTGGTATCTCTGCAAATAAGAGTGCTTCTCCAGATATAGTTTTATTGTTTTTATCTATAAGTAATGGTAAATTAAATGCTGGATTTCCACTGTATTCTCCTGTAATTACTATTGAACCATCTGGAATCTTAGCTTCTTCATTTTCACTTGTATTAGGGTCATCACTTTGATATACATAATCTTCTACTAGTTTTCCAATTCCATTAGTACGAGTTTGGTCTACACTATTTACTGTTCCAATCTCTATATTGTCACCTGGAGGCCCAATTATATCCAACTCTGCAACTTCTATATTAGACTTATTGTTTGATATTAGTTTTACATATCTAGCTTGGTATATCCAAAGTTTACCATCTTTATTAAATGTAACTCTAGCTTCATTATCTTGGTCTTTTCCTCCACCAACTAAGTCTTGTCCATATTCAAAAGTTCCTTGGCTAACATCTTCCCAATTCTTTTTATCATTACTTACTTGTATCTTGTAATTAGTTAAAGGGTTGTATGTTGTACTAGTATCTTTTCTAAGGTTGAATAATCCTTTTAATGAGAACTTTCTAGCTTCAGTTTTTGGCTTTGTATATTTTAACCCTACTATAGGCAATGTCTCTTTCATGTCTACTATTATATATGGATTTTCTTCTACATTTATATCTGGGTCTTTTTGTGGGTCTTTGTTCCACTCAGCTTTACTAATTCTCTTTCCTTTATATGTTGTACTTGCATCATTATCCTTTATATTATCAATTTCTGGATTTTGTAATGGTCCATGTGAGTCATTTTCAGTTCTAACATCACCATCAGAAACAGTGTTTGTTATAAATGACCATGCTGACTTGTTTATTTTTCCTTCATCTGATAATTTTACAGTACCAACTTCAAACTCATCTGTTGGATTTAGATGATAATCGTACGCAACTACTTTATATGTAAATGCTCTATTATTAAGAGGAGATATATTATCAGTAAATTTAGCTTGACTATTTCCTTTTGCATCCACAAATCCTACTGTTCTGTATTTTACTTGAGTTCCATTCTCACCATCTAAATAGTTTCCATCACTTCTTATTATCTCATATCCTAATATCTTATCTTTGTCTTTATCAACATCTAGGTCTATAGATATTTTATTAGATTTAACTAGAGAACCACTTTGTACTCCATCAGCAAAGCCAGCACTTACTTTAGTATCTTCTGCCATACTTACTATATTTTCATTTAAAATCTTTCTTCTAGCTTCATCATTTATATATTGTATCTTTCTAGTCTCTTTTTCGTACTTTTTACTATCCATTATACTGTTTAGCTCTGGTGTAATTTCTACTCCCCATGCCTTAAAGTAATCTCTTAAATCTTTTTCAACAACACTTGATGCCATTGCCACTAACATTTGGTCTTTTGGTAAGTTGTTTATTGGGTCACCACTTGAAAGTGCTCTGTATTTTCTTGAAATTTTAGCATAGAATGTGTCATTGCTTAAATCAGCATCTGAGTTATTCTTTAACATTGAACCAGTAAAGTCATTGTCATAAGCTAAATGTAATTGCCACAACATTCCAAGTCTCTCAAATACATTACTCGGTATACCTAAACTGTTTGAAGTTACATGTTCATATATCTTGTCCATTGTTGAACCTTCAAGTCTTGAATGTGTCTTATCATCAAATGTTTGAGCAAGTAAAGCAAGTACATTATTACTAGTTTCGCTATATGTCATCTTACCAATGTCTGTAACATGTCCTATCTCATGACCTATTCCCCATCCAAATAAACTTCCTCCTGTAGCTTTTCCACTAGCATCTATTTGGAAAGGTACTCCATTCATAAGCCCTGGAACTGAACCATACTCTACTCCTACATGTAAACCAGAAGCATACATAAATGCTCCAATAAACATTCTTTGATATTTTATGTTCATACGAGATTTAGGAGCCATATCATTTTTAGTTATGTCAAATTCATTGTCATCTACAGTTCCATTACCATCTAAGTCTTGTGTCTTAAATACTCCTCTTTCAGAATATATTAAATCCATCATCTGTTCCCATGCAAGCATACTATTGTATAATCTATCTACTTGTGTATTTAAATCAGAATTTCCTTTTGATATTCCTTGATATACAGCTGTTGCTGGAACATTTAGTGTAACTTTATCACTTTCAATATCTGTAGTGTTTAATACACCAGTTGTTTCTGAATATCCATATGAATTACCAATATTCGTTCCTGGATAATATGGTTCTCCCTTTATATCATTCTTATATTTAGTTAATTCTTCTATATAGGCTCTTATCTTTTTCTTAGATTCAGAAACTCCTTCAGGACTCTTATCATTTATCATTCCATTTAAGTTAAGATGTGGTATCTTAGTAGCCCCTGCTACACGTACCTTTATATCTCCACCACTTTGAGTATCATAAGGGTATCTTATGTACAAGCTTCCTCCACACTCTACATCTAAACTATGAAGCTTACTTAACTGAATTACATTTTTACCAGTGTTAAGATTTATTTCTCCACTCTTATATGCACCAGACTCTCCATAGTATTGTGTATATATTAGTTTAGGAGTTCTACCACTTTTACTTCCAACATATATCGTGATTTCATCTCCAGCTCTAGCAGCTACACCCAATGCCTGCCAGTCATTTCCCATACCTAGATTATTAGACTTAACAGTATAGTTTCCGCTCTTATCTTTGTATTTTCCTGAAACATTTATATCTTGATTTACAGTTGTTATATCAGTAAGTGTAGCTCTATCATTATATAAGTCTTGTGCTAGCTTTAATTCTCTATCAATAATTGTCTTATATGGATGATATTCTCCACTAGCTTTATCTGGAGTATTAAGTCTATCTTTTAATTCAGTTATTTTTTCTTGAGTTACATCTTCTTTTAATTCAACTTGTAGGTCATCCATAAATAGATTTCTTACATCATCTTCTATACTGTCATATTCATATAACTTAAGCTCTGATATATTAGACTTATATGAATATGATGAACAAACACTAACTTGTATTTTAGTAGCATTTATTGGTTCCTTTAATCTTACCATTACATATCTATTATTATTTACAGGGTCTGTCTTTGTTTCAAAAGGTACATCTCCCAGGTTATGTAATTGACCATTTTCATCCCAGTATTGTATTTCAAAGTCATTAATTGTCTTATCAGAAACATCAAAACGAGGTGTAGCCATAAAAGTATCCATAGTATAAGCTTTATCGAAAGTTATGATTGGTCCTCTATTCGTTCCTTCAGCTGCATTATATCTTGGGAATGTCCAGTGTGTTGTAAAGTCTCCATCTACTATATTAAATTTATTAAATGGATTTTTATCACTATATTCACTTTTGTCATATCCAGCTGGATAAGTAACATCTACTATATGATTTGTTGGTATTCCAGAACCTGCATCTAACTTAGGAGTATTAATTAGTCTATAGTTAGGTGTTGTTGGAGCATCCACACTTTCAGTTGTTCCTATATATGTTTTAGACATTCCACTAGTGCCTAAATGATTAGTAGCTGTCATTCTAACTTCATATGTTGTATTATCCTTAAGCCCTTCTATTTTTAAACTTGTTCCACGAATAAGTTTGTCATTATATTTTGTCCAAGAACCATTAGAATTTTTTTCTCTATAATATAAATCAAAGTCTTTAGCTTGTTTATGATTTTTCCAACTTACATCAAGAGCCTTAAATCTACCTTTGACATTTATACCTTCTGGTGGTTCTGGCTTTGTATCTGGAACAACTTGAAATTCTATTATACTATCTGGACTAAATTGTATAGGCTTATAGTTTGAGTCTACATTTTCTGGAACTCCATCCAAGTTTTCTGCTGTTGCATCTTTGTATCCACTACTCCAATCTCCATTTAAAGACTGTATGCTAACTCTATATAATCCATATGCTTGTATATCTCTAACATCTATAGTATTTTTACTAGTTTGTAATTTTTTAGTCGATAATACTTTTCCTTTACTGTCAATCGTATCTAATGTAAGTTCGTATGCAGATACGTTTGCTTCGTTATTCCAATAAAAAGATACCTTTTCATTTCCAACAGCAGTACTAGTAGATATTTTATTGATTTTAGGTATATTCATATCTGGTTTTGGTATTTCTTTATATACATTATTTAAAAATTCAACTTTAGATATTTCTGCAAGATTTCTATCATTTGCTGTTGTAGCTGTTATTTTTATTGTTATCTTTTTTACTGCTACTTGTTTACCAAGATTTATTACTATATCGCTATCTTGAACTTCTGCATATGTTTCTACTGCTGACCTACCGTATGTAGATGTTGTAGAACTATCATCTTTGCTGATATTGTCTTCTTGTTTTGATGTATCTTTGTCTGAATCAGACTTATCTGTTGATGAATTTTCTTTATCATTATTTTCTTTATCGTTATTTTCTTTATCAGTTGTATTTGAAGTTGAATCTTCTTTATCATTTTTTTCTTCTTGATTACTGTCTAAGTTATTATTATCAGGCTGCTCTATATTTTCATCTTTATTACTTGTTTCTTCTTGTTCATTGTTTACTTCTTCTTGCTTCTGTTCCTCTTTCAAAGTTTCCACATATTCTTTATTTTCATAAGGAACCTGTTGAACATTACCATCTTTATCTGTAACTTCAACTATTCCTTTTGCTGGAGCATTCCCTTCAGGTGCTTTTATATTTATGACTTCCATATTAAGTGCTTCTGATAAAGCTATATCCATTACTGCTGGTTTTTCTTCTGATATCTTATCACCTGCATTTGCTGGAGATATTTTAACTCCACTATTCTCTCCACTGAATAAATCCTCTACAGTACCCTGAATATTTGTATCACTGTTTTTTTCTAATGTTACTTTACTTGTATCTACTATAGGATTGGTAGATACTATACTCTCTAGGCTTTTTGCATCTTCACTTTGCCCTAAATTTTTCTGAACATAATCTAGGTCAGCAATATCTACCTTTCCATCTCTATTTAAATCATATTCACTTTTATTTGAATTTATATTTTTCAATACATCCTCATAATCACTCTTATCCACTTTTCCATCATTATTTACATCGCCCATCAAGAATAGTTCATAGTTTAAAGGTTGATTTTTATCATCTACACTTGCTCTATTGCTTAATAAAACTCTTTGTGAATAACTTGATATATCAATGTCTTTAATTTCCTTACTATTAAAGCCTCCTCCAGATACTTCTACATTGTATTTTCCAACAGGTAAATTATTAAATACAATATTATAATATGATATATTCTCATCTTTATTTTTTATTTCACTTCTACTTGCAGATAATTTTTTTATAGTATATTCTATGTTATCTGCCCCAATATTTAATATTCCTGAATCTTTTTCTCCAAGCTTTATTATTCCACTATTATTACTATCATCTTTTAATTCCAATTGTATATTGGTTATACTTTCTGATTCATTATTTTTTATTGGAAGTGAAAAATTTAAATCTACTTCAAGATTCCCCTTTAACTTCTCTGTAACTGATTTTTCAACTGCCCTTAACTTCCCCTCTAATATAGGTTCTGCAAAAACGTTTAGTGGTGCACTACACATTGATACTGCTAGCACACAAGATATTGCTTTTTTCATGAAACAACAATCCTCCCTCAATAAATTTCTAATCTCTCATGAATTTAAATACTATAGTTTCAGACAATAAAAAAAGACACTCAAAGAGAATCTTAATTATAAAATAAAAAGACTTTACTCTTTTTAGCAACTGGCTGATATGGCTTTAAAAGCTTTAATCCCTATAGTTTTGCGTCATTAGATTTCCCTAATTTTGCCATTTAATTTTCACTACTTTCTTACCCATTTTATACCATATTTAAACTTTTTGATACAATTTTTTTCTACTAAATTATAAAAAAATAACATTTATATTATTATATTAATATAAATGTTATTTTCCATTATAATTTTATTATTTATATATTATTTTATCACAACTATCATTTTGTATATATTTTTATTATTCTTTATATCTTCCATAAAACTCATGTGTTGCGTATATATTCTTATCTCCTGTTATGGCTATTCCAAATCCCATTATTTCATATCCTTTATGTAGCATATTGGTACCTTCTTCAGGATTTGTCTTCCACTCATTAAAAATAAAATTTCCTATATCATCTGCATCTCTATTTGTGTAAACAGGTTTATCTGGAATTTTATATTTAATTATATTTTCACCCTGAACTGCAACATATCCAGGCTTAATCGCGCTCCAATCTAAGTACTTTAAAAAAGTAGAATATGAATTTTTCCCATTTATTGTATGAGATAAAGTCTTCTTATTTGCCATTAAATTAGACCAGTCATTTGCTAGTCCCTCTAATCTACTTGCTACAGATAACTCTTTTACTCCATTTTCTTTTCTGTATTGTTTTGTAAGAGCATATACTTTTCCCTTTATTCTGTCCTTAAATGCTCTATCATTTGGATTATAGTATAATCCTTGTTGATTTGGAGAAGCTTGATTTATACACTGTTTGATTATATTCTGATTTATTCCTCCAAGTACTGTAAGTTTGTCTGCTCCACTTAAAATACTTTTATTGCTACCATTTTCCACTAAGACTACAGGAGCATTTTTTGCTATTGTAGAAGCGACTAATGCATCTGTCAATTGTAGACCCTTGCTTAAGTAAAACTCTTTACTGTTTTTATAAAACTCTTGTATAACTCTCTTATTGGTGTCAAACCTATCTGTTCCACCTAGCCTAACGGAATTTGTACTTTTGACCAATTCATCACTTATTATCTCACTAGAACCAAGTGCATAACTCTTTAATCCTGTTGTATCAAATCCTACACTATTTCCATCTGTAAGTATTATAGGTACTCCATCTCTTGCAGCTACTGGCGATGCACTTATCGCATCTGCTTCTCCTGTAACTCCATTAGCTATAATTACTTTATCAATACGCTTCATTTCTTTAATTTTCTCAGCTATTTTTACGCTCGTATCAAATCTATTCTCACCAAATATTCTTTGTACAGCCTTCTTTTTAGAAAGTAATTGATTTTCAATATTTTTACTTATTGTCGATTCTGAACCTATTATATATACAGTGTTTGCTTTGTTCAGTCTTTCCATAGTAGTACTTGGAATTTGATTTTGTTTTGTCATTAAAATAGGCGCATTTAAAGCTCCAGCTAAACCACTCGCACTAAGACCATCTGCCAAGCTATTATCTGAATTAATTAGTATTGCTGTACTATAGCTTTGTTTATCCGCTATTTTTGCCGCTGTTTCATACCTATCATTACCTTTTATTTGCTCAACTGATGTCAACGCATTTACTATAGGAGTATTTACCATTACTAAAGATAGTGTAAGTCCTATAGCTAATATCTTTCTACTATTCTTCATATTATTATTTACCCCCAATATATTTTTCATATTTTTTTATCAATATTTTTGTCTATTCTCAATAAAAAGTTACAGTTTTGTTACCATATTTTATATATAATACCATAGTTATCCATATAACTCAAACACTATAATTAAAGTTTTTATTCTCCATAAATTCAAAACATTATAACTTATTTTATTTAATTAAGTAATAAATTCAAAATAATATATGTTAATAAGGTGTTTAATCATTATAAACAATATCATTTATAATAATTTTTTTATAATATTAATTTTACAGTATTATAATCAAAAAATAAGAAAATAAGGTACCTCAAATCAATTCTAAATGAGATACCTTATTTTTATTATTTTTATTTCATTATTTGTATATATTTTATATTGTAGACATCATATCTTATCTAAGCATCTTGTATAATTTTATATTATAGACATTATATCTTATCTAAACACCTTGTATAATTTTATATTATCTAAACAAGCTTATAACATCAGATCTTATATATTATTAGTTCTTAGTAAATAAGTTTATTTTTTCTGCTATTTTTTCAATAGCATTTTTAGCTATTCCTTCACCTATTTGTACTAACTTAGTAGCATTTTTAAGTCTTAACTCAACTACTTCTTCTTGTGACTTAGAAAGTTCTTCTGTAGTTAATACTATTGGTGCTTTTGAACTAGCTGCAAGTGGTGCTGCTGTCAAGGCATCAATTAATGACATTTGCAGATGAAGATAGAAAAAAATATCTTTATCAGTAGATAATCCTAGAGAGGGTATAACTTAAGTAGAGATTAAAGATACTATGGATTTAGTCGTATCTAAAAATATAATAAGTATGAAATAGTAAACTAAACTGTATGTAAGTTTGTGTAAATAAAACTTACATACAACTTTAACTTATTATAAAAAATTAGGTACTGATTAATATAAATACCTAATCGTTAATTTAAGTATATGATATAATTTGCTAAAATCATACATTATATTTAAACCTCTACAATAATTGATTCATTTATAATTGCATCACAATTAGTGAAATACTTAATATTTTTATAGCTTTCATAATTAGTAATAGCCATGATAACAACATCTTGTAAACCACGTGATTTAATTAAATCTTTATCAAATGATATTAGCTTATCCCCTTTTTTTACTTTATCTCCTTTTTTAACAAAAAGGTCAAATCCTTCACCATTCAAAGAAACTGTCTCAATGCCAACATGAAGCAAAATATCCATACCGTTTGATAATTTCAATCCAACTGCATGCTTACTATCATCCATAGTCAAACTTATTTCACCATTACATGGTGAAACTATTAATCCATCATTAGGATATATAGCTAATCCATCCCCTAAAACTTTAGATGAGAAAACAGGATCATTTACCCCAACTATAGGTATTACTTTACCAGAAACAAATGCATGTATTGATGTCTTACTCCTATTTTTCTTGAAAATTGATAACATATTATTAAGCTCATCTCCCAACATAATATTAATCTTTTTTATATAGAACCATTGATTCATATGGCCTTAACTTCATAGAACTATTTAAAATACTATTACTATAGTTTGACAAAATATTTTTATATTTGTCTAAGTCTTTAACATCTAATACAACTTCGTTTTCTTCACCATAGAAATTATTTATAACAATCAGTGACTCATTTTCAAAAGTTCTTTCATATGCAAATATAGAATCGCTATCCTCTAACAATGGCTTGAAATCTCCATACGCTACTACATCTAGCTCTTTTCTTAAAGTAATCATTTTTTTATAATAATATAAAATCGAATCTTTATCTTTTAAATTTTTATCAACATTAATATCCCTATAATTATCAATTACTTGAATCCATGGAGTTCCACTACTAAATCCAGAATTAGTAGTATCATCCCACTGCACTGGAGTTCTAGAGTTATCCCTTGACCTTTCTTGTAAAATCTTATATATCTCTGCTTCATTAATATCTTTTGACCTTAATATTTCATAATAATTTAAACTTTCTACATCCACATATTGATTTATATCATTAAAATATGCGTTAGTCATACCTATTTCTTCACCCTGATAAACATATGGTGTTCCTCTTAAAAAGTGAATCATTGTTCCTAGCATCTTCGCTGACTCTTTATAATATTGTTTATCATCACCAAATCTGGATATAATACGTGGTTGATCATGGTTACTCCAGAAAACAGCTTGCCATCCATTATTATTTTGCATACCTAGTTGCCACTCATTTAAAAGATTTTTTAGCATCATAAAGTCACAATCTTGTAGATCCCATTTGTTTTGATTCTTATAATCTACTTTAAGATGATGGAAGTTAAAGCACATAGACAACTCTTTTTCATCTGGATTAGAATACTTGATACAGTTATCAATAGATGTAGATGACATCTCCCCTACAGTTAGCATATTTCTCTTTACCATTCCACTTTCTATACACATTTCTTTTAATAATTCATGTACCCTACGTCCATCAGTGTAGAAACGTCTTCCATCACCTTCATAATCATCCTCATATTTTTCAGGTTTAGATATTAGATTTACAACATCAAATCTAAATCCTTTAATTCCTTTATTCATCCAGAATTTTAATACATTAACCAATTCTTTTCTTACAGATGGGTTTTCCCAATTTAAATCTGCCTGTGTTTTGTCAAATAAGTGTAAATAATACTCATCGAATTTTTCAACATATTCCCATGCTGAACCACCAAACTTAGAAATCCAATTTGTAGGAGCCTTATGATCTACACCCTTTTTAAATATATAAAAATCCTTATAATATGGATCACCTTCAAGTGCTTTTTTAAACCATTGATGCTCTGTAGATGTATGGTTAAACACCATATCAAGCATTATTTTTATTTCTCTTTGGTCTGCTTCTTTTATTAAATTTTCTAGATCTTTCATAGTTCCATATGACGGATCTATATTATAATAATCAGCTACATCATATCCATTATCTTTTTGAGGTGATACAAAAAATGGTGTTATCCATACATAATCTACTCCTAAGTTTTTAAGATAATCCAATTTTTCTGTAATCCCATTTAAATCTCCAATACCATTACCATTAGTATCATTAAATGATTTTGGGTATATCTGATATACTGTACTTTTTTTAAAATCTAACATAACTCCCCCTTCTACTGTGCACATATTTATATTTAATAATTAATTTTTACTCCATTTAATACATTTAAAAATATTACAAAAACAACAATATATTGGTAAACTACCAATACTGTATCATCCTTTAAAGTTTTGCTCAGTTTTGCTCCTAGACTTCCACCTAGTATAGCCGCCGGAATTATAAATACTAACAAACTTAAATCATATCTTGCATATCCGACAGATAAACCTATTGAAGCTAACTTAGATAGTTGCGAAAATAATATTATAATTATAGAATATACTGTTGTTTCTTTTATAGGTATCCCAAAGAAAAGCATAATAATCGCAATATTAATTGGACCACCACCGATTCCAAGTAATGTAGATAATAAACCTAAAAACCCACCAACCAACACATACCATTTAATATCTTTAAGCTCTAAAGATTTCCACGATTTTTTAGTATACAAATATGCAAATCCTAAAGATATTATTGTTAATATTATTTGAATTCCCATAACTGTATTTTCTGAACTACATATCTTTAGCAAAGTTTGAAATAATGTATTTCCAATCCCCCCTCCAATTACTGATGCACTAGAAATCGCTATAGTTAACTTATAATTTATATTAATTCCGTTTTTTATTTGCTTAATTGTAGATACAATAGCCATTGTAAAGACAGCCACACTTGAATAAAATGATATTTCTGATAATGAGTGTACGCCAATAGCATCAAATAATGGTTTTATTATGACACCTCCTCCCATGCCAGATACAGCACCTACAGTATTAGCAAAAATAATAACAAAAAAATAAATTAATCCAATATGCAATATATTTCACTTCCTTCTTTGTATTAGATAATACGATTTAGTGAATTTAAGATATATGCTAAAACATCGTTATATCCACAGTATGTATTATCCTTATTTATGTACATAGATTTTTGCATTCTTTTACATCCTCCATTACATAATCTGACATATTCACAATTTTTACAGATTTGCGTGAGTTCTTCTTTATTATTAATAAATTGTTGTGCCTTTTTATTATTGAATATCTCTTTAAGAGAATCTTTAGTTATATCTCCTATCTTATATTCATCTAACACATAAAAATCACATGGATATACCCCACCATCAGCTTCTATAACATACTGTATTTGACACTGTCCCGACATGCCACATGTTCCTGTTCTACCTCTTGTTAATAAATTAGCTATATTATCAATTAGTCCAATACTAATATAATTTCCTTTTTTATATTCTTCTTCCCATAATGGGTATATTTGTTTGTAAAAACTTGAAAATCTTTCAGGTTTTAATGCATGTTTTGACTCATTTGAACAATCTAAATCATTTAGACATGGTATAAATTGAATATATTTAATATTATTATCAATAATAAACGAGAATACTTTTTTAGGATATCTCGCAATATTATTAGTCAAAACACATAATATATTGTAGTCAATAGAATTTTTATCAAACATCTCCTTTGTTTTAATAACTTGATTAAATGTTCCTTTTTGATTAGCATCAACCCTATTTTCATTATGATTATTTGACATGCAATCAATAGATAGTCCCACAATAAATCTATTTTCTTTTAAAAATTGACACCACTCCTCATTAATTAAAGTTCCATTTGTTTGAATAACATATTGAACTTTAACCTTACTATTTTTAGTATTTACATATTCAACAAATAATCTAAAAAAGTCTATCCCAGCAAGAGTTGGTTCGCCTCCTTGAAAGGCGAATGTGATAATGTCATTCTCTTCTAGATCTCTATATACATTATCAATTAATTTTTTCATTGTACTATCATTCATTATTCCATAAGATTTAATTTTTCTTGCATCGCTTACATCAGCATAAAAACAATACTTGCATCTTAAATTGCATAATGATGATGCTGGTTTTATAAGTACTGATAAATGCTTCATATATTGTTCTACCCCCTCTTTTTCATCTATACTAATTTTAATATCATAAAATTTACTATAATTATTAAATTGCCTCTATATTAAATTAACTAAAATAGTTAATCACAATATAAAGGCGATTTATTTATCTACATATGTTACACTAATTCATAAGGATGTCTACGCTTTAATTCTTCTACCGCATCTCCACCACGACCTGTTACCTCTAACCTTTTTATGTATTCTTTTAAATGACCTTTGGCATGATGTGGACCACCTTCTCTTATTACAGTCCACAATGGATCTACTTGATTATCCATTGTCATCATCATTTCATCATGCCAATTACTCAATCTATAAACTGCTTCCTTACAAATCTCCGGATGCTCTTTTGCTATATTGTTAGTTTCATATGGATCTTTTTCTAGATCAAATAACATTTCTTTAGGGAATAGATAATATCCATCATGGTATGTTCTTATGTACATATAGTTCTCAAAACGAACTGCTCTCTGACAAACATGAGCCATTTGCCCTATTATCAATTCATCATGCCCTGTTTCAATATCTTCAAATATACTTGATGCATAACTTTCACCATCCCATATACATGGTTTGTCAACATCTACTATATCAGCTACTGTTGGGCATAAGTCAAGGTTATAGTGAAGACCTTTATCCTCCACACCTTTTCTAGAACCAGGCCATTTAATAATCATTGGAATATTCGTTGTTGCCTTATCAGCAGTAGCATGCTCTGCATAAATAGCAAGTTCTCCTAAATTCTCTCCATGGTCAGCAGTTACTATAATCGCTGTATCCTCATAGATACCATTTTCTTTTAGCTTTTCTATTATTTTACCAACATGATAGTCTGCATAATGAATACCAATGTCATATCCATCAATAAATGTTCTTAAATCCTCAAAGTTTGTTAATTTACCAAGTGCTCTTGGCATTTCTGGCTTTGGATTGTCATGGTAAGAATATAGTTCTTGTGATGTATGGGGCCCAACAGCCTTCATATGTTTCTCTAATAGTTCCTCTGTATAAAAATCTTTTAATGGTTCATTTTCAAAAGGATTTCCATACTCACTAGGTGCTCTATATGGTGTATGTGGATCCCAATAGTTCACATATAAAAACCAGTCATCATCATCTGCATTTCTATCTAACCAAGCTTGTATTGTTGGACTTATTTCTTCTGCTGACGCTCTTCCTCTTCTACCAGTATTGTATATTTCATCAAAACCAGCGTAGAATGACCAAGTTGAATGTCTCTCACCAAATGGGCTTATTAATGCTGTTTTCATTCCTTTTTTCCTAAATATTGCTGGTAAGCATTCTTTAGAAAGTCTGTCTTCCATATCTCTATTAATACCTTCGTATCTGAAATCGGCTGCAACACCGCCATGATTAACTACTCCAGTATGTATGCCAAAACGTCCAGTCATTAAAGCTGTTCTTGATGGTAAACATGGTGCGTCTGAACAGTGATAGTTGCTAAATCTTACACCCTCACTAGCTATTTCATCAATATTCGGTGATGTATTTCTATGATACCCATAGCACCCTAAATGATCTGGTCTTAATGAATCGATATCTATTAATAATACTCTCATGTCTAATTCTCCTTATTCCTCTTAACTATTTAATACCTCTGTAAATTCAAGTTCTCCTGATAATTCTTTCTTTTTATATACTGCTGCTGTAAGGAAGAATGGCACTATTATAGCTACAACCATCGCACCTGTAAATATCAGCCAATACTGAGGTTGGATACTTAAAATTGCAGGTAAACCTCCAACACCTATACTATTTGCCATTGTTCCAAAAGCATTGGCTACAGCACAAGCACATGCTGCACCTATCATAGAACAATAGAATGGGAACTTGTATCTTAAATTTACTCCATACATTGCTGGTTCAGTAACACCCAGGTATCCTGATATTGTTGATGGAATAGATATTTCTCTTTCTTCTGTGTTTTTATTCATAACTGCAATAGCTAAACTAGATGATGCTTGTGCAATATTACTTAGCGCTACTAGTGGGAATAATGGTGTAGCACCTAAAGTTGCTATAAGCTGTAAATTTACTGCATTAAATACATAATGTACCCCTGTAATTACAATAGGTGCATATAATAATCCAAACAAGAACGCAAATATTATACTATATGGACCTGTAATTGCAGAACCAACCATATTCCCTATACCATCACCAATAAAACGTCCTACTGGTCCAATAAATGCATGTGCTAATATTACTGATGTTAATAATGTTATAAACGGAACAAAAATCATTGATATAACACTTGGTATAACCTTTTTTAATCCTATTTCCATATAGCTCATTGTCAGAGCTGCTAATACTGCTGGAATAACTTGACTTTGATATCCTACTCTAGCTAGTTGAACAAATCCAAAATCCCAATATAATAATTCACCTGTAGCTAATTGAGCTGGTGGTAATAATTGAGGTGATATTAATGTTAATCCTAATACTATACCTAGTATTTGACTTGTACCCATCTTCTTAGATACTGACCATGTAATACCTACTGGTAAGAAGTGGAATATAGCTTGGGCTGGTAACCATAAAAACTGATACACACCATTCCAAAATACACTTTTTGAAGCTAATGTAGCCCCTCCAAACTGTATATCTCCAATAATATTTCTAAATCCTAATATTAGACCACCTGCTATTATAGCTGGTAATAATGGTATGAATATTTCAGCTAATGAACCTAGTAATCTTTGGAATAAATTTTTTTTAGAACTGTCATTTTTTGATGCTGACTTATGATCTGGATTCATTTTATTTACGTCAATAAATTTTTTGTATACTTTTTCTACCTCTGGCCCTATTACTACTTGAAATTGACCACCATTATGAAGACAACCTTTTACAAATTTAAATTCTTTAATCTTATCTTTGTTAACAATTGATTCATCTTTAAGTACGAATCTTAGTCTTGTTACACAATGTGTAACAGAAATTATATTACTTTCCCCTCCAACATAATCATGAAGTTGCTTTAGTTGAGTATCTGTATGCTTCATATTTCTCCCCCTAAGATAATTATAGTTCAAAAACATCTTAATCTAGTATATACCAGTTGGTATATACTAATTATATACGTTTTCCCGAAGCTGTACAACTATTTTTTTTGTAAATATTGTAATTATTTAGTATACTATATAATGTAAATTAAGGTAGTAGAGAGGTGAATAGAAATATGAACAAGTATTTTTCTATATATACGGACTTAAAAGAACAAATAATTGATGGTGATTATCCTGTAAGAAGTTATTTGCCAAGTGAACAAACTTTAGCTGAGAATTATGATACATCAAGGGAAACGGTTAGAAAGGCACTTAGATTATTATCGGATGAGGGGTATATACAAAAAAAACCACGTAAGGGAAATATGATTATAGATGCAAAAAAATTTGTACTATCTGCATCAAATCTATCTAGCTATAAAGAATTTGCAGAATCTCAAAGCGAACTCGAAATCGAAAGCTCAACCATTGTCCTTGATTTTAATACAATTCCATGTCCTCAATTCTTAAAGGATAGATTTGAGACAAAAAAATTACCAGAAATTCATTATATTTTAAGGCAGCGTAAAATAAATAATGAAACTATAATCCTTGATAAAGATTATTTAGTAAGAAACATAGTTCCTAATTTAACAAAAGATATAGCAGAGGATTCTCTATATGATTATATAGAAAAAAAATTACGCTTAAATTTAAGCTATGCTCGAAAAGAAATTACTGTTGAACCTGTAACTAAAGAGGACAAACAGTATATGGATTTAAATGGTGATACTCATGTTGTAGTTATACGAAGCGAAGTATACCTTGAAGATACACGATTTATCCAGCATACTGAATCTCGACATAGAATTGATAAATTTAGAATTGTGGAGTTTGCCAGAAGAAGAAGTACTTAGATAAAATACAAAAAATTAGGAAGTATATCAAAATAGTCAATTATTTTGATATACTTCTCATCCCTTGTATGTATATATTCCTTATTATTTCAACAGAGCTTAGTGATGAATTACATCATGGGTGTTATTTTAAGGAAGGTTTCATTCGCGCAGATGGAGACAAAAAAAATAAAAAAGGATACCTCATTAATGATAAAAGAACCATTTTGAGATACCCTCTTACAAACAACTAAATCAATACTTTTCTATCTTTCACACTCTTGATTTGCAACTGTACAAGAAGTCTTACAAGCTGATTGACAAGAAGTTTGACACTCTCCACATCCACCTTTTGCAGCACTTTGCTTTAAAGTAGCTTGAGATAAAGTTTTTACATGTTTATTTTCCATTTTCAACGCCTCCATTTCTAATTGTTTCCTATTGATTATATCACAAAACCACTTTAATATAAACTCTATTTAAAGTTGACACCCAATACGCCTCCAATACCTCCTGCTGCTGATATAAGCAATAACTTATAAATCATTCCTACTTCAAATACGAAGCTCTCTTGTGCTAAAAACACAGTCAAAAAAATACACACTATGTACAAAAGTCCAACTAAAAGCCCATACATAAGTCCCTTTTCTTGCATGTGTTTTGAAGTGTAAAAACCGCCTATAGCTGCAGAAATAGTAGTTATAAATGATGCAACCATAGTTATATTATCTCCACCAATATCTGTAAATGTCAAAAATAAGTTATACACTAATAAAACAGCCAAAGTTATTATATATGCATATCCCAAACCTTTAAAAATATAATTAGATTTTCCCATAAAAAAACCTCCTCTCAAATTAATATATATTCGAGAAAAGGCTTTTAAATTACTATTTTACTGTTCTTCTATTTCTTCTTTTCTAGATTGAACTGTACCTATAGCCCATTTTTCAAATGGAACTTTAGTTCTATTTGGTCCTAATTCTAATATTACAACATCATCTTCAACTTTAGCTACATTAGCTACTATTCCACCTATTGTAATGACTTTGTCTCCTACACCTAGGCTACTTCTCATTTCTTTTAATTGTTTGTCTTTTTTCTTTTGAGGTCTAATCATTAGGAAATAAAAGATTGCTATTACTACTATCCATAGACCTACACTCATCATTATTTGTTGCTGTGGCATTAATTTTTCACTCCTTTGTAAATTATACTCTTTTGTAAATCATAATAAATGTTTATATAACAATTTACTTTCTTTAGCTTTGAGTACTATTGAATATTATATATTAAAATGATTATAATTAATAGTGCAAAACCTATATTTCATACCCATATTTTGCAAAAAATTCATTTCTAAAATCAAGTAATCTATCTTCCATTATCGCTTGTCTTATTTGTTTCATTAAATTTAGTAAAAAGTGAAGATTATGAGTAGTTATCAATCTTGCACCCAATATTTCATTTGCTTTTACAAGATGTCTTATATAAGCTCTTGAATAATTTTTGCAAGCGTAACAATCACATTCAGGGTCAAGTGGAGTAAAGTCTTCAGCATAAGTTGCATTTCTAACCACTACTTTACCTTGACTAGTCATTGCAGTTCCATTTCTAGCTATACGAGTAGGTAAAACGCAGTCAAACATATCTACTCCTCTTATAACACCTTCTACCAAATCATCTGGACTACCAACTCCCATTAAGTATCTTGGTTTGTCCTTTGGCATAAATGGAGTTGTGTGTTCTAGTACATCGTACATAAGTGGTTTTGGTTCTCCAACACTAAGTCCACCAATTGCATATCCAGGTAAATCAATACTTGTTATTTCTTTTGCTGATTGCTCTCTTAAATCTTTATACATTCCACCTTGTATTATACCAAATAAAGCTTGCTTGTCTGTATTATTATGGGCATCTTTACATCTTTTTAACCATCTTGTTGTTCTTTCTAATGAATTCTTTACATACTCTCTATCTGCTGGGTATGGTGCACATTCATCAAATGCCATCATTATGTCTGAACCTAACGCATTTTGTATTTCCATAGCTTTTTCTGGAGTTAAAAAATGTTTTGAACCATCTAGATGTGACCTAAATTCTACGCCTTCTTCTTTTATCTTTCTCAAAGGCCCTAAGCTAAATACTTGAAATCCTCCACTGTCTGTAAGTATTGGCTTATCCCAGTTCATAAACTTATGAAGTCCACCAGCTTTTTTTATAAGTTCATGTCCTGGTCTCATATATAGATGATAAGTGTTGCTAAGTATTATTTGTGAACCAATCTCTTTTAATTCTTCTGGTGTCATAGATTTTACTGTTGCTTGAGTCCCAACAGGCATAAATATTGGTGTTTCTATAATTCCATGTGGTGTGTGTAATCTTCCAAGCCTTGCACCACTTTGTTTACAAGTTTTTATCAGTTCATATCTTACTGCGTACATAAATTTCTCCTTAATAATTTTTATTTCTAGTTATTCCATAATATATATTTTTACTAATCTAAACATCTAATATATTTTCTAAATAGATTTATCTTTATCTTCTTTGCTTTGTTGTTCTTTGATTGCTTCTTCATCATGGATACTCGTTATATTAAGAGCACTCTTGTCTTTTGTTACTAAAAACTTTTTTATAGCAAATAGTCCTGCAATAGCTATAACTCCAATTAAAACATCTATCATCCCTTCATTTTTAGGAAGTAATAACATTTTTCTGGCTATAGCATATAGTAGTGCCTCAATAAATGCTCCTGGTATGTGAAGTGATAGCATTACTACAAGCTCAACACCTATCACTAAAAGTAATATTTGTGCTAAGAAATCATTAAGCTGACTGTATTGTACTGGATTTTGAAAATCAACTATATATGCTCCCCACATAAGTCTTAATACATCTATTGTACCTAAAAATACTGCTATCAGAACTACTACTGCTAATACACGTTCAAATATAAAAGCAATCTTTAATATAGGGTTATTCTTTTTTTGTTTTTGTAAACTATGCATCTATTACCTCCCTACTTTATAATCATAGCATCTCCAAAACTGAAGAATCTATATCTTTCTTTTACTGCTTCATTATATGCATTTAATACATTATCTTTTCCACAAATAGCACTTACTAACATGATTAAGGTAGACTCTGGTAGATGGAAATTAGTTATAAGTCTATCCAAAACCTTAAATTTATAACTTGGATATATAAATATGTCTGTCCAACCACTAGTTTCTTTCATCTTGCCATTTTCATCACAAGCTGATTCTATAGTCCTACAACTAGTAGTTCCAACACATACTACATTGTTCCCACTTTCTTTTGCTCTGTTTATTTTGTCAGCTGCATCTTGACTGACCATATAATATTCTGAATGCATCTTATGATTTAAAACATCATCTACTTTTACTGGCCTAAAAGTACCTAAACCAACGTGTAAAGTTATAAATGCTATATCTACACCTTTTTCTTTTATTTCATTTAATAATTCTTCTGTAAAGTGTAGACCTGCTGTAGGTGCCGCTGCTGAGCCATTATGTTTTGAATAAACAGTTTGGTATCTTTCTTTTTCCTCTAATCTAGCAGTTATATATGGAGGAAGTGGCATATTTCCAAGCTCATCTAAAATCTCCTCGAAAATTCCATCATAATGAAACTTTATAATTCTTGAACCTTCATCTGATAAATCTACAACTTCTCCAATCAATTTTCCATTTCCAAAGGAAAACTTAGTTCCTACTTTTGCTCTTTTACCTGGTTTTACTAAAGCTTGCCAAGTATCTTCTTCTGTTCTTTTTAATAATAAAAATTCAATTTTTCCACCAGTCTCAAGTTTTTCCCCTATTAATCTAGCAGGTATAACTCTAGTGTTATTTAAAACTAAACAGTCTCCTGGATTTAAATATTCTATTATGTCTCTAAATACTTTATGCTCAATTTCTCCTGTTTCTTTATCTAATACCATCAATCTTGAACTAGCTCTGTCTTCTATAGGAACTTGAGCTATAAGTTCCTGTGGTAAATCAAATTTAAAATCACTTGTTTTCAATGTCAAACTTCCTCTCTTAAAATTTCTCTAGCTACAATAATATCAAAAAAACAACTTATTTTCTACAATATTACCAGAATATATCAATAAATCCCTATTTTTAACATACAGTATATCCACAATATATAGATATTTTTCCACGATATGCACGTCTTATCCACAATATATAGATACAGTACACACATTTTTCCTTGTATTTATCCACAGTATCTACAGATATAATTACCATTTTGTGGATATGTTTGAATTTTTACCCATTTTAGAAATATTTTAATTTAATGATTATTTGTTTAATTAATACCTCTTTTTGTATTTTTATCTATCACTAGGATAAGGTATTTTTAAATGTTCATAGGCTAGGGGCATGGCTACTCTACCTCTAGGTCCTCTATTTATAAACCCTAGTTGAAGCAAATATGGCTCATACACATCTTCTATTGTATTTCTATCTTCACCAATTGAAGCTGCTAATGTATCAAGACCTACCGGGCCACCCCTAAATTTTTCTATTATAGTCATAAGAAGCTTTTCATCCACAAAATCAAGACCTAAATTATCAACTCCCAAAAGTTCAAGAGCATCCTTTGCAACTTCATCAGTTATCCTTCCATCAGCTCTAACCTGTGCAAAATCTCTAACTCTTTTTAGTAATCTATTTGCTATTCTTGGAGTCCCTCTTGAACGTTTTGCAAGCTCTAAAGCTCCTTGAGATTGTATTTCTGCATCTAAAATATTTGATGACCTAAGCACTATTTTTGAAAGTTCATCAACTGTATAATAATCTAATTTACAAATAACACCAAATCTATCTCTAAGTGGATTTGTAAGCATACCAGCTCTTGTAGTAGCTCCAATAAGTGTAAACTTAGGAAGGTCAAGCCTTATACTTCTTGCAGATGGTCCTTTTCCAATTATTATATCTAAACAAAAATCTTCCATTGCTGGATACAAGACTTCTTCAACACTCCTATTGATTCTATGTATCTCATCTATAAATAAAACATCATTTTCATTCAAATTTGTAAGTATAGCTGCTAAGTCCCCTGCTCTTTCTATTGCGGGTCCTGATGTAATCCTCAAATTTACTCCCATCTCATTAGCTATTATACTCGCTAGCGTAGTTTTTCCAAGCCCTGGTGGTCCATATAAAAGTACATGGTCTAACTGCTCATTTCTTGATTTTGCTGCCTCTATAAATATACTAAGTTGCTCTTTGGATTTTTCTTGACCTAAATAATCTTCTAGTGTCTTTGGTCTTAAACTATTTTCTATATCTATATCTTCCATCTTCATGGTAGATGTTATTATCCTATTTTCATCTTCAAAATCTTGCATCTATACCCCTCCTTCCATAATTTTGGAAATCTACTTTATTTTAAATATTATTTTACATTTACAAATTAAATGCTATTTCATAGATTTACTCATTATATATGTAAGTGCTTTTTTTATAATGTCTTCTGTATTCATCCCATCTTTTTTACATTTTTGAACTGCCTCTTTTGATTCTGCTAAGGTATATCCCAAAGCTACAAGTGCATCTATAGATTCATCTTGAGATATTAAAGTAGGTTTTTGTGATAATAATGTTGGTTCAAATTCTATATTATTTTTATCCACTTTATCCTTAAGTTCTAAAACAATTCTCTCTGCTGTCTTTTTACCAACGCCTGGAGCCTTAGATAGTTTCCCAACATCTTCGCTCAAAATATAAGCTCCTAGTTGTGCTGGTGATGCAAATGATAGTATTGAAAGCCCCACCTTAGGCCCTATTTTTGACACAGATGTAAGCAATTCAAACATCTTTAATTCTTCCCTACTTGCAAAACCACAAAGACTCATATCATCTTCTCTTACTATTAGTTTAGTATATATTTTTGCAGTATTTCCTATTTGCAAATTCATTATTGTATTGGATGACACATTTATCTTATATCCTATATCATTGTTTTCAACAACTATACTGTCTATATATATCTCTTCTACTGTACCTTTTATATAACTATACATACTTCCCACCTATATTCTTTAGAGTTTTTTCAAGTTTATTTGAATGAGCATGGCAAATAGCCACAGCTAGAGCATCTGCAACATCATCTGGTTTTGGAACTTTTTTTAAACTTAAAAATGAGGTTACCATCTGTTGAACTTGTGCTTTATCTGCTCTACCATATCCAACTACACCTTGTTTTACTTGAAGTGGAGTGTATTCATATATTGGTTTACCATTATGTGCACAAGCAAGCATAGTAACTCCTCTAGCCTGTGCTACTGTTATAGCAGTTTTTACATTCTTGTTAAAGAATAGTTCTTCCATTCCAACTTCATCTATATTGTAATTCTTTACTATTGTATCAATTCCTTTATATACGAGTTCTAACCTCTTAGAGATATCCATATGCGCAGGTGTTGTTACTGCTCCATAATCTATTACTTTAAATTTACTATTTTTATATTCAATTATACCATATCCAACTATGGCTATACCTGGGTCAATCCCCAATATCATCATTTTAAAAAATTCCTCCTAAAAATAAAAGAAATACCAAAATGTATTTCTCATAAAAACTTATGTTCTAAATCATTATACCATAAATAATATTAACAAATAATAAAATGGTTTATGTTAAATATAAAATCAAATAAAAAAGTTATATCAAAGCAAACTTATCACTTCAATATAACTTTTATATTTAGTACAAATAAATTATTGTATTTTAATAGGCATTAAATATAGTTTAAATCTTAATATTAACTTGCAAAATCTTCTAATCTTGAATAGGCATCTTCCTCTGTATCCATAACTACACCTTTTTTAAGTTCATCTTGAACGGTCTTAGGAAGTGAATCTACTCTTATTTTTGTTTTTTCTACTAATGTTTTATTTCCACTATCATCGTATTTATACAATGCTATATTTCCATTATCATTTTCAATTGTATATTTACCTTTTATAGTATTGTTCATTGCTTGTACATCTTTATTATCACTGTTTTTAGATTCTACCAATATGATTTCATTTTTATCCATACTCTTTATTTTTTTAGTTGGATATTCTTGTTTAAAATATGATACTATTTCTGATTTTGTCTTATCTAATAATGACTCTGGAACTACTCCAGCCATTGTAAGTACTCTCTTATAGTTAGTTTCGTTTTCGCCTTCGCCTTGAAGCCAAACTTCGCAGTTTTTATTTAATCCAAAAGCTTCTTTTGATTCTTCACTCATATTCGCACTAGTACTTACAACTTTACCAGTTTGAACTCCATTGTTTTTTAATTTTGTTCCTATATAAACTCCACTACTTAATACAAAGACTCCTACTAGTACTAATGCAGATATTTTCCAAGGAAATAATTCTTTTTTCTTCTTTTCAAACATTGATTACGCCTCCTTTTTCTATTATTTTCTCCAAGCTGTAAGTTTTTATACAATTTAGGTAAATTTTAGAAGAAAATATATCTGTATTTCAAATTATTCTAAAAATAGATATTTTCTAAAAGGAAGTTTTCTCTTAAATGTTATATTCTTGCAATTATATGGACATAATTTATAATAAATAATAGTTTAGGAGGTAATAACTTTGGAAAGAATCAATTGTAATGTAACTAACTGCTCACATAATAACAGCCATATATGTTATGCAGATAAAATTTTTATAAATGGTGAACAAGCTCATAATGATAGACATACTTGCTGTAGTTCGTTTTTAGATGAGTCTATTTATAGTAATCTATCTAACAATGTTAACAATAGAAATTGTGAAGAATTAGTTTGTAGTGTCAAGACTTGTAAGTACAATAAAGATGGTAGCTTATGTAATCTTGATAATATATTAGTCGCTCCTGAAACTGATAGAGTAAATCTTTACACTGAAACATGTTGTTCTAGTTTTAAATGTAAATAAGTAAAATATAAATAATATAAGGGTGTCAAAGTTAATCAAAGCAATATACTGTAGAGTATCTACAGGTATTAGTTCGATTATACTTGACACCCTTATTTATTTTAAATAAAATCTCATTGCTATAGTTCTGCATATAATATTATAATTGTAATTAAATTTGATAAATTTCTATAAATTGGTATAATCAATATGTAAATTAAGTTTAAGGTGATATAGTTAATTATGAAAGAAAATATCAGATATATAGTATTATATAATGTTATATTAACTAGAAATGAGGTATTTATGAGTACATTTTATATTCAATTTCTTTATTTTGTAATTTATAGTTTTATAGGATGGTGTTGTGAGACTACATATTGTTCTGTTTTGCAAAAACAATTTGTAAATAGAGGTTTTTTAAATGGACCCTTTTGTCCTATATATGGATTTGGGGCACTAGCAATAGTAGCTACACTGACTCCTTTTGTTCATAATATTCCCTTATTATTTGTATTTAGTATAATTATAACCAGCATAATGGAGTATTTTACAAGTTTTGTATTAGAAAAACTATTTAATATGAAGTGGTGGGATTATTCCAATCACAAGTTCAACATTCATGGAAGAGTTTGCTTAGAAAATTCACTTATGTTTGGTGTATTATCATTAATTGTAATGCTGATAATACATCCTATTGTAGTTGATTTCATAGATTATATTCCTAAAAATATACTATTTATTCTTGGTATATCTATAGAAATTTATTTTGTTTTAGATTTAATAATTACAGTACACACAATTTTACAATTAAATGGTAAATTAAAACAAATCCATCTTATAATTAAGGAATTAAAAGATAAAAAAGAATACTACAAAATCATTACACAAGAAACTATTGAGAATAAGCTTGAGACTTTGGTTGAAAATAGACTTGAGACTTTAGAGGATAGATTTGAAATATTAAAAGAAAGAGAAAATTATCGTTATGCTAAAAACAGAATTGAAGAACTTAAAAACAAACTTAATACTCTACTATCTAGCCACAAATTGCTTCATAGACGTATTATTAAAGCGTTCCCTAATATAAGCTCTAATAAGCATAAAGATATTTTAAATAAAATCAAAGAAGATATTAAATCAATCAAAAAAAAATAAATAATCTAAATCATATGCCATATTGTAATATAAATATTTATAAATACAAATAAGAGGCTGTCTCAAAATAGAGATAAGCCTCTTTTTCATTGTTGAAATGATGAAATAAAAGATTTTCTTCTAACCCATTAATACTTCAACAGCTTCTCTAAGTGTGCTAACTTCTCCAACATTGCCAGGGAAAATTATATATGGCATATTAGGAAATTTACTTTCTTCTCCTGTCATCCATACTGGTATACCAGGTTTTATTTGACCCATTACAGTAGCTTTTTTTACTTTTAGTGCCTTAGTTCCAACATCACTAGATGTAATTCCACCTTTTGCTATAATAAAATTTGGTCTTACATTAAGCATACCAACTATACTAGTCACAGCATCTGAAATTTCTACAGAAACCATAAGTTGTTTATCTTTATCATTCGTATCTAAATCAAAACGCTCACGTCTAGTATACACAGCAACAGTCTTTCCATTAGTTATTTTCTCTTCTACAACTTGTATAACTCTTTTTACTTCATTTTTCAAGCCATTTTCCTGCAAAACTAAATGTTGATTAAACTCTATAAATTCTATAGGATGCTTACAATTTTTAAGTTCTTCTAGTTGCTGAGTAGTTTTATTTACATGTGAACCAACAAGTATAATACCTCCATTAGTATTATCTTTTAATACTAATTCCTCTTTAGTAAGTAATTCCTTATCACTTACCCCACCAAGTACCTTTGTTATAGCAGCAGCGCTTCTAAATATAAATTCTTTACCACTATTTACTGCACGTATAAACGCAATTGTAAATACCTTTACATCTACATAATCTATTGCATTTACAATGATTTTGTTGAAGTTCTTAGCCATTTTAAGCTTTTCTGTTATACTATCAATATTTAGACTTCTAAGTTCCTCTAATGAAACGTATATCATATCACTAGATTTATATTCTCCATTTGTTTTTTCTTCACACCATTCTCCTATATCGGAAGATTTATAGCCAAAGGATTTATCTTTTGCAAATTCAGTCATTCCCGCTGGTACAAGCATCTCTCCTTCTTTTACATAATGTACATTGTCTATGGTAAATCTTCCACCTTCTTTGAAAAATGGCATTATTATTTCACCATCAAATAGTTTCCCTGATAATTTTTCCACCTCATTTTTCAACAAATTAGTTTCAAGAGGATAATGTCCCCTCATTGTTGAATCACTTCGGCTTATAATAATAAAATCTTGATTAACTTTTTGAGAAATATCCACAATATTTTTTGAAATTTCCTTATGCACTTCTGTTGTTTGAGCAACTGTAAATCCCCTTGAGTTAGTAAGTATAAAAAACATACTATTTTCTTCATCAAAGCCTTGTTCTATGCTACTCTTATCCCAATCAGTATATACAGAAACATCATGAACTGTTTGTACTCCAGTTGGGTCATCATCTAATACAATAATCTTTCTATTTAAATTTTTAAGTTCATTTACAAGTAATTTATTTAATTTATCTTCATCTACGGTCTTAAAAGTATCAAGTATATCTATGTTAATTGAATTGACTTCTCTCACTAAAAATCCCCCTTTATGTAATTTATTATAGTATGCTTATGTTTAGTATTTATATTTTTTATAAGCCTGGAAGTGGTACAATACCGTTTATAACACTAAGTAATAAAACCATTATAAATGCTGTAACACCAGCAATTGTACCTCCTATTGTCCATGAATTTAAAGTATCCTTAACTGACAAGCCACTAAATCTTGAAAGTACCCAGAATCCAGAATCATTTGGAAGAGAGAAACCAACACCACCAGCACATATAGCAAGCCCTACTAAAACTGGTGACATACCAGTTGCTAAAATGGTAGGTCCTAAAATTGATGATGTAGTCACTAGTGCTACAGTAGCAGAACCCTGAGAAATTCTAAGCAATGCACTTAATAAGAATCCAAGTACCACAACTGATATACTAAGTCCAGACATAGTGTCAACTAAGAAGTTTCCTATTCCACTAGCATTTATAACACTACCAAATGCTCCTCCTGAGCCTGTTATTAATAATATCAATCCTGCTGAATCAGCAGCTTCAATAACAACATCTCCCATAGGCTTACTTATGTACTTCTTCAAAAATACTATTGCTACCAATATTCCAAGCAATATTGCTATATTCTTATCCCCTATAAATGCAAGTATTCCACTCATTTTAGAACCTTTTTCTAAAAACATACTAAATACGTTTGATACAAGTATAAGAAGTATTGGAAATAATAAAGAAAACATAGAAACTCCAAAACCTGGCACTTTATCAGAGTTATCATTTTCAAGTTCAATACTCTCTTTTCCTTGTTCTAAATTTTTTTCTTTATTATTTTCGTCAATTGCATAAGCTGGATACTTTTCAAAACGTTTTCCATAAATCCATCCTCCTGCAAGAGCTGCTGGAAATGCAACAATTATGGAATAAAGTATAAAACTGCCTACATTTGCATTTACATTTGCTGCAACAGCTAAAGGCCCTGGTGTTGGTATTACAAGTGCATGACCTACTATTGTACCAACTCCTAATGCACACACAAAAACCATAAGAGATTTCTTGGTTACTCTTGAAACATATTTAATTATAGGCATCATTATAACAAATGCTGCATCCATAAACACTGGAATTGAAATTAAAAATCCTGCTGTAGTTATAGCTAATGCACTATTTTTTTCTCCAGTTCTAGCCAGCAATCCCTTTGCAATAGATTCTGTTGCTCTTGATTCTGAAAGTATATTTCCAAATATTATTCCAAGCCCAATTACAATACCAATACTACCTAATGTACTTCCAAATCCAGTTGATATTGTAGTTGAAATTTCATTTATAGGCATCTTAACCATAAATCCTGTAATTATAGATGTTATAAGCAAAGCCAAAAATGGATTTACTTTAAACTTAATAATCGACACAAGCAAAATTCCTATAGATATAATAAATGCTATCAAAAGTCCATATCCTGTAATCATAATCTTTTCCCCTTTATAATTTACTTTATTATCTCTTAACCTTATTTTTTCTTTTATTATGATACCGTAACTCTATTGTCTTTGTATAATATAATCTAAATCTAATTTTAATAATACATACCTACTATCCCATCAATATATTTGCCATTAGTTATTGTGTTTTTTTATTTCAACACCTGCTAATTTTTCAAAATATTGAGCTATTCCACCATGGTCATCTTCTAAATGTCCATGTACTTTTAATGTTTGCATAATTTCTAATAGCTGACTTGTCATAGGTAGTGGCACATCCAAATTGTGTGCTGTCTGCATTACATTTTTTATATCTTTTAGATTGATAGATATTTTTCCACCTGGTTTAAAATCACGATTCATAATCATTGGTATTTTTGCATCCAATATTGTACTGCCAGCTAGACCTCCTCTTATTGCCTTGTACACTTTTTCTGGGTCTGCTCCTGCTTTGGCTGCAAGTACAAATGCTTCAGATACTGCTGCTATTGTAAGATTAACTATTACTTGATTTGTAAGTTTTGTAACACTTCCACTGCCATTGTCTCCAATTAAAATAGATGAACTTCCCATTATATTAAAAAATGGCTCTACTTTTTTATATACTTCTTCTTTACCACCAGCCATAAAAGCAAGTGTTCCATCAATTGCTTTTGGTTCACCTCCACTTACTGGTGAATCTATAAATTCTAAGTTCATTTGCTTTAATTTTTCTGCACATGACATAGATTCTGTGGGAGTAACTGAACTCATATCTACAATTATACTGCCCTCTTTTAAAGTATTTGTTAAACCATCAGCTCCAAATAATATATCTTGAACAATGGCTCCATTTGGAAGTATTGTAAATACAATTTCACACTCTTCACCTATTTCTGAAAGACTTGCATATTTTGCACCATATGATACAAGCTCATCTACAGCAGATTTATTAATATCATATACTAAAAGATTGCATCCACCTTTTATTAAATTCTTAGCCATTGGTTTTCCCATTATTCCTAATCCAATAAATCCTAACTTCATTATACACCCCTCCATATTTTCACATTTTTGAAAACGTTTTTTATGATTTAAAGTATACTACACACCAGTATACCGGTCAACATAAAATATAAAAGTATTTATTTTAACAATAAAGCATTCTTTTTAGCCTTCTATAATAGAATTCAACTCTTATTACCATATTTAATACACACTATTTATGTTAAATAATCCACACTATTTCCATATTATATTTAATCGTACTTTATATTAATTATTTTTCTTTATATTAATTATTTTTATCAATAATTAAGTATCATTCAACTAAACCTTTATTTATATCGCCCAATATATAATTTAAATTTCAAAGGATTGACCTTAATTTTACTATGTTGTATTCTTAACATTATATAAGTTTTTGTATTTTCACATTGTTTAGGGGGTATAAAATATGGCTACATTTAAAAGATTACAAGAACAAGCATATGACTATTTAAAAGAATTAATACTATCTGGTGAAATAATAGAAAATGAAATATATTCTGAAACAAAGCTTGCGAGTGAAATAGGTATCTCAAGAACGCCTATAAGAGATGCTCTTCAAAGACTCAGTCAAGATGGTTTTATAGATATAATTCCAAGTAAGGGTTTTAAAATTCATCAAATCACAGCTAATGAAATTGTAGAGATATTTCAAATACGCTCCGCAATAGAAGGGTTTTGCACTTTTTTAATTACAAGTCAATACAAAGAGCCTAGAGCAATTGAAACTATAGATAAATTAAAGTATCTTTTAGATAAACAAAAATACATTGTATCAAGTGATAAGAATTTAAATACATTTGCAGAATACGATACTCTATTTCACACAACAATCGTCTCATATGCTCAAAATACTGAATTTGATAAGATGTTCAACAGCTATATGTACAGAATAAAAAAATTAGCTCTTGATTCACTATCACATGAGGGAAGACTAGAAACAACATTAAAAGAACATACAGATATTTTTAATAATATATCTAACGGATGTACTGAAGATATTTATAAAACAACACTTATTCATATGGAAACTCCTAAATACATCAATTTAGAAGATTTTTGTAATAATAAATTATTTTAATAATCTATTTATATTTACTAAAATTTTATTTATCTTAAATCAATTTCTTATTTATAAAAAATACTCTATAATTATAGTGTAACTACTATTATTTTAAGGAGTGATTTTTTTGAACAAAGATACTGTAACTAATGAAACTATCGACAAAGATTATGCTATTGAAGAAGTTCGTATGGCCTGTAAACACTTTGGTGATTTATATTTTTATTTTACCAAAGTATTAGTTGAGGAATTTGGAAATGAAAAAACTGCTGAAATATTGAAAAAAGTTTTGTTTGAAAGATCAGAAGAAAGAGCTATTGCTATGAGAGAAAGAGCCAATGAAAATGGAGATGAATTGATTGCTGACAATATTGCTAGTATAACTGATGTTCCATTTTTAGGTTGGGTTCCTGAATTTGAAGAGTTACACTGTCCTTATGGAGCTTCCTGGCTTTCACGCTTTGAAGAAAATCCTTGGTTTAAGGAATTTGCATCCCTTTATTGTGATGTTACTGATACCACTGTTGCTGAGGTATTTACAGGAGATACATCACATAAAATAACAAAAAATATTCTATGGGGAGATAAAATTTGTGAGAGAATATATTTTCATGATGATAATATATCTCAAGGTAAATATACTTATGGAACCAGAAACTGCAAGTAAATAATTTAATTTTTCTATATTTTTATACTATATTTTGTACTTTTTCATATAAATATTATAACTAGTCTTTTATTTTACTTTTGTTTAACTTAAAGATAATTTACTTTTAACTTCTATGAATTATTATATAAGTAATAAAAAATTTATCTTTATAAAATTATAGTCTTTAGGCTTATAATTTACATAATATTTATGCTCTTTATAAAACTTTTTAGAAGCTTCTATTGTTATACTATAAAACTATCTTGAGAAAGGCTGATTAAATGTTTAATAAAATATATGAAAAAAAAGAATTTATAGTTTTTCAAGTTAAAAACGGTTATGTAGTTTATAATACTAGAAAGAATTTTGAAGAAGGTCATACACATTTAAAACATTTTGAAGCAGCAAAAACAGCTATTGACTTAGCTATAAACAAAAAAATTCCTCGAAGTAAAGACGGATATTATCTAACTAGTTTAATTCGCATAAGTGACGATTGTTATTACATCAATAAGTTAAGTGAGTTATTATATGTCAGAGAACAAAAAGGTAAAAAAGAAAAATACTGCAATTCTAGTTATCAGATATAACAAGATTAGTTGTCAAATATAAATATTTTAAGCTTAAAGCTAAAGAGTATCAGTAAGTTTATAAAAAAATAACTTTGCTGATACTCTTTTTAATTATAACATTAGTAATTTAAGTTATAGCTATTATATAAACATATATTTTTTTATTCAGATTCTGTATCTGCAAATTGGCTATTATAAAGCTTCTCATAAAATCCGCCTTTTTCCATTAATTCATCGTGATTACCTTGCTCTATAATACTTCCATTATTCATAACCAAAATCAAATCAGCATTATGAATTGTAGAAAGTCTATGTGCTATAACAAAACTAGTTCTACCATTCATAAGATTTCTCATTGCCTTTTGAAGCATCAATTCTAACCTAGTATCAACAGAGCTAGTAGCCTCATCTAATATCAATATCGAAGGGTCTGATATAAAGGCTCTAGCTATAGTTAAAAGCTGTTTTTCTCCAAGCGATATATTAGATGCTTCTTCATTTAAAAACATATTATATCCATCTGGAAGTGTAGTTATAAAGTGATGTACATTTGCTACTTTTGCTGCTTGTATAATTTCTTCCTTAGTAGCTCCAAATCTACCATATTCTATATTTTCAAAAATAGTACCATTAAATAGCCATGTATCTTGAAGTACCATTCCAAACATTGAACGTAAATCTTCACGTCTCATATCTCTAATATCTACTCCATCAACTTTAATAGCTCCTCCCTTTACATCATAAAATCTCATCAATAAGTTTATTAATGTTGTTTTACCTGCTCCAGTAGGGCCAACAATAGCTACCATTTGACCACTTTTTATTTCTACATTTAAATCTTCTATTAAAGTTTCACTTTCTCCATAGCCAAAATTTACATGTTCAAATGTGACATTTCCTTGTACATTTTCTATCTTAATTGGATTTTCAACATCAGGAATTTCCTCTTCTTCATCCAAAATTTCAAATACACGCTCTATTGCTGCAAAAGAAGATTGTATTACAGTTGATAATTGTGTCATCTGTGAAAGAGGCTGATTTATTTGCCATATGTAACGTACAAATGCTTGTAAATTTCCAACTGTTATCCCTCCACTCACTGCATATATAGAGCCAACTACTGCTACTGCTGCAATTCCAAAATAAGTTACTAATGAAACCATTGGATTCATCATACTTGATATAAACTGTGCCTTAAATCCATTTTCACAAAGTTCTTGATTTACTTTTTTAAATTCTTCTATAGAGTCTTCTTCTTTTCCATATAATTTTATTTCATTAAATCCAGTATACATCTCTTGTACTTTTCCATTTAATTTTCCAAGAGCATTTTGTTGTAATGAAAATCTATTTTGTGATTTTTTTACTATGAACTTAGATACAAAATAACTAATTGGAATTATAAAAAGAGCTATAAATGCCATATATACATTAATTGTAAACATCATGGAAATTGCCAAAATTATTACTAAAATTGAGTTGATAATTTGCATAAAACTCTGCTGTAAAGCATTTGATATTGTATCTACATCATTTGATATACGGCTTAGTACATCTCCAAAACTATTGCTGTCAAAGTAACTAATAGGCAATTTTCTTATCTTATTTTCTACTTCATTTCTTAAGTCTCTCATTGTATTTTGAATAGCATTTGTAAGTAAAAAACTTGAAGCATACGTAAAAATTGCATTAGCAACATATATACATGCTAAGAGTGCCAAAATTTTTACTACATAGTTAAAATTCACAGATGCTCCTGGTATTCCTTTTGCTATACGAATTACATCTTTAGTTAATTGTGTTATTATTAATCCCTCTGTTTTAGGAGCAATTGCATTCATAGTAGCTGCTAAAATTATACATATAATAGCTATAATAAATGAAAATTTATATTGCTTTACAAATGGAAGAAGTCTACCAATTGTTTTTTTAAAACCTTTAGACTTTTTCATTATTCCAATTCCTCCTTTTTCAACTGAGATGTTGCAATTTCATAGTATATTTCACAATTTTTCAATAATTCTTTATGAGTTCCCATTCCAACAACTTTTCCTTCATTTAGTACTATAATTTTATCAGCATCAATAATTGAGCTAATTCTCTGTGCAACAATCAATACAATTGCATTTTTTGTTTCTTTTTTTAGCTTAGAACGAAGTATTGCATCAGTCTTAAAATCTAACGCAGAAAAGCTATCATCAAATATATATATTTCAGGCTTTCTTATAATAGCTCTGGCAATAGAAAGTCTTTGCTTTTGACCTCCAGATACATTAGATCCACCTTCACTAATTAATTCATCAAATTTTCTAGGTTTTTTTGATATAAACTCATATGCCTGTGCAACTTTGGCTGAATGTTCTAATTCTGATGTTCCTGCTTTATTTTTACCAAATCTAATATTATTTGCTATACTACCAGTAAAAAGCAATGCTTTCTGAGGTATAAATCCTATTTTTTTTCTTAAAGCCTTTAAGTCATATTCCCTTATATCTACTCCATTTATCTTAATGCTACCTTCTGTTACATCATAAAATCTAGGTATCAAGTTAATTAGAGTACTCTTTCCACTACCAGTACTACCTATAAAGGCAACTGTTTCACCTGTCTTTGCAGTAAACGAAATATCTTTAAGCACAGAGGCCTCTCCATCTGGATAAGTAAATGTTACATTGTCAAATTCTATAAGTCCTTTATTTTCAGTATCTTTTACTCCATTTTTAGGATTTTTTATAAGTGGCTCTTCTTCTAAAATTTCTTTTATCCTATTTGCTGAAACTTCTGCTCTTGGATACATGATAAATACCATTGAAAAAAGCATAATTGAAAACATAGCATGGAAAAGATATTCCAAAAATGCAACTAATTGTCCAACTTGAATTTCTCCAATATTTATTTTCTCACTGGAAATCCAAAACACAGCTAAAACAGCTATATTTAATAGTAAAAAGAATGCGGGTTGAGTAATTGACATAAGTTTAAACAATTTTTTAGAAACATTAGCATAATATGTATTTGTTTCTTCAAATCTTTTTGTCTCATAGTCATCATTCCCAAATGCTCTGATTACCCTTATTCCAGTTAAATTTTCTCTTGATATAAGGTTTAGTTTATCCAGTCCTTTTTGTTGTTTGGATGATATTGATTGAGAAACTTTTGCTATTATTGCTACTCCAATAATTATAAAAGGCACTGATATAGCTAATACCAAGGAAAGCTCTACACTTGTTCTAATTGTCATGATTATACTTATAATAAACATGACTGGAGTTAATAAAGCTGTTCTAAGAAGTATATTTACAAATTGTTGAATTTGAAATGCATCATTTGTAGTTCTTGTAATCATTGAAGAAATCCCAAATTTATTGTATTCAGTGTGTGAAAACTCTTGAGATTTTTTAAATATATCATTTCTTATATCTCTAGTTACTCCTGTTGATATTTTTGCAGAACAATAACCCAATAATACACTACCTACAACTCCTATAATAGAAATAACAACTATTACTATTCCCATTTGTTTTATGTAAGTTGTGTTTTGATTTGCAATACCATTATCAATTATTTTAGCTATTATTGTTGGTATACCTAATTCAACTAATGCAAAACTAAATATAGCCAGTATATTTAATCCTATTAATAACTTATAATTTTTTAAATAATTTAAAATTAATTTCATATTCTACTCCTTTCTAAATTTTTGAGACAGTGTAATTATTATGTAATAATACCAAGCTTATGAATACTTGCTTTTATAAAAAAAGGAGAAAAGAGTTAGTGCACTCTCTTCTCCAGCATATTCTTTCTAATACACCCTCCGATAAGTCGCTTATATGTTACCATATTTGACAAGTAATGTCAATTCATATATAATTTAAGTTTTTAAATACTTTATTTTATAAAATGATAACAAGCCAGCACATACTTTATACTTGTTTTTTACTATATTCTAATTTTACAAGTTGTTCTAAATTACTAACTTTTTTAAGATTTAAATTTGTTCTCTGTATTCCAGTTTTAAATAATGGAATTCCTCTACCTAATATTGTTGGCAATACATATACAAAATAATCATCAATTAGATTATCTTTTATAAATAATTCTACTATTTCACTTCCTCCAATTATCCAGATATCTTTTCCTTCTTTCTCTGCTCTAATTTGTTCAATTAGTTTTTTAGGTTCCAAATTTGTATACTTTACATTTTCAGTAACTCCACTAGTAGTCTTTGAATACACATAACATTCTTTCCCTTCATAAAACCATTCATTTGGGCTTAGTTCATTTATTATTTGTGTATATGTTGAATTTCCCATAATAACTGTACCAATTGTATCGTAAAAAGTATTATAGTCTTCTTGTTGAGAATCTGAAGCTACTTCATCTAAAAAAGCTACACTACCATCTTCTTCTGCTATATAACCATCTAAACTCATTGCAATATAAAGTACTACTTTTCTCATATTTATTACCTCCAAAATTTATAATATAAGTTTTTTATGCTAAAACAAAATTTTCACTCACTTAAAATACCCTATTAAATAAAACTCAAACAGTTTTAAGTAAAACCACAAAGTAAAACATTATTATATATACAGTTTAATAATCACATAATTTTACAGCTAATAAATATATTGAAAATTCTAATTAATCTAAATAAATATTGCTCTAAATTCATACTAGTTCTATAATATAATTAGAAGATATTTATATTATAGAACTAATCTTATCATAATATTTTATTAATATCATAAAATCAAGACCTATGATTGATTTTACTTTTATTGAAAGGTGGTAAACAACATGAAAATTTCAGAAATTGCTACACCAAGCTTTTTACTAGATTTAGACCAGTTAGAAGAAAATATAAATACAATACAACAAATTTGTACAAAGAACAACAAACAGCTTTGGCCTATGCTTAAAACGCATAAAAGCACATATATTGCAAAACTTCAAAAAGATGCAGGTGCTGCTGGATTTCTTGTTGGAACTCTTGATGAAGCTGAAGCTTTGATAAATGCTGGCTTTAAAGATATTATGTTGGCTTACCCTTACATGGGAGATGCAAATATAAACAGGGTAGTAACTATGGCTTCAAAAATAAATTTAATATGTGCTACAGATAATATAGAATGTGCAAAAGCTTACAGTAGGGCTTTTTCTCTAGCTAAAATTGAATGTAAACTACTTCTTATTGTAGATTGCGGATTACACCGTTTTGGTGTTGAACCAGAAAAAGTAGTCGAACTTGCTACTGAAATTTCAAAACTAGAAAGTATAAATATTGTTGGAATAAGCTCACATCCAGGTCAAGTATACGGTTGTAGTTCTCCAGAAGGTGTGCCAGATGTTTGTATTCAAGAAGATTCTACTATGGAGAAAGCATCTAAATTATTAACTGATAATGGCTTTAATATAGATATTGTAGCTTCTGGAAGCACTCCAACAGTTGAAACTGAGGCTGCTTCTAAAACTATCACTGCTGTAAGACCTGGAAACTATGTATATTATGATGCTATACAAATAGGTCTAGGATGTGCTACTGAAAAGATGTGTGCTCTTACTGTTGTATGTACTGTAATCTCAAAAAATAGTAATGGATATTATTTAGTTGATTGCGGAAGTAAATGTCTTGGATTAGATAAGGGTGCACATGGAAATAGTAGTATTGTTGGATATGGTAGAGTTTGTGAGCATCCAGAACTTACTATTGATTCACTTTCAGAAGAAGTTGGTAAAATTAAAGTAAATGGAGAAACTGATATAAAAATAGGTGATAGAATAAGAATTATACCTAATCACTCTTGTTCTACTGCAAACTTAACTAGTAATTTACTAGGCTTTAGAGGAGATACAATAGAAAAAGTCATTGAAGTAGATATACGCGAAAATTCAAAACATATTGTACTTTAAAAATACATTTATTTTGATATTAGCATGAAAGTATATTTAGTCTAAAATTAATGTTAATGTTGTAAAAAGAAAAATATAAATTCTAGAAATATAAATTTAAAAGAAGTTTACCAAAATAAATTTTTAGTAAACTTCTTTTTTAATTAATATACATATTAATTACTATATATTAATTGCTGTACATCAATTCTTGTATATATTAATTCTTATACACACTTTATAATTAAGTCATAATTTTATTTTTTTTACATTAGTCCCATAACAGTAAGTAAAACTCTTACTATCAACATTCCCACTACTGCATCAAATATAGGAACTGCCAACAACAACATTCTATACTTAGTACTAGCATTTGCTACAAGTACTATTCTCGCATAATGACCAACTAGAGTACCCATTAGCATACATGGCATAATTAATATAGTTGCTTGTGGTGCAGTAATTAGACCTTGTGCAAATAAGTTTGCAGCTGTTGCTGCTCCTGCTGCCTTAGCAAAGAAAGCTGCTATCAAGACTACAACTGATTCCCCAGGTAATCCAAAAATACCCATTACTGGACCAAAAATACTTCCTAAAATATCAACCAAGCCAGTTAATTGTAGAAACTGTACTATTACATATCCCATTACCATGGCTGGTAATATTTGTTCAACTCCTATGTAAAAACCTTTTTTTGCTCCTCCCATAAAAGTTTCAACAATAGTTTTCTTAACTTTATTATTTGCAATTGTATTTCCAGAAGTTTGTTGACTCATACTACGCAACCTCCTTCTTCTTTTTATTTTTCATTTTTATAATTAATCTAACTAAATTAGCTCCAAGCATCTTACAGAATATCTCTATAAGTATTATCGGACCTATTGCCAATAATGCTATTGGTAAAAGTGGAGCTTGAGTATTTATTGTATTTAATATAACTGCTGAACCAGCATATTGATAAGCTACAAATATAGTTCTTTCATCATCTGTTATTTCTCCACTTTCATATAATCCTTTTGTCATTATTGAAGCTACATCTGAACTAGTAAATGAAGATACAAACGCTATACCAGCTACTCCAGGTATGCCAAGTAATGGTTTAAGTAATGGATTAAATATCTTTGATGCAGCTTGCATTCCTCCCATAGATTCCACCACATCAATAAGTCCTACAGCAAAACATACAGTTGGTATTAGAGTAAGTGCAAATAAAAATCCATCTTTTGCACCAGTACCACCTTTTCCCATAAAGTTTATACCGTCTGAGATAGTACCAAATGAACCAGTTAAGTTAGCAAAATCTAATGCTTTTAGAAATCCTTGTCCATTCTGAAAAATTCCAGAAAATAGTATTATCAATATAAATAAAGACACATACCCTTTCCATGTTACTTTATTCTCTCTATCCGTTGTGTCCATATTAAATCCTCCTTTTATATTTCAAATTTATCCAAATTTAAAATAACTTCAGAAATTAATTTTACCCTTTCAAACATAGAATCAACTAATGCATATTCTCTCGATGTATGATTCCATTCTCCCTTTACACCAAATGAACATATTGTAGGAACTTTTCCAATAGTTAAATAACTGGCATCTGAACTTCCTCCAAGTTTTTTAGCATTTATTTCTCCAAAGCCATTTTCTTTTGACACTGTATTTACAAACTCATAAAATTTCATAACATCTTCTGTAGTTTCAAATGCCATCATTTCATTGACAATCTTAACTTCTGTAGAAGTACCCTCTATATAAGTTTCTTTACAGATTTCTTCAATTCTTTTTTTAACATTTTCTGCTTCTTCAACTTTTTCAAATCTAATATCTATTTCTATATTACAATCTTGTGGAATAGAATTTGGTACTCTTCCACCTTTAATAACACTTACAGTAACTGTAGTTCCAAGTTCAAGATTTGTTAATCTTTGTATTTTTAATATTTTATTAGCCATTTCTTCTATTGCATTTCTTCCACCTTCAAAGTCATTTCCTGCATGTGTTTCTACGCCTTTTACATGTACATTACATCCAATTCTTCCTTTTCTACCTACACATAAGCTATTATCTACTAATCCAGTTTCCATATTGAATGCACAAAGACCACCTTGTCCTTCTTTTAGCATAATTTCTCCACCTGCTGAATCCCTATGCCCTGTCTCCTCATCTCCTGAAAATACTATTTTTATTGGTCTTTCATTATATCCTATTTTATTTAAAGCCTTGATTACATATAAAGAAATTACTATTCCACCTTTCATATCCAAAACACCTGGTCCATAAGCTTTTCCTTCTTCTATCTTAAATGGATTTTCTCCAAATGTACCTATTTCAAAGACAGTATCCATATGACCTGAAAAAATTATTGGTTTTCCATTTCTATTAGAACCAAGTGTACCTACTAATGTATTACCATTGTTTCCAACATCTATTAAATTACAATCTAAACCTTCTTTTTCAAATTCAGTCTTTAATTTTTCAGCTAATATATTTACACTTTCTTTGCAATTTGTATAACTCTCAGTATTAACAATATCTTTCCATAAAGAAATTATTTCTTCTCTATTTTCATCAACAAATTTAGAAATATCATTTAAATATGTGCTCATAATATCCTCCTTTATTTTATAAAAAATATAATTTTGTCTTAAAAATAAGGTTCACATTTTTAGAAATTTTAAAAGACTAGTCCTTAATTACAAAATAACATATTTTTTTCCGTCAGTCAACATTTTTTCAGTATTTTCTATATTTTCTGATTTTTCTTGCATTTATTTTTAGACGGTAAAAATAAATTGACTCTTTTTATCTACTATTATAAAATGAGGATATAAATCGGCAATTAGTTACAAGACTTTATAAATTTTAATGGAGGCTTTATGAAATATAAGATTGGTTTTTTAACAGCATCTTATTTTCTGTCAGATAATTTTAAACATGTACTTGAAGAATTAAAAGATGTTTGTGAAGTTACATTTATTGAACTTAAAGGTAAAAATTATTTTAATGATTTACTAAGAATATACAATGAACAAGTAGATAATTTTGATGCCTTTGTTTGTAGTGGTATAATACCATATAGTGAATTGACACTAAAAATAGAGAATATAAAAGTACCTATAAACTTCTTAAAACTTGATGAAAGAGACTTTTACAAATACTTATTTAAACTTTTAAACAGTCAAAAAGACATTGATTTTACAAAATCATTTATGGATTTTTTAAGAGAAGATAACAATTATTATGATATATATTCCTTGATGGATTCTAATAATTGCCCATATACAATCAAAGATTTCAATATTCCACAGCCTGTATATGATTTCAAAAAATTAAATGACAAATTATTAGAGATACACCTTGACTTATTAAAAAACAATAAAATTAACATTTCCTTTACTCGAAACTATGTCATAAGCTGCGAATTAAATAGATTGGGATATAATTGCATTTACATGGTTCCCTCTACAGAATCAATCTTAAACACATTTAAATCTGTGATAAACGAAATAACATTGAAAAATTTGGATAAAAATAAATCTGCAACTTGTATAATTACAATAAATAGCTCAGAGTATATAAATGATGACCTAATATTTAAAAATGATGAGATACAAAATCAAATATACAACACTATCTTAAATTCTTTATCAACAAATGGATTCTATGGAGTTCAAGTCAAAAAAAATGACATGAAAATAGAAATACATACTACTAAAGAAATGCTAAATAATATGACTAAGGACTATACAGAATTTTTTATTTCAGAAGACTTAAAAGAAATTAAGTATAGCTTAAATATTGGTTGGGGAATTGGCAACACAAATATTCATGCAGAACAGAACGCTCGTCAGGCAAATAGTAAATCAGCTTCTCTAGGTGGAAATTGCACATTTATAGTAAATGACACTAATAATATAATAGGACCTTTATATTCAAATAAAAATTCTAATGACCTTGAAGAAAGTTCAATAGCCAATAAAGTTGCTTCTTTCATTCCTTTATCTAATGTAAATGTATCTAAAATTATGAGTATGATTAATGATAGAAATTCAAATAATGTATCAGCGGAAATATTATCAGACTATATGAATATAACTCTTAGGAGTGCAAATAGAATCTTAAGTATCTTATATAAGGCTGGTATCGCAACTATTGTAAACACAAAGCTGGATAATCAAAGAGGTAGACCAAAGAAAATATACAAAGTTGATTTCTTATCTTTTTTAGATAATATCTAGAGATTGAAGTCTAAATTAGTAGCTTTTTTAATAAAAATAACATTTTTCCACTAATTCTCAATAAGCAAAGTTTTTGAATCTGAATATGCAAAATGCCAGAATCCTCATAAACACTATGTTTTTATCAATTCTGGCATTCTTTTTTATTCCGCTATCAGAATTTAAACCCATGATGCTAAAGTAAGCTTTTGCTTTTACCTTACTTCATCAGCATGAAAAATGTATCTTGAACGTACCTCAAACTCTTTATAGAAAGCAAGTTCATTCCTTACTCATTTTTTGAGAGTTGCTTGTTTTTTTGGTATATTTTATTCCATCCTATTAGTAATAAAATAATAAATACACAGGTATCTATAAAAAGAATAACTGTAACGTTCTTGACAATATTGTAGACAAAAAATATTGAGAATACTTCTACGGATAAAGCTACAAAACATAAAAAGTTCGTCAAATAATCTGCAATAGTGTCACTATAGAAAGCTCGTATTTGTAACCATCTACATATAAATGAGCGTAAAATAAATCTGAACACAACACAAATAATTGGATAAGCATAAATAAATTTTTTATCTACACTATTGGCTACACCATTATTCCATTGCACAGGAATTTGAGCTGGCAGTTTTGGAAATGCTATGATTGCAATTAGCAAACAAGCAATGGTAATAATTCCCCATGTAACATTTCCTCCCCATATATATAAGAAACTTACAGAGTCCAGTTTTTTCTTCAACTTCCTTAATTGTCATCTTTAAACACCACCTTTCGATTTATTGAATTACCTAATATCTTTCTTTTTTATTACTCTAAGTCTTCTTTAATGTTTTATTTCATTATTTGATTCGCCAATATTCCATTATCAATAATACCACACTTTGTAACAATCGCCTCCTTGTGTGCATCTAAAACTGCTTGATTATTATATAAAATACAGTATAAACATGGTTTACAGTCAAGTATTTTTATCATTTTTTTGATTCTATTAAAAAAGGCATCGCAAATAAATGCCATGCCTTTCTATTAATCTAGTCTTTTCATATCTTTCTCAGTCCAAAGGTCAAATTAGCTGGTCTTATGGTAAAATTGATAAAAGATATAACAGGTGATATAAGATTTTCTATCATATTAAATAATTAATTGCCCACTTCTCACAATCCCAAATTTTATTAACTATATCATTATAAAATTCTGGCTCATGGCATACTAAAATTATACTGCCTTCATATGATATTAAAGCTTTTTTTAGTTCTTCCTTTGCTTCAGAATCTAAGTGGTTTGTTGGCTCATCTAGTATTAATATATTACTAGGATTATTTATAAGTTTACATAACCTTACTTTAGCTTGTTCTCCACCACTTAATATAGAAAGCTTGCTTTCTATATGTTGATTAGTCAACCCACATCTTGATAGCATTTTTCTTATTTCATATCTTGTGTATGTTGGAAATTCATACCACACCTCATCAATAAGTTTTTTATCACTTATTTCTTTAACTTCCTGTTCAAAATATCCAACATTTTGTTCTTCTCCTACTTCAATACTTCCACTTATTGGTTTATTTATTCCAATCAAGCTTTTTAATAAGGTTGATTTTCCTATACCATTTGCACCTATTAAAGCTATCTTTTCTCCTCTTTCCATAATTAAATTTATAGGTTTACTTAGTGCTGTTTCATATCCTATAACTAAGTTCTTAGCTTCAAATATCATCTTCCCAGATTTTTTGGATATTTTAAAGTCAAAGTGAGGCCTTACTTTTTCCGTTGATATACTTATTCTTTCTATTTTATCTAATTTTTTCTGTCTTGATTTTGCCATCTTACTGGTTGATGCTCTAACTTTATTTTTTGCAATATATTCTTCTAACTTTGATATTTCTCTAATCTGTTTTTCTTGAGCTATTCTTAAATTTCTCTTGTTTTCTTCATACATCTGTTGAAATTTTTCATAATTACCAATATATCTTGTCAATGTCATATTTTCAAGATGACACACCACATTCACAACACTATTCAAAAACTCCAAATCATGTGATATCAATATGAATGCATTTTCATAATTTTGAAGATATTTTCTTAACCATTCTATATGTTCTTCATCCAAATAGTTTGTAGGTTCATCTAAAAGCAATATATCTGGTTCATCTAACAATAGTTTACCTAATAATACCTTTGTCCTTTGACCTCCGCTCAATTCTGAAACATCTCTATCAAGTCCAATATGTCTAAACCCAAGACCTAAGGCAATTGAATCTATCTTTGAATCAATATTGTAAAATTCATTGTTATTTAAAAAGTCTTGTATATTTGCAACTTTTTCAAGAGACTTATTTATCTCATGTTCATTCATTTCTCCCATTTTACTGTATATACTATTCATTTCACTTTCCATATCAAAAAGTTCCTTAAAAGATTCTCTTAAAATATCTTTTATTGTATTACCTTTTTCTAGTTTAGTATGTTGATCCATATATCCAACTCTTACTTTGCTACTCCATTGTATATCACCACTATCTGGAATCAGTTGACTTGTTATTATATTCATAAATGTAGACTTTCCCTCGCCATTTTTTCCAACAAGACCTACATGTTCCCCTCTTAACAGCCTAAAAGATATGTCTTTAAATAATGTTCTATCTCCAAATCCATAACTTATATTATTTACATTTAAAATACTCATTGTTCTATTCCTCTTCTTAAAATTTAGAAATTCCTCAATAAAATCATATCATTTAAATAGATCATACCTCAAGTTCATAAACAAATCTGTACTAATTTTGTACGAAAAAAGAGACTTTGTTAAAAAGTCTCTTCTTAATCTTTTGTTATATAAATCTATCTTTAAAACATTAATATTCTATTTTCAATCACTTTTTTCTTCTCTTATTATTCGTCTTATACTATGCTCCGTTAAATAATAGTCCTTTGTAAGTTCTTTAACAGAAATACCTTTATTGTACTTATCAAATATTTCTTTATTTCTTTTTTTCAAGATATTTCTTGAACCACTATTTTCACCCCAAGCTTTTTTATTTTTAGACTTTCGTGGTATATATAAATAACTACCATCTGTATATTCTTGAATTAATTCAAGTATCTCTTCTGGCAATATATTTTGTGCTTTTTCATACTTCATAGTACTCTGCTCCCATCTACATTTTAAATTGTAAATAAAAGCAAAGACTGCACAAAAACAATTTAGCCTAAATATTATCTTGATTTATTAGGCTCTAAACAAAGTTTTATTGCAATTGTATTTTGCAGTCTTTGCTTAGAGCCAACTGAAATTATAATATCGTTACTCTCTTTCATATTACAAACTCCCTTTCTATCTAATTTAAACTATTACATATTACTAGCTTTAGCTATTATATCTTTTGAAAATCTAACAGCTTCAGATATCTCTTGCTCATCTGGATGACTTTGAGACTCTTCATGACCTTTTAATTGCTCACGAATATGTTCATTTTCAGGATGAAGTTTTATCATTTCTTCATATTTAACCTTTAAACCTTCTGCAATCTTTCCTTGGCATATAAATGACCCAACTATTTCATTATCCTTTGAAAAGACATCTTTCACTTTGTCCATGATGTTAATTCCATAGTTTCCCTTTGTACTTGCTCCCATTGTTCCAAATAAAGCTAGCTTTTTGTTATGAATATTTTCAAAGACTAGTTTTGAATTTTTATCACAAATTCCTTTGTCCACCCAATATCCTAAGAATATTATATCATATTTTTCATAGTCAACATTATTATCAATTACTTCACTGATATTTTTAATTTCTTTTTCGCCTTGAATTGCATCATATATAGATTGAGCAATTTTTTTAGTATTTCCAGTTAAACTTGAATATAAAATTAAACTTTTCATGATATATCCTCCTATATATTAAGTATTTATCTAAAATTTCTTAATACCATTAAATTTTTAATCACTATAAGATTTTATTAATCTAATATACAACCAAATTGAGAATGTGTCTGCAATGCATCTGCACATTTTTTATTGCAGTAGCAACACTTCTTAATATCATCTACTCTTCCTTCTCTTACTTTCTGCAACCAATCACTGTCTGCCAATAGTTGTCTCGACATAGCAACCATATCTACTCTGTTATTTGATATAACATTTTCTATGAAGTCTGGACTAGATAGCTTACCAACACCACAAACTGGAAGGGTTGTGTGTTTTTTAACTTCATCAGCTAAATACAAAAAGCATCCTTCATCTTTAAAATAAGGATGATTATTGACTGGTATGGTGTCTTCTAGTTTGGAATGATTTGCTAATGTTACATGAAAGCTATTTACACCAAGTGATTCAAATTTTTTTACAAAATGCTCCACTTCACAAAATAAAACGCCTGCATTACCATAATGAGGATTTTCTTGTCTAACTGCAAGCTTATAATCTATTGGAATATCCTTTATATCATTACGGATACTACTAATTATTTCACTTGCAAATCTACTTCTATTATCACAACTTCCACCATATTCATCAATTCTACTATTGTATATACTGGATGAAAAGCTTCCTATAAGTCTATCTCCATGAATTTGAATCATATCAAATCCTGCTTTTTTTGCATTTAATGTTGTTACTCTAAACATCTCTATAATATTTTTTATTTCCTCTTTTGGCATATTTGTTACATAATCCTTTACTCCATCATCCATAATTTTTTTTATTTCATCATGTGAAGTAATTCCCAATTTCATGGTATTTCTGATTAAATTCATGTCATAATCTGAACAAAATATTTGTGCTGAAACTTTCGCCCCTGAATCATGTATTGCATCTACAATTTTTTTGTACTCTCTAATTCCATCTTCATTTGATAAGCTTAGAGCCATTTTATGAAAACTAGGTCTAACTGATACATCTCCTATCGTAATCAAAGCTACACCTGATTTAGCAATTTTACAAAACTTGTCAATTCGTTCTTCCAAATTAAGACCCATACTTGTAGGTGCAAAAGATACCCTATTTTTTAATTCTAAATTTCCAATTTTAATTGACTTTAATAAGTTGCAATACATCCTATTCTTCCTCCACTGTTGCCTTTATATCTTTTACTGTATGTAATTTTTTTACTAGGTCTTTGTATCCTTCATCCAAAAACTCTTTTTTTATATTACTATCCCATTTTGAAAATATGTTTTTTATATCTCCTAGTACTTCTTCACCCTTATCTGTTACTCTCAATTGAAAAGCTCTACTATCATTAGGATTTTGAATCTTTTCTATGTAACCATCTTGTTCTAATCTAGATATAGTTCTTGTAGTATGAGCTTTATCCACCTCGAATTCTGTAGAGACATCATTCAAAGAACAATTCCTATTCTTGTTGATATAAATTAAATAAAAATATAAACCATTCGTAAGCTTATATGGCTTTAGACATTTTTCACAATAAAGTTTAAAGTTCCTTTGAAGATAACAAATAATATACGACAAACTCTCATGCTGTAACTTTTTAAAATCCATTCTTAATTTCCCCTCTATAATTCTAATGCAATATATTTGACTATATCAACTATATTATATTAAATCCTTGATACAGTCAAGAATATTTTGCCTTATAACTGTATAATTTTATACTCCCTTATAAAATTATCATAAAATATAATTGTGGTTTAGTTAGAATTTGTAATTTTTTATATACATCATACATAAATATATTTTATATAAAAGTTTATATTTTCAAACAAGAAATTTTTCGAAAATTGTCTAAATTCAGTAAAAATATGGTAATATATACATAAGCAATATAAATCTATAAAAGGGAGTGTTACATATGATATCTAATAAAATGCAAATTTTAGTTGCAAACAGCTCTGTTATAAGAGCCATGTTTGAAGAGGGAAAAAAACTATCCGATATGTACGGAGAAGAAAATGTTTTTGATTTTAGTATAGGAAATCCAAGTGTTGAGCCTCCAGAAACTATTAAAGCAGTTATAAGCGATATTTTAAATGAAGAATCTCCAAATCTAGTTCATGGATATATGAACAACTCAGGATACGAAGATGTAAGAGATGCTATTGCCAAGCACATAAATAAGAAAGATGGATTAAACCTTACAAGAGATAACTTAATTATGACTTGTGGTGCTGCTGGTGGTCTAAATATTATTTTGAAAACTCTTTTAAATCCTGATGATGAAGTTATTGCTTTTGCACCATATTTTGGTGAGTATAAAAATTATACAGAAAACTATGATGGAAAGTTAATAGAAGTTCCTACAAATATAGAAACTTTTGAACCAGATTTAGATGCTCTAAAAAATGCTATTACTCCAAAGACAAGAGCTCTAATAATAAACACTCCAAACAATCCTACTGGTGTTATTTATTCTGAAGAATTGCTAAAAAATCTTGGAGAGTTACTAGACACAAAACAAAAAGAATTTAATACAAATATATATTTAATTTCTGATGAACCATATAGAGAAATAATTTATGATGGTGCTAAAGTTCCTTGTATATTAAAATACTATAAAAATTCATTTATAGGATACTCTTATAGTAAATCATTGTCTCTACCTGGTGAACGTATAGGATATATTGTGGCTAATGGAGAAATGGATGATTTTGATGATGTTATGTCTTCATTAAATGTTGCAAATAGAATACTTGGATTTGTAAATGCTCCTTCTCTTTTTCAAAGAGTTATTGCAAGAAGCTTAGATGCAGAAGTTGATGTAAATATTTACAAGAAGAACTTTGACCTTTTATATAATAGCTTAATAGAAATGGGATTTTCTTGTGTTAAACCTAGTGGTACATTCTATTTATTCCCAAAAGCTCCAATTGAAGATGATAAAAAATTCTGTGCTGATGCTAAACAATTTAATTTACTATTAGTTCCAGGCTCTTCTTTTGGCTGCCCAGGACACTTTAGAGTATCATATTGTGTATCTTATGATAAGGTTAAGAGTTCCCTACCAGCATTTGAAAAATTAGCTAAATTGTACAATTTAAAATAATTAAATAAATATAATTACAAATAATTAGCTACCTTAGTGTAGAATTTTATATTCTATATTAAGGTAGCTTATAATTTTATATCTTATGTTTATATGCCATTTTATACCAATGTACTTGAATATTGTAGTTTATAGTACTAATATAAATTACAAGGAGGTGTTTGATTTGAAAAAAGGTTATGTTTATATAATACTAACTACCATATTTTTTAGTTCAATGGAAATTAGTCTAAAAACTGTTACTAATGACTTTAATCCCATACAAATAACTTTATCAAGATTTTTTGTTGGTGGATTAGTCTTACTACCTTTTGCTATAAAAAGATTAAAATCCCTTAGTATTTCTATTACAAAATCAGATTTAAAATACTTTGCTTTTTTAGGTTTTATGTGTGTTGTAGTAAGTATGTCATTGTACCAGTTAGCTGTACTAAACACAAAAGCATCTGTAGTTGCTGTCTTATTTAGTTGTAATCCAGTATTTGTGATGCTTCTAGCTTATTTAATTCTAAAGGAAAAAATCTATAGGCACAATATAATTTCACTTATATTAGAAGTACTTGGAATTATAATTATTATAAATCCACTGCATACAAGATTAACTTTTAGTGGTATATTCTTAACACTATCTTCTGCCATTATTTTTTCAATGTACACTGTTTTTGGTAAAAGAAAAACATTAAAATTTGGTGGAATAGTTGTGACTTGTTTCAGTTTTATATTAGGTAGTTTAGAAATGCTTGTATTAGTTCTACTTACTAAGATTAATTTTATATCAAATATGTTAAATAAAAATGGGCTCCATGTATTTGCAAATATACCTATTTTTAGTGGTTATACCTTACACAACATACCTACTATGATTTACGTATTTGTATTTGTTACAGGTGTTGGTTATGCACTTTATTTTATGGCAATGGAAGCTACATCTACTAGCCTTACATCTTTAGTATTTTTCTTTAAGCCTGTAATATCTCCAATACTGGCATTACTAATTCTTAAAGAATTTATTCCTATTAATATGATTATAGGAATTTTATTGATAGTGATTGGTTCAATAGTTTCTATTATACCTACAATAATGACTCAAGCTCATAATAAACATATTGAGTCATTATATAAAAGTCAGCAATAAATCATCACATAAAAAATATACATAAGATTAAATTGATTAGTTTTACACACAATATAAAAGGTTGTGTCTCAAAATGAACTTTTTAGTTCATGAGGCACTCTTTTTGTATGAAATCAAATATATTTTTATCATTTCAACAATGAAAAAGAGGCTTATCTCTATTTTGAGACAGCCCCTTAATGTTTTTATATAAATTTTTTATTTTACTAAGTTTTGTAAAAAGCTATAAGTTTGTGGACAAGCTGCTTTTAATTTACTATTTGTGTCTTGATTTAAGTAGTAATATGCAAATGCTTCAGCAAAGAATTCTTCTGGATATACACCTAAATAATTTACATTTCCTAAAGAACGTCCCTCTTTAGCAAATATTTGTTTAAATTGTGCTGATTTAGAAATATCATTCAATGCAAGATGGTCTACTGCATGTGCTGTTTCATGTAATTCTAAGTTTATTGCATCATGACCTTTACCTTTGTTACTAAATCCTATTCTAAGAGCTACTGTACTTCCACCTAAACCAGGAACATCATCCCAAGTTTTACCAGTATTTTCCCATCCCTTAGGAACTACACCTTTTAAATAAGCATATTCTTTTTCATCTGTTAATTTTCCACTTAATAATTTTATTTTTAAGTTATCTTGTTTTAATACATTTAGATATTTTCCATCTATATTTGCAAGTCTATTTATCATAGCATTAGCTTCATTTTTATCGTAATTTCCACTTGGAAGAACCACTATTTGACTAAGTGTTTCTTTATTGTTTTGTAAAGTTGCACTATCTGCATGTGCACTTACTGGAACTGAACTTATTAAGAATATTGATATTATAGCGATTAATAATTTTTTACTTGTTTTCATATTATTCCCTCCTTTGAGTTAGGCCGGGAGTAATAAATTTCAAAATAAAAAAGATACCCAAGAGTATCTTTGTATATACAAAAAGAAATTTTTACTCTTTTCGGCAACTGGCTGGCATAGTTTACTTAAACTTTAGCCCCTATAGCTTTGCGTGACTAGGTTTCCCTAGTTTTGCCTCATTTAATTTTATATTTATATTATATCTTATATCCTTCTCTTTGTCTATAGTTTTCTGGATTTTTTTTCTAAAAAACGATTATTTTTTTACATAATACTCCAAAAAAAAATATCTTCTAACAATATTCGCACTTAATAATATTGTTTTAGAAGATATTTTTTAATATTACTTATATTTTTATAATGTTAGGGTCTAATTGATATTTTTCTTTCTTCTCAATATAATAAGTCCTACAATAGCTCCTAACCCCAAAAGTATTTCTACAGTAATTGTAGTACTATCCCCTGTCTTTGGTGGCACTGGTGGATTTACTACAGTATTATCTTTTCCTGTATTATTCTTTTCCTGTGGCACTGGTGGGTTTACTACCTCTGGTATTGGAACAATTTGTTTAACAGGCTTTTCTATTGCATCTTCTGATGGTGGTATTGATGGATTTACTACCTCTGGTATTGGTGGATTTACCACATTTTCTGATGGTGGTACTGGTGGATTTATTGTTGCTTCCTCTGTATCAGATGGTCTTGATGGTTTACTTGGCTTATCTGTACTTGGTGGCACTGGTGGATTTACTGTTGGTTCATCTGTATCTGGTGGTACTGGTGGATTTACTGGAATATTTTCTTGTTTTACATTTTCTATATTTCCAATATCCACAATTTTACCAATATTTTTTCTATCAATTTCCACCTTTATTTTATCCTTTAATTTTTCATATCCACTTGGAGCCATGGTCTCCACTAAATAATATGTTCCTGGATTTTTGACACTAGATTCAATTATACCATCTTCATTACTAACTAAATCCTTAACTACTACTATTCCAAATGTATTTTCCAAATTAAACTTTGCACCTTCAAGAGCACTTTTATCTGAACTGTCTACTTTTTTAGCTTCAAAAGCATACCCTTGTTTAGTAGTTTCTACTCCAGGAGGACTTGAACCATTAATCTGAGCTACATTTTGTATAGTCTCTCCTACTTTTACATCTGTAAAATCTGCATCAAATGTAACCCAACCTTGTACAGGTTCACCTTCTTTTATCTGCTTAAATTCATATTTATTTACTAATCTTATAGTATTTTTCTCATCTCCAGCTTCTTTTTTAAGTTCAAGATTATCAGAGTATTTTATATTAGATATTTTTAATGCTGGATTTACTTCATCTAAAATATTTACTTGCCCTGCATCATAAACACCATAGGTTGACATGTTTATTTTATACTTAACTATTTGGTTATCATTGCCATCTAATACCTTTTTATCAACCTCTTTTTTGGCACTTATTAATCCAGAGTTCTTCTTAAAACTTATCTCGTCTCTTTTATCTACTTGACTATTATTTGCATCAAGAACAGCTCTATTTGTATAACTATCTTCAATACTAATAACTTTTAATGTATATGCTATAAAAAACTTTGATTCAACTTCTTCTTCACTAAGATTAATTGTAAATCCAGTTATAACTTTTTCTACTTGACCACTTTCATTTCTTTTTTCTTCTGTTTTATATGAAATATTATTTGCAATTTTTTCTTTACTCCAAGGAGTCCAGCCACCATTCATTGGAACTTCTACAACTCTAAAATCATGCCCAGCTTCTCCAGCAGTAGTTAATCTCATACCTTCTGGTATATTATCTGTTATAACCACATTACTTATTGGTGATTTGTCATCATTTATTGAAATTTGATAGTTGATTACTTGACCTACTTGAGTAATATTTGTTGCTCCTGAATGTCCCTTAGTCAAAAGATAATCATTTCCCCTATCAAATACACTTACAGTAGCATCATCTTCTTGCAATTTCTTACCAGCAGATTCTAATCTAGCTATATTCTTATATTTGTTACCATGTTTCGCATTTTCATCACTAATTCTAGCCTTATACTTAACAGTATACGCTTTGTCTATGTCTCCAAAATTAACTGAAATAGAATTTTCACCTTGTTCAATATTAAAATCACTTACTTCTTTTCCATTGCTTGCCACTACACTTACAGAATCTTTTATTAATGTCATTCCTTCAGGAAGCTCATCATATAAAGTAATGTCTTTTAATTCTTCCTCTTTTTCATTTACTTGTATACTATAATTTACATCTTTATTTTTAACTGGCATAAATACAGTAGTTGACTCTCTTCCTTCAACAAGCTTTTTAAGTGTTCCTTTAGCTTCTTCAATGTCTTCTTTATCGCCAGGCTTTATTTCTATATCTACATCTCCACTTCCACTTTCTATCTTTCCAGTAGTTTCAATATGAATTTTTGCACTTGTCTCTTCATCAACTTTATTCACATATGCTTCTAATCCAATTTTTCCTTGCATTACACTTTGACCATTGGGTAATTCTCTAAATGTAAGTGTATACTCTCCATTACTCTCTGTTTTATCAAAACATTCACTTGTATAATCTAAATTAACTTTATTAAACACATCTGGAACCTTAAAAGTTATTGAGTCACCTGCTTGTATCCCTTTTGATGTTGGAGTATAAGTTAATTTAAATGTAATTTTTTTCATTGACTCTGTTTCTATTGTATTATTATTAATTTTTACAACAAATCCATACTCTTCATTCTCTTCATTAAGTTCTTCTTCTAAAGTTTTAAGTAAATTTTCATCCTCTATTGGAGTTTGTTGTGGCTTCTTATTTTCTTCTTGTTTATCTCCTTCTGGAGTTTGTTCTGGCTTTTTATTTTCTTCTTGTTTATCTCCTTCTGGAGTCTGTTCTGGTTTTTTATCTTCTTCTTGTTTATCTCCTTCTGGAGCTTGTTCTGGCTTCTTATTTTCTTCTTGTTTATCTCCTTCTGGAGTCTGTTCTGGTTTCTTATTTTCTTCTTGTTTGTCTCCTCCTGGAGTCTGTTCTGGCTTCTTATTTTCTTCTTGTTTTCCATCTCCAGTTGGTGAATTATTTGAATTACTTTGGATAGACCCACTTCCTTCTAATTCTGACGCATAAGATACAGCTGGATATATTGTAGTAACTATCATACTTAAAATCATAATTAAACTGATTAATAATGCCTTCTTATTTCCTTTCCTCATATAGATTGCTCCCCTCTAATCTATTCGCACTTTTGTAAAGTTCTATAAATACATAATATAATTTAATTTCTTTTATCAAAAAACTATACAAAAAAAGCTATGAAATAAATAAAATTTATATTCATAGCCGGTTGCACCACTGACTCTGTATATCCATAAGGTGCCCAGTAATAGGATATACTTCAACGTCTCTATAATTTTTTTATAAAAATAATTAAAAATTATTATATTCAAATTAAATATAGTTATATATCTATTATATTATGTCTATATTTTATTGTCTATATTTTTTACATTTTTTCCCTTTATTTTTTAATCATCATTAAATGAAATCTTTATCTACAACAATGACACAATTATATTCAGGATTCATCTCCTTAACTAGTTTTGTTATATCTTCTTTTAAATCTTCTTCTGACATACCTTTGGAGAATTCAGAAGGATTAACTACTATATCAAATACTAAATTTTTCTTACTTCCTTTTCCAACTATCCTAAAATCATGCATAGATTTTATAAGACTATTTTTCTTAAGTATTTCTTCAAGTTCTCTTTTTGCTGATATAACTTCTTCATCATCAAGACATATAGGGTCCATATGAATTACCAAATATATATCCAACTTTTCAGATATTTCTCTCTCAGCAGTATCTATAATTTCATGAATTTCCATTATATCTATATTCGACGGAATTTCTGCATGTATAGATGCAATACATCTTCCAACTCCATAATTATGGATTATTAAATCATGTGTACCTATTATATGTTCATAAGATAATAATAATTCTAAAATAGATTTGACCATTTCTTCATCTGGAGCTTCTCCAAGAAGAGGATTTATAGTATCTTTTACAAGAGAAAATCCCGCATAAAGTATTACTAATGATACTACAATACCTACATATCCATCTATGGGCAAATTAGTAAATCTCGCCAAAATAAAAGATATAACTACACAGCTTGATGTAAATACATCTCCCAAAGCATCTAATGACACTGCTTTTAATGCTGATGAATTAATTTTATTTCCCATAAATTTATTAAAACGGCTCAACCATATTTTAACCATTATAGATGCAATTAAAAGTATAAGTGGCACTAATTCAAACTTTATAGGAACTGGATTTGTTATTCTTTCTATAGACGATTTCACAAATTGAAGTCCAACCAACATAACCATAAATGCTACTATCAATGCTGATAGATATTCTATTCTACCATGTCCAAAAGGATGTTCTTTGTCAGCTGGTTTACTTGCTAGTTTAAACCCTATCATAGTTATTGCTGAAGATGCCATATCCGAAAGATTATTAAATGCATCTGCCATTATAGCTATACTTGATGTAAGCATACCTATAGATACCTTTACTATAAATAAAACTAAATTAGATATTATACCTACTATTCCTGCTACATAACCATACTTGTTTCTAACACTTGCACTTTGGACATTTTCACTATCTTTAATAAATGTTTTAACTAGGATTTTTGAAAACACGAAACTACCTCCTTGTTTCATATTTTATGCACAAGTCTAAATTTTTATATCACTATTTATGATAACACAATTTAAATATAAAATTCCTGAAATTTACTCTATCCTAGCAAAATTTTCTTAAAGATTAATCTTTTACTTATTCACGGTTGAACATTCATTCATTATTGAACATTCACTTCTATAATTTTTCTTACTTTTATTAGTAGGCATTTTAGTTGGTGCTTTAGTAGCTACTAAGGCAGATACAATCATTATTAGTACACCTATTAATTTTATAAAAGAGAATGCTTCTCCTAATATAAACCATCCTATCAAAACAGATATTACTAACTCTATAGAACTTACAACTCCTGCAACTGAAAGTTCTATACCCATTTCTATTCCACCAACATAACATATGTATGCAAGTGCTGCTGGGAAAACTCCTATTCCTATAATTAATATTAAAGTACTAATATCAGTTACATGAGATATTATTAACCATGGTTTTGCTATTGGTGTTATAAATATTGAACCAAATAGGAATCCATAAATTATTATTGTAAAGCTAGAGCATTCTTTTAGCGCTCCTTTATTTATTATAGGCATGCATGCATATGTTAATGATGCCCCCAAACCTAATAAGAATCCAAATACATTTATTTCTGCAAATTCAAATCTTCCACCTAAAACTGCAACTATAGCACCTATAAAACATAATAGTATTGATAACCTTTTCATCTTGTTGATATTTTCTTTATATACTATATTTGAAAATAATGCTACAAATAGAGGTGAAGTGTAAAGCAGGACTGCAGCTATAGATATTCCTACACTACTTATAGCTTTAAAGTAACAAACATTAAAAGCTACCTGGCATATTATTCCACTTAACATTGAAAGCCCTATCACTTTTTTACTTGTTTTAAAAACTTCTGGTTTTTTTAATACACTGTATATAGATATCACTAGAAATCCTATAAAAGCTCTTGTAAAAGTAATTTGTTCTACTGTAAGCCCTCTCGCTATTAGATTACTTGAAAATAATCCAGTTGTTGCAAACAATGATCCAGCACAACCAATTAAAATATATCCTTTTTTCATGCAAATTCCCCCTTAAACTATTTCTCTTTATATAATTTAAGCAATTATAATGCCAATATTGAAAACTCTATAATTATTATTTTCAAGCTTAACTGATAAATAAAATTTGCTTATTCTTCTAAAAAGCAATATAATCAATTCATAATTGAATTATGTAATAATTTATATAATTCATTTTTGAATCACACTATAATTTACATAATTTATTTTTGAATTATATTACATCTTATTTAATTCATTTTTGAATTATTATTGTTTATATTCTACAAGTTTTAATTCATTTCTAATTTAAATTATGCTTTTTTATAAATTTTTAATTATTTGGAGGAGGTCAAAATGAAATATCCAAAAGATTTTTTTGAAAATATTTTAGAATTTTCACACGATGAGATATCAGTTTGTGACAAAAACGGAATAACATTATACTGTAATAAATCATTTGAGAACAACTATGGGTTAACAAGAGATGAAGTTTTAGGTAAAAGTGTTATGTATATACAAGAAAAAGGTTGTTTATTTCAGACTCCAGTAACAGAAGTAATAAGAACAAAAAAAGCGGTATCATTAGAACAACAATCTAAAACTGGTATAAAATTGATAATTACTGCAACTCCTTTATTTGATGAAAATGGAGATATCGAATATATAATAGAAAATTGTAGAGATATAACAGAATTAAACAATATAAAAGACAAATTAGAAGCTTCAAAAAAGACTATTGAAATGTATAAAAATGAAGTTGAAATGTACCATAGAAGTACAATACATATATTTGATGATATTGTTTTTAAAAGTGAATCTATGAAATCTATTTTTAAAACAGTTGACCAAATATCAAATTCAAACGTGAATATATTGATTTTAGGTGAGTCTGGGACTGGAAAAACCTCTTTAGCTAGATATATTCACTCTAAAAGTGATAGGAAAGAAGGCCCTTTTATAACTATAAACTGTACTACCATATCCCCTTCACTATTGGAGTCAGAGCTTTTTGGTTATACAAAAGGTGCTTTTACAGGTGCTAATAGCAAAGGTAAAATTGGACTTGTAGAATTGGCAGATGGCGGTACTTTGTTTTTAGATGAAATTGGTGATATTCCTCCTGGTCTTCAGGCTAAATTCCTCCAATTAGCTCAAGATAAAAAATTTATACAAGTTGGTGGTGTAAAAGAAAAAAAAGTTGATATTAGAATCATTTCAGCAACTAATGTGGATTTGTTTGGTCTTGTAAAAGAAAAACTGTTTAGAGAAGATTTATATTATAGGTTAAATGTTGTAAACATTAAAATCCCACCACTTAGAGAACGTATTGAGGACTTACCACTACTTATAGATACTCTATTTAAAAAGTACAATCATAAACTAAATATGAATAAGACTATCTCTAAGTCATTAATAGATAAACTTTCCCTTTATAGATTTCCAGGCAATATTAGAGAGTTAGAAAACTTGATACAGAACTTACTCATAACATCTAATAGTGAAAACATAAATTCTCTGCCTTTATCACTTGCATATATAGATTCAGATTTTGATGGAAACACATCTGAATCATTTAGTAATAAAAGTTTAGATGAATTATTATCTGAGTATGAAGGAGAAATTATAAGAAAAGTACATAGTAAAACTAAAAGTTCTTATAAACTAGCAAGCTATCTAAATATTTCTCAACCAAAAGCATATAGACTTATAAAGAAATATGTGAAATAATTTTTTCTTTTCATTAAATAAAAAGTTACTAATTATTTTTGAAAGAATTTATTATAAATGATAATATACTTCTCTCATGTTGAAAACAATTGTTTTGAATGTATATTAATACCTAAGTTAAAAAACAAAAATAGATAGTATATAATTAACTTAGTCTTGGATAGTATTCCTTACTAACTATCCAAGGCTAGTTTTTATTTAATTTATACTGTATTTTTTTAATATAAGACTCTATTTATATGACCTAATAAGTTTATTATTTTTCAACATTCTAAATGTAAATTTAACTATCTCATTAGATAATAAAATAGTCGATGCAAATAATATTACCTTTATCCACATATCAAACTCTAGTGACACTGAATTGAAGAAACTTTGGAATACTTGGGTAAATATTATTTGAATCACACCTGTCACAACTATTACTTGTAATGCTAATTTATTTTTAAATAGATTTGGTATTGTACTGTTTAATCCAAATTCTCTACAATTTAATGCATTAAAAAGAGCACTGAATGCAAATAAGGAAAATATAACAGTACCTTGTTCTTCTGGAGTTGCTCCCAATATGTTGAAAGCTGATTGTGTAAATACAATTGTAATCATAAGGATAGCATTTATAATAATATTTACAGACATAGACCTAGCTATTATTCCAGAATGTCTATTTATTGGTTTTCTTTTCAATACATAATCTCTAACAGGCTCTAATCCTAATGCTAACGCTGGAGGACCATCCATTATTATGTTTACCCATAATAATTGTATTGTGGTAAAAGGCATATCTTTACCAGTAAGTTGAGATATTATAGCAATTATAAATGCTACTATATTTACAGTAAGCTGGAACTGTATAAACCTTTGAAAGTTTTCATATATACCTCTTCCCCATTTTATTCCCTCTACTATGGTACTGAAACTGTCATCAGTCAATATTATATCAGCTGCATTTTTAGAAACTTCTGTTCCAGAAATACCCATTGCAATTCCCACATCTGCTTGACTAAGTGCAGGAGCATCATTTATACCATCACCTGTCACAGCTACGACTTCTCCACTCTTTTGAAGTGCTGAAACTATTCTCATTTTTGTATCTGGCTTGCTTCTTGCAACGATTGATATTCCCTTGATTTCTTTTCTTAATTCTTCATCTGTAAGCACATCTATATAAGTAGCTTCGACAGCTTTTTTTCCATCATTTAATAGCCCTAACTCATCTCCAATAGCAGTAGCTGTATTGATGTTATCCCCTGTAAGCATTTTTACATCTACCCCAGCACTAAAAGCTTTATCAATAGAATCTTTAACACCTTCTCTTAGTGGGTCTACTATTCCTACAAATCCGCTAAAAATTAAATTTTCTTCTTTTTCATAGCCTCTTGGATTTCCTATTAAATTCAATTCTCCTTCTGATGTTATTGCTACCTCTGTGCGAGATTTAGTCATTTTTTTGTAGGCAAACCCTAAGGTTCTCATAGATTTAATTTGTAACTTTCTAATTTCATCTAAAATACTTTTTTCTATTCTTGGAGTTATTGGAACAATATTTTTACCTTGCTGTACATAAGAACATTTCTTCAGTAATACTTCTGGAGCTCCTTTTGAAAGCAATATATCTGAGTCATCTTGACGAATTAATGTCGACATTTTCTTTTCTTCTGAGCTAAATGGTATTTGTGAGATTAAATAAGTTTGCTTTCTCATTTCAGTATAATCTTTATCATTATGGTATAAAAGTAATGCACACTCTGTTGCACTTCCTATATATTTAAATGAATTTTCTTCTTTTTCTATATCTGCTGTTGAGTTTACTATACAATTTTCTTCAAAATAGCTATTACTCTTATATTCTCCACCACTTACATATTTACCATCAATATAAGCTACTTCTACCATCATTTTATTTTGTGTCAAAGTGCCAGTCTTATCAGAACATATTACAGAAACAGAACCTATAGTTTCACAGGCTTCTTTCTTTGTTACTAATGCATTTATCTTTGCCATCTTTTGCATTGTTATGGCTAAAGTAATATTTATCATAGTTGGCAAACCTTCTGGTACTGTTGCAACTATTAAAGCAATACAAACCATATATGCATTTTTAGCAGGCTCTAATGATTGTAAAAAAGATAAAATACTGCTTGTATCTAAAATTAGCAGACCTCTTCTTTGCATTTGTATAATCATAAACATACATAATAATGTAGCTATTACACCTGATATACCTGCTATTTTAGCACCTAACTTACCTAATTTAATTTGTAACGGAGTTTGCTGTTCTTCATTTGATAAATTTTGTGCTATCTTGCCCATCTCCGTTTTATCACCAATACAAGTAACAACCATTATTCCTCTACCATATGCTACAAGAGTTCCTCCAAATACCATATTTATTTGCTTTGCAGGTATTGTATCTTGTTCAATTATTTCTGTTTTAGAATAAACTACTTCCATATCTAATATGGCATCAGCATTTTTAGCTACATCATCAGACTCTCCTGTAAGCATATCTTCTCTAAGCTTTAAATTTATAGACTGTATAAGTCTCCCATCTGCTGGTATCATATCTCCAGTTTCTATATATACAATATCTCCAGGAACTAAATTGTCTTTTGATATTTTAATTATCTTACCATTTCTAAGTGCTTTTACTTCTATGTTTTCTGTTAATTTTGATAAGGCATGAGCTGCCTTTTTGGATTTTCCTTCGGTTATTATACCTATGGAAATCCCAATAAAAATAGCCCCTAAAATCCCTAATGCATCATGAAGTTCTCCTACAAAAGAACTTATTACTGCTGCCCCCAGGAGAATTAATATCATTGGCTCTGTCAGACTTTCTCCCAACTCGTCCCAAAATGTTCGTCCTTCTTTTATCGTAAATTCATTTAATCCATATCTAAGTTTCCTTTCTTCTACCTCATTATCAGCAAGTCCAACTTCTGGATTTGTCTTTAAGTATTTTAAGACTTCTTTGGTAGGTTTATTATAATACCTCATAACTTTATCCCCCTTGTTAATTATCTATAGAGAATTATATGCTTATGATAGCTTGTATATTACTTTTCAAAAAAAATAAGGTGTTGATTAATCAACACCTTATAGTGGTTATATATTATTAGGTTTTATGTTATAGGCTTTATAGGTTATGAGCTATATAAATCAATATACTTAATCTTCAAAATATCCTTCTGGATACAATGGGAATTTAGCTATAAGTTCCTGAGCTTCTACTTTACATTCATCTAATACTTCTTTATTATCAATATTTTCTGATACCTTATTCATTATTCCTGCTATTTGTACAACTTCTTTTTCTTTAAGACCTCTTTGAGATATTGATGTAAGACCAATACGAACACCACTAGTTACAAATGGTGATTGTGGGTCATCAGGTATAACATTTTTGTTAACTGTTATTCCTACATATTCAAGAGCCTTTTCAAATTGCTTTCCTGTCAAATTTTTACTTCTTAAATCAACCATTACTATATGATTATCAGTTCCACCACTTACTATACTAAATCCATGAGAAATAAGTTCAGCTGCCAAAGTTTTAGCATTCACTACTACTTGCTCCATTATCTTACGAAACTCATCTGTCCCTAAATACAATAGCGAAAACGTTTTTGCTGCAACTGTGTTAAGATGTATAGAACCTAATGTCCCTGGGAAAACACCTTTATCAAGCTTCTTTGCATGTTCAGCTTTACAAAGTATAATACCACTTCTTGGTCCACAGAAAGTTTTTGTTGTAGATGAAGAAACAAAATCTGCATAAGGTACAGGACTAGGTATTACTTTTGCCGCCACCAAACCTGCAACATGAGCCATATCTACCATAAAATAAGCTCCTACTTCTTTTGCAACATTTGAGATTCTTTCATAATCTATCAACCTTGGATATGAACTTGCTCCTGCAATTATAAGTTTTGGTTTACACTCTTTTGCCTTCGCTTCAAGAGCATCATAATCTATACGACCAGTATTTGAATCAACCCCATAAAATTTATATTTATAAATATCATGTAAGAAGTTTACTGTACTACCATGTGTTAAGTGTCCCCCTTGGTCAAGACGCATACTTAAAACAGTATCATTTGGTTTTAATATTGCTGAATATACACAATAATTGGCTGTGGAACCTGAGTAAGGCTGTACATTTACATGTTCTGCTCCAAATATTTCTTTTGCACGTTTTATTGCTAGAGTTTCAAGTTTATCTGCTTCTTCAGAGCCTGCCTGAAAACGAGCCCCTGGATAGCCTTCTTCTGTTTTATTTGTAAATACACATCCACTTAATTCAAGTACTTCTGTTGGTGCTGTACTTTCAGAAGCTATCATCTCAATATTATGCTCTTGTCTAACCAACTCATCAGCTACAATCTTATATAACTCTGGGTCTGAAATTTTTGTTGTTTTTAACATAATAATCCTCCTCTTAATTAAAGTATATTTTTTTTAGTTTAATCTTTATTAATAAATTTATTATAAAGGTCTATAAAATGTAAGATATTCCTCCACCAGGTCCTAATGGTATGCCAATGCCCATGAATAGTAATAATATTATTATTTCTATTAATGTAAATACTACTGAGTATGGAATCATATTCGATATGACAGTACCTATACCTATATCTTTATCATACTTTCTAGCAAAAGCTAATATTACTGGGAAATATGGGAAAAGTGGACTTATTGGATTTGTTGAAGCATCTCCAATACGATAAGCTATTTGAGTTAATGCTGGATTAAAATCTAGTAACATAAACATAGGAACAAATATAGGTGCTAGAATTGCCCATTTTGCAGAAGCACTTCCGACAAATAAATTGATAAATCCAGATAATAATATAAATCCTATTATCAATCCATAACTAGGTATGCCCGATTCTGCTAAAGCTTTTGCCCCTGTTATTGATAAAATTGTTCCTAAGTTACTAAGATTAAATAAATTAATAAACTGAGATGCTATAAATGCTAGGACTATATACCCTCCCATATCACTCATACTACTGCCCATCATAGACACTAATTCTTTGTCATTCTTTATCTTATTACTTACTTTTCCATACACTAATCCTGGAGTTAAAAATATAATAGTAATTATTGGAACTATACCTTTCATTAAAGGTGCATTACTAGATAATATAGAACCAGTTTCTGGATCTTTCATAAATGCATTTTCACCTATGCATAAGGCAACTATCACTACTACTACAACTAACAATGATAATAAAGCGTACTTTATACCCTTATTTTCAAGTTCACTCAATTTCTGTATATCCTTATCATTTGTTGAATCATTATATTTTGAAAAACGAGGAGCTATAAATTTTTCAGTTACAAATGCTCCTGCAAAAGTTAAAACTATCGCTGATATAAAAGCAAAATAAAGGTTCATTGCTGGATTACCTTGGTAAGATGGGTCCATCATTTGAGCTGCTGGTATTGTAAACCCAGCTAACAATACATCTGTAGTACTAAGCATAACATTTGCTGCAAATCCCCCTGCAACACCTGCAAAAGCTGCAAACATACCTACAAGAGGATGTCTTCCAATTCCTAAAAACACAAGTGCTGCAAGTGGTGGTAATATTATAAATCCTACATCTGCTGCTGTATGTGATAACATACCTGCAAATACAATTGCTACAGTTACAAGTTTTTGCGGAACTTTACTTATCCCCTTTTTCATTAACACTTCCATAAATCCAGATTTCTCAGCAACACCTGCTCCAAGCATTGTAACCAATACTAATCCTAATGGAGCAAATGACTGGAAGTTTGTAACTATACTACCTAAATATGATTGAATCTGCTCTTTCTCTAGTAGATTTACTACCTTTACAACTTCTTTTGTAGAAGGATGTATTTCTTCTACTCCTAAACTAGATATAACTGCTGACAATATTAAAACAATTATGCATAGTAATAAAAATATGGTTACTGGGTCTGGAAGTTTATTTCCTGCTCTCTCTACAACATTTAATGCTCTCATCAATAATCCACTATCTTTGTTTTTTTCCTGTGAATTAATTTTCCTCAAACTAATCACCCCCATAAACTTTATCTCCAGAAATGCTCTATCTTAAATTTTATTTTTTTAATTTATCCATATAATTTATAACAGACTGACATAGTACATTTGTGCCTACTAATATAGAATTTTTATCAGCTTTAAATTTAGGATTATGCCACTGATACATACAATCTTGTTCTTTGTTGCCTACTCCTAACCAGTAAAAAAATCCTGGTGCTTTTTCCATAAATATAGAAAAATCTTCTCCTCCTGTAGAAGGTATTGGATCAACTATAGCATCTTCTGAATACAAATCACACACAGACTTACAAGCTATTGTATACATCTCTTTACTGTTTATAACGGCTGGTAGATCAAATAAATAATCTAGCTTTGCAGTTGCTTGATATCCACGAGCTATCTCACAAACTATATTTTCCAAATTTTCAGATATTTTCTTTCGTACTTCATTACTAAAGCTTCTACATGTCCCTGTCATATCTACATTTTCTGAAATCACATTATTTGCAGTTCCTCCATTTATAGTACCTATTGATATAACAGCTGGTTCTAATGGACTTATGTTTCTGCTTACTATGGTTTGAATACCCATTATAATTGCACTTGATGCTACTATAGGATCTATTGTTCTATTTGGTATACCTCCATGACCTCCAAAACCATTTACTTCTATCCTAATAGTATCTACTGCTGCCATTAATCCACCTAACTTAACACCCACTTTTCCACAAGGTATATCTGGGTGATTATGAAGACCAAATATAGCATCAACTTTTGGATTTTCCATTACTCCTCGTTCAACTAGCATCTTCGCACCTTTATTGACTTCTTCTGCTGGTTGAAATATAAACTTTACATTTCCATGGAGACTATCTTTAATGTGAGACAATACATATGCACATCCTACAAGGCAAGATGTATGTATATCATGTCCACATGCATGCATTATACCATCATATTTTGATTTGTATTCAATATCAACCTCTTCATATATTGGTAAAGCATCAATATCGCCTCTTAATGCTACTGTAGGACCATCATACTTTCCTTTTAATAATCCTACTACTCCTGTCTCCATTCCCAGGTCTAATATCTCTATACCTAAACTTACTAATAAATTTTTTATAGCTTTTGTAGTCCTAAATTCTTTAAAACTTAATTCGGGGTGCATATGAATATCTGTAAAAAAATCTAAAATATCTTCTTTATACTTTTCTGAGATTAAAATAAGTTCATGCATACTAACACCTCTCCAAAATTTTATTTTTTGATTTTTTGCTAATTTAACTACAAATTATATAAGTTACTAATATTTATAAAGATAGTTTTTATAAATTTAATTTTGTTTATATATATATTTTACTATATTATTTTAATTAAATATATTATCATATTTTGCAATTTATTTAACTATTTTGACTTTTTAAATTCAGATTATATAAAAAGTTTCTTTAACTAGAAAATATTAATAAGTGGCTCTATTCCTGACTTTGTGTTGATTTCTGTCTACATGTAATTGCTTTATATACCATACAAACTAAAATTAAAAGTCCCATATAACCTGTATATGGATATAAAATATTTACTAGTTTACCAAATGGTAAAAATCCACCTATACAAGCTAAAATAGCTATTACTGTTGTTACCAATTTAAATTTAGGATGCTCATCTTCAACAATTCTATTAGTTACAGACCATAAAAGTGGAACAGCTGTTGTATAAATACCTAATATAAGTGCAACTGAGAAACATACACCTATAATAGGAGCTATATTATCCGCTAAATAAAGTGATGGTATTTCTTTCATGTACAAGTTTCCTATATCTGAAATCATAGCCAAATACATAACTATACCAGCAGTCATAAATACAACTCCACCTAATAAACCTCCCCAGAAAGCATCCTTTTTACTTTCAATAGAAGCTCCCATTCCTGTTAAAAAGACAATCATTACAATAATATTTAATGTATTATATATTACACCTGAAATGATTGGACTTTCTGATGCTTTTGTAACTTCAATATTTTTCATAGCTTCTCCAACCATAGATAAACCATCAAAATGCTTAAATAAGCTTATTAATCCAACAGCAATTGTAAATACTGCTATCACTGGTCCAATACGACCAAGTATACTTACTAATTTTTCTAGACCCATAGATACTGTAATCAAGGTAGCAACAGCCATCAACACTCTTCCAAAATAAGGATTTATACCATAATATTCAGTTAAAGTTGAGCCTGCACCTGAAATCATTACTATAAGAATCCCAAATAAAAATATTGGACTAAACCATTCGTAAAATTTTCCTAAAATCTTCCCACAATAAAAAGTGTAAATTCTTGTTGGTTCTTTAAGTTTTAATTCTCTACCTCTAGTTATAACTTCAGCACCAAGAAATGAAAATAACACCATTGATATTAACGCCCCAATCAGCCCCATATACCCTTGTGAGGCAAAAAATTGGAGTATTTCTTGACCAGTAGCAAATCCAGAACCAATTGCTGTTGCTAAATAAGCACCCGCAATACAGATAATATTTTTCACATTGACTTTGTCTGACATATTAAATTACCTCCATTATAAAGTTACCTTCTTTAACAAATATAAATTCAAAATAAATTAAATGAAAATTCTGTCTTTTTAGAATAGTATTTGACTTACTTTTTTTATTTTTATATCTTTTTATTTTTATTTATATATATTTTTTTATATAAATAGGTACAGCTTTTATAAGGTTTAATATTATTAAATATATTTAAAGCGCTTTAATTTTTATTATAATTAAAGTATACTTACTCAGACATATTCAAACAATTATCTATATTGACTTTTTATTTATCAATTTCGATTTTTAGTATTCAATTTATAAACTTTTGGAGTTACTCCTTTTTCTATCTTAAAGTTTTTATAGAAGTTATTCAGACTATTATATCCAACTATTTCTGCAATCTCATTTATACTTTTTGTAGTATTTTCAAGTAAATCAATAGATTTTTCTATTCTTATATGATTTAGATATGATATAAAAGTCGTATTCAAATTACTTTTAAAAATCCTAGATATATTAGATGGATTGGTTAAAAATAATTTAGCACAATCATTTAACTTTAAGTCATCACTATAATTTAGATTTATATATTCCAGTATTTCATTTAATAAATCATTATTAGTATATTGATATCCGATAATCTTTTCTACAGACTTAGTAAATTCTTTCATATCTAATGGTTTAAGGAGTATATCTTTCACATTTAATCTCAAAGCTTTTTGAGCATATTCAAAATAGTCAAAAGCAGTTATTACTACAAAATTTATTTTTTTAGATAGGTAAGATGTTTTTTCTATTACTTCTAACCCATTGTATATTGGCATTTGAATATCTATAAAAACTATGTCTGGCTCTAAATCAATTATTTTCTCTACTGCTTCATCGCCGGATGTTGCTTTATCAACAATTTTTATTGGCATATCTTTCATTTCTATAAAGTGTGTTATTATTTTTAGAACAGCTTCTTCATCATCTATTATTAGTGCTCTTCTCATGAGAATTCCTCCCTTTTAGCTTAATAATATAAAAAAGCAAGATATATAAAACAACATAAAAACATCTAATATATTTCTTAATATTTATAAAACTTATTAATTTTATATAAGTTCTATACATACTCCTTATAATTTTCAATAGGAATTTTAATCATTATGTAAGTCCCCTCATTATCACTTGACTTTATATCCATATCAAAATTATTTCCATAAGCAGATGTAAATTTTGTATATATTAGAGACAAACCATGACCATTATTACTACGAATACCTGCCTTTATTTTGTCTATACTATTTTCTTCTAAGATAGTTCCATTATTATGAATTTCTATAATAGCATACTGGGAATCTACTCTAGCAATTATTTCTATTCTCTTTTTTGAATCAATATCTCTAAACCCATGTGTAAATGCATTCTCTACAATAGGTTGCATAAAGTTAAAAGGTACAGAAAGGTTATATAGCTTCCTTGGAATAAGGTACTTTACTTTAAGTTCATCTCCATAACGCAATTTCTGTAAATTCAAATAATTTTTAATATATAATATTTCAGATTCTAATTCTACAAATCGTAAATCAGACCTCATTGTATATCTAAACATTTTTGATAAATCTATTATTGCACTATACAAATCATAACTACCATCATCAAGTGCTATGCTTGCCATTGAATTTAGAGTATTAAATAAAAAATGATGATTTATTCTTAAGTTAGTAACCATATCTTGAGCTACCTTTAAATTCATTTCAAGTTGTTCTCCATAGTGATATGTTCTTGCAATAGTTTTCTCTTTTTCCTGTAAATCCTTTCTTATATCATTAAATGAACAAAAATTTATTATGTTTTTAGATATTTGTTTCAAAAGACGTTTTATACTTCTAGCAGCACCTTCTGGTATATCATATAAATTACTATGTGTTGTATCTAAATTTAAATCAGATAATAATACATATCCTCCTCTTATAACACCTATACTATTATTTTTGTATAATATAGGTATATTATATATAGTTATCCCATACTTACATACAAATTGGTTGCTACTTTTTTGATTCATACAATCACAATTTTGAGGAAATTTCATAGGATTACATTTTTCAAAACAAAATAGTGGAAAATAAGGATTTTTTAAAACTATATTCCATGAATCATCATATATAATCAATGGAATTCTAAATGGGTCTATAAATTGACCACGAATTGATTCTACAGCCGCATACAAATTTAAAGTACTTTCGCTATAATTTATTAAAGTCTTCTTCAAATAATTATTAGGATTAATATCTATAACTTCACTCTCTCCTACATCATCTACATTATTGGAAACAATAAGCTCTTTTATTGGTCTATCTCCTGTATTTATAGACTCATGTGTGCTACCAGATTCTATATAAAAAATCATACCTTGGGAAAATGGCTTCCAAACTCCATTTATAATATACAATCCCTCTCCTTCTAAAATATATATCATCTGTTCTTGCCCATAATGAACATGATTAAAATGTTTTTTACCTGGCATAGTCACTGCAATATATATATTCATAGCTTGTTTTGGGTTATTCTCATCATAACTATGTTTCCATTCAATATATCCCCACTCAGTATTTTGAATTTTCATAAAAAAACCCTTTCTGTTTATAGATTATTTATATTCATTTATCTTTAAATAAATTAGTAAATAAAAATGTGCACATACTCTTTCATATGATAGCTATACTATATCAATATTCATTAGTTTGTACACATTATTATATTAATTATTATTTTTTTAATTATTTATAGCTTACTTTATTATTTAAAAATATATATTTCAATTATTATTTAATAATAGAAACACCCATATATGGTCTTAAAACTTCTGGAACTATTACAGAACCATCCGCTTGTTGGTAATTTTCCAATATAGCCGCTACACTTCTTCCAATAGCCAATCCAGAACCATTTAATGTATGTGCATATTCGGCTTTAGAATTTTTATCTCTTTTAAATCTTATTCCAGCTCTTCTAGCTTGAAAATCTTCACAGTTTGAACAAGATGAAATTTCAACATATCTGTTGTAGCTTGGCATCCAAACTTCTACATCATATTTAAAAGAAGCTGTAAAACCTAAGTCACCTGTACATATTTTTACTACTCTATATGGTAAATTTAATAATTGTAGCATAGTCTCAGCATTATTAGTTAATTTTTCTAATTCATTGTAAGATTCTTCTGGTGCTACTATTTTTACCATTTCTACTTTATTAAATTGATGTTGTCTTACCAAACCTCTTGTATCCCTTCCAGCAGAACCAGCTTCTGACCTAAAACAAGGAGTATATGCAGTATAATTTATTGGTAATTGCTCAAACTTAAGTATTTCATTAGCATGTATATTAGTTAATGGAACTTCTGATGTTGGAATTAAAAAGTAATCTAATCCTTCTATCTTGAACATATCCTCTTCAAACTTAGGTAGTTGTCCTGTACCCAAAAAACTATTTCTATTTGCCATAAATGGTGGAATAATTTCTGTGTATCCATTTACTGTTGTATTTGTATCTAGATAAAAATTTAATAATGCCCTTTCTAATCTAGCTCCTAATCCCTTATAAAGAGTGAATCTTGAACCAGTTATTTTCCCAGCTGTTTCAAAATCAAGTATACCTAACTCAGTTCCTATTTCCCAATGAGCTTTAGATTTAAAATCAAAGCTAGTCGTCTTACCCCAAGTTCTCACTTCAACATTATCTTCATCAGTTTCCCCTTGTGGTACTTCTGGATGTGGTACATTTGGAATTCTCATTAACAAATATTCCATCTTGTCCTCTACATCTTTAAGATTTTGGTCTATAACTTTAATCTTGTCAGATAACTCTTTTAGTTTAGCTTTTTCATCTTCTACATCTTTACCTTCTTTTATAAGATTTGGTATATTTTTAGATGCAATATTTAACTCATTTTTCATAACCTCAACTTCTTGAAGAATTTTTCTTCTTTCATCATCTAACTTAACTACTTCATCAAGATTAAAGGCTTTTTCACCCCTTCTTTCCATTGCTTTCCTTATACAATCTAAGTTTTCCCTTATTCTTTTTATATCAAGCATTTTTTCCTCCTCAATACTTTAAGATTGGATGTTATCTCTTAATCTCAGTTAACTTTGATAATAGTATATTTGCTTAAGGTTAAGAAATCTTTTTCTGTCTTATCCGAACCTATTATTTTTATTTAGTTATATTTTACTCACTTTTTTACATATTGTCAAATTATATTTAATTAAATTAATATTATTTAACTTTTTATCATTAACCTTACTTTTACTTTCATTATAATTATACTAATTTTAGCAATCAATTATCTATTTTGACTTTTTCTTTATCAATCTTATATAGTTATCAATTTTTATATAAATTTTTTTACCTTATGATATAATTCTTTATATACTCTTTGTCAGATTTTAGAATAGGAGGATTTTAATTAGTAATTCAAGTATAGGCAGAAAATTGACTTTATGTAGAAAAAAATGGGCATTCTGGAGACGAAGTTGCTTATATACTTAAAGGAAGTGTTGAGCTTAGTTTGGAAGATGATATATTTGAATTAAATGAAGGTGATAGTGTAAAAATACCTTTTGGTATGAGACATAAGTGGGGAAATCCAAATGAAGTTGAAAGTAAGGTAATCTACATAGTAGTGTCCTAAAAATATAAATTTTCAAGGTAGAATTAATAAAATTATGGCAATGACCCTTTAGACCTAATAAGCTAACCATTCAGTCATATATAATATTATTAATTCTACCTATTTTATTAGATTAGATTTTATTTTTACATAATATTTTTTTACGCAATATTTTTACACAATCTCTAAAATAATATAATTCATATCTATTTTAATGAATATAATACTTCCCCTTCTACTATTGTTTGTAAAACTTTAATATCTTTTATTTTAAGAGGGTCAACTGTAAGTGGATTTTCATCTAGTATTATTAAATTAGCTAGTTTACCTTCTTTGATTGAACCCTTTTTATCTTCTTCAAAATATTGATATGCCGCATTTATAGTAACACCCTTTAAAGCTTCCAATGGGCTTATCTTTTCATTTTCACCTATCAATACTCCTTTTTTTGTAATTCTATTAACCGCACACCATATTGTTTCAAGCATATTAGGTGCTATTACAGGTGTATCTTGATGTAAAGTATAAATCAAACCTTTTTCTATAGTTGTTTTAAGAGGACTAATCTTGAATGCTCTACCTTCTCCAAGATTTTTAATATGAATATCTCCCCAGTAGTATGTGTGAGCTACAAAATATGATGGTATCATGTTTATTTTTTTCATTTCATCAACTTGGTCTTCTCTTACAGTTTGAGCATGTATCATCACAGGTCTCATATCATCTTTGATATTTTTTTCCTTTATAACTTTTTCAAATGAATTTATTAGTTGGTCTGCTGCTGCATCTCCATTACAATGAGTTAAAAGTTGCATTTTTTCTTCTACTGAAATTTTTATAAGTTTCTCTACTTCCTCATCTTTATATATAGGATACCCACAATAACCATCTTCTGAATTTTCATATGGTTTCGTTAACCATGCTGTCTTTCCTTGAGGAGAACCATCCAAAAATATCTTATATCCTCCTATTTTAAATCTATTTACATATTTCTTTACAAAATTTTTATTATCATCTTTCACAGATTTACTATTTTTTAAATCTATATATCCTACAATATCCATTTTTAGTCTATTTTGATTTGACATTAATTTTAAAAGATTAAATTGATTATCTGCCATTAATCCTTCTTGCGCTGTTGTAATACCATAACTTAAGTAAATATCTTGTACTTTTTCAATTAGATTACAAATTTCATCTAATGATGGTTGTTTTATTTTAGAGGATACTTTAAAAAATGCATTTTCCTCCAAATATCCATTTGGCTCTTTACTCCCTTTGACTCTGCCTATATGTCCTCCTTCTGGGTCTTGTGTTTCATGAGTAACACCTAATTTTTTTAATCCTAAAGTATTTGCAACTCCCATATGACCAGAAGCGTGTGAAATTAGTATTGGGTTTTCTAAAGACGCACTATCTAATAAATCTTTATCTGGATGCATATTTTCTTCTAAAAAATTGTTATCATAGGAAAACCCAATTATCCATTCACCCTTTTTTATATCCTTTGAATCTTTAAAATCTTGTATTTTCTTTACTATATCTTTAAAGCTAGTTGCATCTTCTAAAGGAACTAATCTTAGTGTAGTAGCAAAAGCTGTCAAATGACTGTGTGAATCTATAAAGGAAGGCATCAATGTTTTTCCCTGTAAATCTATGACTTCTGTTTCATCATTTTTTAAAACTAAAATTTCTTCTTTTGTTCCTATTTTTTTTATTATTTTATCTTTTATAAGAATAGCATCTCCACATATTGAATCTTCCATTGTAATGATATTTCCATTATAATAAATTTTTTCTTTCATAAAATTCTCCTTAAACTGATGTATAAACTCTATAAATTTATATAAATACTTTATATTTTTTACAGTTTTATTTCCTTTTTCATCCTGCTCTATTTTGATAAATTTATTTTATTGTTTTCTAATTAATTATTCGTATTTCATTAAGCTTATTTTTTCATATATTAATATATGAAAATCTCATTTTTAATTATTGTTCACCAAGAAATAAATACTATTCATTATAAATATGATAATTTAATAGTCATTATAATTAATATAAAGAATTATTATATGCTTATAGAAGAAGATACTTAGCATGAATTATTTTTTTGTATAATTGTAATTTGCTAAATCATGATGTATCATTTTAAATATACAGTTGCATCATTATTTACAAGATAAGATACTTTTTTCTCAAATAAAACTTGATGTAATCTGTTGAAATCAACAAATTCAAATATTTTTTAGGAGGTTTTTATGAACAAAGAAAATAAAAATGTAAGAATTGCCGTTGTTCAGGCATCACCAATTATAATGGACTTAGATAAAACTGTTGAAAAAGCATTAGAATTAATTAAAGAAGCTGGTAGAAAAGGGGCAAATATAGTAGTTTTCCCAGAAGCATTTATACCTGCATATCCAAGAGGACTTTCATTTGGATTTGTTGTTGGAAGTAGAACAATGAAAGGTAGAGAAGATTGGAAAAGATACTATGATAATTCTGTACCAGTACCTAGTGCTACAACAGATTTATTAGGAAAAGCGGCCCAAGAAGCAGGGGTATATCTATCAATGGGAATAACAGAAAGAGATGGAAACGATATAAATTGCACTCTTTATTGCACAAACTTATTTTTCTCACCAGAAGGTAAACTTATTGGTAAACATAGAAAGCTTAAACCTACAGGAACAGAAAGATGCATTTGGGGTGAAGGTGATGGAAGCACTCTTACAGTTGTTGATACTCCATATGGAAAAATGGGTTCATTAATTTGTTGGGAAAACTATATGCCATTAGCTAGAACAGCTCTTTATGCTAAAGGTGTAAAACTTTATATAGCTCCTACTGCTGATTCAAGAGAAGAGTGGCAATCAACTATGAAACATATTGCTTTAGAAGGAAGATGCTTCGTTATTGGATGCAATCAATATGTTGAAAAAAATATGTACCCAACTGACCTTAACTATTATAGAGAACTTGATGCAGAACCAGAGATTATGTGTCCAGGTGGAAGTTGTATAGTTGACCCTTTTGGAAAATATGTAGCAGGTCCTGTTTTCAATAAAGAAGAAGTATTAATAGCTGATTTAGATTTAGAACAAATAGTTCTTAGTAGACTAGATTTTGATTCAGAAGGTCACTATTCAAGACCTGATGTATTTGAATTAATTGTTCACGAATAGTCTTTTTATCCAAAAGCTTTACATAAGTTTTTTACATAAAAATTAAAATGAGATACTCTTAAATAAAATAAATTTAAGACATCTCATTTTTTATTTTATGATTTGATATTATAGTTTTACATTAAAACTTATTTAACTATATATTAAAAATCAATTATATATTCAACATTAGTTAACTTAACTATAAACCTAACCTTAACTACAAACCTAAATCAACTACTGTTCTTCCTACATGCTTTCCTTCTATTATTGAATCTATACTCTTACTCAATTCATTTAATGATACTACAGATACCATGTCATCTAAATCTTCTAGCTTCCATTCATTTGATAATAAATCCCATATTTTTAATCTTAAATTCATTGGGCATTCTACAGAATCTATACCATATAAAGTAACACCTTTTAATATAAATGGATATACTGAACTTGTAAAATCAATTCCACCTGCATTACCACATGTTGTAACTGCTCCACAATAATTAGTTGTCTTTATTGCTGTTGATAAAGTATTTCCTCCTACTGTATCTATTACTCCAGCCCATCTTGGTCTAAGTAGAGGTCTCCCTGAATTATCATCTACTTCTGATCTATGTATAACATCTTTAACTCCTAGCTTTAATAATGTTTCTTTTTGTTCTTCCAATTTTCCTGTTGAAACCACAACTGAATAGCCTAATTTAACTAATATTTTAGTTGCAATCACAGCAACTCCTCCAGTACCACCAGTAACTAGTACATATCCCATATCTTTGTCTACAGTATTTACAAATTTATATACAGATAAAGCTGCTGTAAATCCTGCTGTACCATAATCCATTGCTTCTTTTAAAGAAAGATTATTTGGAAGTTTGACAACCCAATTAGAAGGAACTCTTATATATTCTGAAAAACCTCCAGATGTATTCATACCTAAATCATAACCTGTTACTAAAACTTCATCCCCAACTTTAAAATCATCACAACTACTAAATTCTACTACACCAGATGCATCTATTCCTGGAGTATGAGGATATTTTCTAGTGACACCCTTATTTCCATTTGCTGAAAGTGCATCCTTGTAATTTAATGAAGAATATCTTACTTTTATTAGAACATCTCCTTCTGGTAGTGCATCTATATCTCTTTCTATTATATTTCTCTTAAAACTTCCTTCTTCTTCTGTAATATATAGTGATTTAAAATTTTTACTCATAAATTTCCTCCCAATACATTTAGTTTTATGTTAAACTAATTATAGTTGAAAAATAGTTTTATGTCAAACTGCTTTTTATTTCAAAGCACTTCAAATAATTTAAAGATTGGAGATTAATTTATGGAAGATAAATATATCATACATTTTATAAGTAAAACAAAAGCTAATATGCTTAAATTCATTGAAAATAGACTCAATAAAAATGGTTTAAATGAATTGTTGCCTACACATGGAAATATACTCACTGCACTTTATGAAAATAATGGAATACTTACAATGAAAGAAATTGCAACTAAAATAGGAAAAGACAAATCTACTGTTACAGTATTAGTTAATAAACTTATAAACCTCGGATATATAGAAAGACAAAAGTGCGATAGTGATAAGCGTATTACATATATAAAACTTACAGAAAAAGCAATGCTAATAGAGGATACATTCAATAGTATTTCATCGCAAGTTAAAGAAACAGCCTACTGTAACATTACAGAAAAGGAAAAGCAAGAATTCCTTAGAATCTTAAAAAAAATCAATAATAATTTCAAAAATGCTGACTAAATTGAGCATAATTATATCTCGTCTTGGAATAATAAATAAAAAGAATCAAATATTGTAAAAATTTATTGTTAATAGAGAGGTATAATATGAATTTAAAAGACAGTAAAACTAAAGAAAATTTATTAAGAGCTTTTGCAGGTGAAAGCCAGGCTAGAAATAGATATAATATTTCTGCATCTGTAGCAAAAAAAGAAGGATTATATATAATAGAATCTTTATTTAATTATACTGCTGACCAAGAAAAGTCACATGCAAAACAATTTTTTACTAAATTAAAAGAATTTGCTGGAGAAAATATAAGTATATCAGGAGCATATCCTGTAGATTTATATGATAAGACAGCTCAACACCTTAAAGCTGCACAACATAATGAGCTTCAAGAGTGGGATGATGTATATAAAAACTTTGGAAAAACAGCACGTGAAGAAGGTTTTGAAGCTATAGCTAAATTATTTGAAAATATAGCTGAAATAGAAAAAGTTCATGGTGATAGATTTGGTAGATATGCTACTGATTTAGAAGAAGGTACTTTATTTAGAAGAAATGAAGATATCCAATGGATATGTACAAACTGTGGACATATTCATATTGGTAAGGAAGCTCCAAAAGCTTGCCCTGTTTGTCTTCATCCACAAGGGTATTTCTTAGACTTTAAAAATTCATTATTTGAATAAATAAAAATAATCTACTGTATTTAAGCAATTTATTATATTGATACTAACCAATTTTATAAATATTAAATTATTTGAATAATAAAATGAACCATAGAGATTATTGTAACTATACTCTTTCTATAATTTATAATAATTCAATATGGTTCATTTTGTAATTTCTCAGAAACTATAATCTATCTATATCTACTTATAATAAGTAATTTACAATAACCTACTATGATAACTTAATACTTATATCATTTATTTCTTTCATTAAGTCAATTTCAATAATTTTAACTACATCCTTTTCAAATTTCACTTGTTTATAATCCAAGCATCCTATTACAAATGGAACACCAAACTTTCTAAACAAATAAATTCTTCCATTTTCATTGTATATTGATTTAAAATTTTCTTCTATTATATTGACTATCAATTTTAATTCTTCAAATGTTATTGTGGATTTAACTAAAAATTTCTCTATTATGCTCAATATAAGTAATTCTTTTTTACCTATACTCTGCTCTTTTTTATACAAATTTTGAAATATTTCTTTTGTATATTTACATATAGCTTCCTTCTCAAAAATAAAGTCAATATCAAACTCTTTATTGGTATCTTTTTTTGTAAACATGTTTGCAATATCATCAAGAGATGTTTCTTCTTTCATAGATAGTATTAACTCTATTCTTTCTAGTATTTTATCTCTTGGAAAAAAAGTCTCTTGACCTGTAAAAGCTGATTTTTTTATAAACCATTCTTCTGGTATTATATTTTTTCTTTTCCATCTATATAGCTGCCCATAAGATATATTAGTTTTGCTTAATAAATCTTTCTTAGATATCAATTCTTCCATAATTTTTCTAGCCCACCTTTGTACTGTTTTTTACACTCGAATTATCTGAAACTAACAACTTATCACTGTATTCAATATTTTCAACATCACAATTGCTTACTAAAGATATGCTTTTTCCTCGTATATCTTTTATTGAAACATCTTCTAATTCAATAGTATCTCCCTCTATCAAATTGCATTTAAATTTGCCTGAAAAAATGTTAATAAATTTAATTCCAAATGTAAAAATATCTTTACTTCTACCTATTTCTATATTAGTTGCTCCTATCTCTTTACAATAAGAGCCTCCTCCTGAATAGATATATATGTTTTCTCCATTTAAAAGACCATCACATTTTATTGCTCCATGAACCTTTATATCTTCACATTCTATATTTTCTTTATTTTTCATTTCACCATAAACTTTTATATCCTGTGCATAAATACTTTCACTTACAATTAATTGACCTTTTACTGTAACATTATTACACTTTAAGTTTCCATTAATTTTCTGTTGAGCAGTTATAATCAAGTCATCTACTTCTGCATCTCCATCTATACTAAGTTGCCCATTAACTCTTACACGTTCAGCTTTAAGATTACCTTTTATAGTAGCCTTTCCATTTACTACAAAGTTTTTTATACTAATGTCTCCATCAAACTTTACATCTCCAAATACCTTTACTTCATTACATTTGATATTTCCTTTTGACCTAGCACTTCCCATAATGTTTATACTTTCATATTCTCCACTATTGATAAATCCTTCTCCAAGTATTTTTATAGATCCATTTTCCATATTATTACCTCATTCTAAATTTTATTTTAAACATAAATATTACTTATCTTTATTTAGATTTACTTTTTCATTATTTAGATTTACTTTTCCATTTACATTCTTTATTTCAATAACTATTGAGCTTTCATCAATATCTATACTTTCACTATACTCCAAACTCTCAATATAACATCCTTTACCTATTTTAACATTTTTACCTCTTACAATTTTAACTTCACTATTTTCTAAGCTGATTTCATCTGCTTCTATAACATTTGCTAATAATCTACTTTCTGTGTATTTTTTAACTGATAGTAGACCTAGATTTCTAAGATTAGAAGATACTTTTTCAAAATCCCCACTCTTTTTTTCGGCTCTATAAAATCTTTTACAATAATCACCATGTCCCTTTTTTATATTTACACTGCTTGCACCAACTTCGTTTAAATTAGAAGTTCCATGCAAACTTATCTTAAGCTCTTCACAATTTAAAAATCCATCACAATCCAAAATTCCACTTAAGTCAACACTTTCACATTCTATGCTCTTATTGATTTTTAGACATCCTTCTCCGCTAATAATATCTGACTTTAAGTTTCCTCCAACATTGATAATTCCTCCAGATTTAACTTTACTTGATTTTATGTCTCCAGTACATTTAAGAAATCCAAATATTGTCACTTGTGATGCCAATATATTGCCTTCAATTTTACTCAATCCTGCTGTAAAAAATTCATTACATTCTGTTGTTCCAATCACTTTTGCCGAACCTGAAGAATCAAATTTATTACATTTTATATTTCCATCTATTTTTCCTGTACCTGCTATATTAACTTCATCAAAAATTCCGCCTTTACATTTTCCCATTCCATTAAAATTTAGTGAACGTAATTCTCCATCCATAATGATTTCCTTTCAATAACTTATTTTGTTCTTGAATATAATATAACAAAACATTGTTACGTTGTCAAGTATAACAATCTTGATGAATAAAACAATGCTCCTTTAAAGACAGATAAATAAAAAAAATAATAGAGAAGATATTTTATATGAACTATTAATTCTTCTTTCTTAGATTTCCAATTCAAATAAAATACTCCTCTATTATTTAACTATTTATATATATTTGTCTCGTAACTCTCTAAACTTTATAATCTACCAATGAACTTCTATAATCTACATGTTGATAAATTTCTCGATTACATCAGCCAGTCTATCCATATCTTTCGGATACACTTCTCCTATACTTCCTATTCTAAATGTATCTATGTCAGTCAATTTACCTGGATAAATAACAAATCCATTTTCTTTTAAATAAGTGTAGAATTCCATAAATTCAAATTTTGCATTCTTAGGATATAGGAAAGTTGTTATTACAGGTGATTGAGCATCATCATTCACCAATGTATCAAACCCTAGAGATTTTAATCTTGAAGATATTGTAAATTGATTTTCTTTATATCTAGCATATCTTTTTTCGACAGAACCTTCTTCTTCTAGCTCTAGTAATGCTTGATAAAAAGCTCTTACAACATGTGTAGGAGAAGTAAATCTCCATTTACCATTATTATTCTCCATAGTTTCCCACTGAGCGTATACATCAAGAGATAAAGATTTAGCAATTCCCTTGCATTTAGCTAATTCGTCTCTGTTAGCTATTATAAAACCAAATCCTGGAACTCCTTGTATACATTTATTAGAACTACTCACTAGAAAATCTATATTAAAGTCTTCAACATCAATTTCAATTCCACCAAAACTACTCATTGCATCAACTATGTAAACCTTATTATATTCTTTTGCAAGTTTACCTACATCTTTTATAGGATTTAATCTACCTGTAGTAGTTTCACAATGAACCATTGATATATGTGTAATATCTTTATTTTCTTTCAATAAATTTTCCACTCTATTTAGGTCAACTGCTTCTACATCACTAAATGTACAATCAACATATTCTATATTTAAATAACTGCATATATCCTTCATTCTCTTTCCATATGCTCCATTTGCAATTACAAGAAGTTTGCCATTCTTTGGAATAGTGCTTCCTATTGTAGCTTCCACTGAGAAAGTACCACTACCTTGCATTAATACACTTGTGTATTTTTCTGTATTCTTTGTAGCTAAAGACACTAATCTTCTTCTAACATCTTGTACCAAATCATTATACTCAACATCCCATGTACACAAATCTTTTAACATAGATGCTCTTACTGATTTAGTAGTAGATAATGGTCCTGGTGTAAGTAATATATAATCATTTTCTGGTACAAAATCTGATTTAATTGTTTCATTTTCTATTTTTACTAAAACATCTTCTAATTCTGCCATAGTTTCTATAACAAAATGTGCTCCTGCTTCTTTAAACTTCTTTGAAACTGCTTCCATCTTAATTTTTAATTCTTCTTTATCCATATTTTCTACTTCTTCTTGTGTAAGACCTAATTCACTTGAACCTTTTATTACAGCAACACTCCACATTCCTGCATTTATACCTTCTTTTACATCACTTAATGTATCTCCTACTTTTACCATGGCACTCATTGGAGATACGCCCAAAGCTTCAGCATTTTTATAACACATCCAAGGATATGGTCTTCCTTGAGATACTTCTGATGGTGTTACAAGAAAATCTGGCGAATATCCCTTTTTAGCTGCATTTGGTTCAACTATATTCATCATTTCTCTTGTATAACCTGTTGTAGAACCTATTTTTAATCCATTTTTTCTTAATTTCTCAATAGTTTCAACAACATGAGGAATTGGAGTTGTATACTCTTCTAGAGTTTCAAATAACATAGGTTCAAATTCAGCATAAAGTTTGTTTACATCTTCCTCTGTTGGAAATCCTCCAAAATTCTCTACCCAAATATTTTTTATCCTATCCATTTCACACATTTCTCTTATATGGTCTATTTTTAATTTCCCCATAGGTTTTCTTGCTTCTTCCATTGTTACATCTATACCTCTTCTTTTAAATATCTCTATAAATACATTAAGAGGTGCAAAACATCCATAATCTACTGTTGTTCCAGCCCAGTCAAATACTACTGCCTTTATTTTTTCTCCATATAACTTTTTCATATTTATAACCTCCATAGATTTTCAGTTAGAATTTTTGTGTTTTTAGTTGTTTTTACTTTTAAAGTATAACTTTTTTATGTTAATTATACATCATATTTAGGTTAAATGTATATTAAATTTATGTTTTTAGTTGTTTTTAATTGATTCTGTTTGTTTTTAATATCTAATATAAAAATTCCACTAAAACTCTACAAAAAAAATTAAAATTTGTAATCTTATTTCTAGGTTAAACATATGAATTTGTTAAATTTTATAAATTTATTACTTCTATTTTGCTTCTATCCATGTTATATTTGATTCATTTAATTTATCTTTCCATTCACTTGGAGGTTCTGCGTCACAAATAACAAAATCTAATTCATTCAAATCAGCTATCTTGTACATACTGACAATTCCAATCTTAGAACTATCACATAATACAAAACTTTCCTTTGAATTTCTTATATACTCTTTTGACAATAATGCTTTATTTTGGTCTATGCTACTAATTCCAAAGCTATCAATTACACCTTCACTAGATATAAATGCTTTATCTACATATAAGTTTTTCATAGCATCTATTGACATTTGACATGCTGTTCTTTGATGTTTTAAATTTACTTTACCACCAATAAATATAACCTCTCCATCAAATATGCCTTGGTTTTCATATGAAATCAACTTTGATAGCACAGGATAGGAACTAGTAATAACCTTTAGATTTTTTACAGAAACTATGTAATCCACAATTTGTAAATTAGTAGTCCCTTCATCTATTACAATTGATTCATTATCATTCACAAATTTAGCTGCATACTTAGCAATACTTTGTTTCTTTTCTAAATTAGTACTATTTCTTTTTATATGTTCTGGCTCAATTACTCCATAATTTATTTTTACAGCACCACCATAAACCTTCTTCAACTTATTTTCACTTTCTAATTCTTCCAAATACCTTCTTATTGTTTCTGATGATACTTCTAGTTTTTTTACTAATTCTTTAGTATTTACCTTTCCTTTTGCATCTAACAGTTCTAATATTTCTTTTTTTCTATCTATTGAATTTAAAGACAATTAAGTTCCCCTCCTAAATATGTATTCTACTTTTATAAAATTATAATTAACATCTACGTTCATAAAGTAATTCTAATCTATGACAAAAGATATTTCACTCAATTAAAGATAGTATATCTTACAATAGATATTACTATTAATTTATATAGCATGCAATCTTTCATTCATACTTTAAATTTTTCACTATTTTATATATTTACACAACTAAGTTATATCTCTTTACAATAAAAAAATCCATCAAATATCAATATTAGATGGACTTTATAATCTTTTATTATGTAAATTAATAATTAAACATTTAGTCATTAATTTATTTTCTTGTCTCTAAGAATTTTACTAAATTATTTACAGTAGACATATCTTTTCTTTCTAAATCAGTTGGTTGAAGTTCTATTCCAAGTCTATTTTCAATCTCAAGTAAAACTTCAATTATAGCTAATGAGTCTAAAAGCTCTGTTTCAAATAAGTTAAGGTCTAAATCATCTCTTATCTCATCAGTTCCTAATACATCTTCAAATATTTCTATAACTGTTTCCTGCATAAATTTGCCTCCTTAAAATTAAGCTAAATATCCTGAGAATATCAATAATCCAAAACATACAATATGGAATGTAATGAAAATTTGAACTCTCTCAAACCATTTTTCTTTTTTATGCTTCTTATAAAATTTAGATTTTCTCTGATATATATCAGTTAAGACAAGTGCTAAGCCTTGATACACACCATAAGCAATGTAAAACCAAGTTAGTCCATGCCAAAATCCCATTGTTATCATTGTTATCATCTGAGCTACATGAGCAGCAGTAGTTCTTTTCTTAAATCTTTTCTTTCTCATTGAAGACATAACAAATCTTGAAAAAATATAATCTCCAAACCATCTTGAAAGACTTATATGCCATCTTGTCCAAAACTCTTTCATATCTTTACTTATAAATGGTTTATCAAAGTTTATAGGTACTTGTATTCCAAATATATATCCTGTCCCTATAGCAAATAAACTGTATCCTGCAAAATCAAAGAACAGGTATAAACTATATGCATACATATAACTTAAAACATTTATAAACCTCATATCTTTAGGTATTATTGACACCCAATATGTATTTATCAAAAATGCTATAACAAATTTATAACCTACTCCCATAACAATGTTTTTTATTCCAGGCAATAAGTATTCTTCTATATACTCTTTTCTAGATATTTCCTTCTCTAAATCCTGTTCAAATCGTCTTGACCTGTCAATAGGTCCAGAACTCAGTGTTGGAAAAAATAACATAAAATAAAGCATATTTGAAATCTTAACCTCTTTTATAGCACCATCATAAATTTCAATAACCATTTGTATAGCCCTGAAATTTAAGTATGATATTCCAATAAATCCAATCAATCCAAAAGATGTAGCTGGAGATATTTTATTAATTATTATTGGAAGCATTGATGCAAACAAAAAGCCCCAATATATATATTTATTTTTAGTTTTTCTTCTTACATATTCGTATCCTTTGACTATTATTACTTCTAAAATGATAAATATCAACAAGTATTTAAATTGAACATCTATTCCTACAATCAAAAATATCATAAATAAACTTGCCAACATACCATAATACTTTATATTTTTACCCATTAAGCCCAAAATCACTGCTGGTATTGATGTTAATAATAATATGTAAAGATAAAAATAATCTCCATACTGTGAAAAAATCATTAAATTTCCTCCATAAGTTTCTTTCTGTCTATTTTACCATTGATATTTGTTGGAAACTCGGAAATTATTGCAATATTTCTTGGAATCATATACGAAGGTATATACTTTCCTAGTTCCTTTTTTATCATCATCCCATTTTTGATATTACCTAAATCATTTTTCTCATTTAACTCAACAATACCTTTTAAATAAGCAATTTTTTCATCCTTATATATTGGTAAAACTACTGCATTTTTTACATTATGAACTTTTCTCAAATTATTTTCTATATCTTCTATTTCAATCCTAAATCCATTTAACTTGATTTGAAAATCTTTTCTTCCACAATAATATATATTTCCATCTAAGAGATATCCCATATCACCAGTTTTATAAGCTCTCCATTTTACACCATCTATTTCATCATAGAAAAATACTTCATCAGTCTTCTCTTTATTATTGAAGTAACCTTTGGAAACTGATGGTCCAACTATTATAATCTCACCTTTTTCATTTTCTTTCAGCTCATTTCCATTTTCATCAAGTATTTTTATTTTACAATTTTGCATAGGATATCCAACTGGAAGACTCTTTTCATCATCTATAGCTTCTTGAGTCATGTCATTTACACTTACGCCAACAGTGGCTTCAGTTGGTCCATATCCATTGATAACTCTTGTATTTGGAAATCTACTTATAAGCTCTTTAGTAAGATTCTTTGAAAGTGCTTCTCCTATAAATATCATTGATTCAAGCTTAGGAAGCATCTTACTATTAAACTCTTTTTCTGTTACACATACACCTGCAAAAGAAGGAGTTGATACCCATACTGCAATATTAGACTCGCCAAATTGTCTGAATAGCTCTTTATAATCTGCTAGCACATCTTTTGATATTGAAAATAATGTAGCTCCATGAACAAGACCAGGGTATATTGTTGTCACTGAAAGATCAAAAGAATATGCTGCTTGATTCATTATTACTTTTTCACTTCCATCTATATTTAAATATGGGCTTATCCAATCTACAAAACTATCTAAGTTATTTGAGCTTATTTGAACTCCTTTTGGCTTTCCTGTACTACCTGATGTAAATAGTATATATGCATTTTCATCATCTTTTACCCAGTTTTCTTTATCTAATGACTTTCCTTTATATTCACTTATTATATCATTTAATTTATCCTTATCAATTATATTGATATCGCCAAAATCTTTTTCATCACTAAAGTTAAACAACACCTTTGGTTTTACTTCCTTAGTAACTTCAAAAACTCTATCTAATGGAAAGCTAATATCAAGAGGAACATACGCTCTACCTGATTTTAAAGCTCCTATCATACACGCCATTATCATATTTTCTTTATTACCATAGATTACTATAGGAGTATCTTCTTCTTTGTATACATTTTTTAGAAATACTGATATAGCATCTGAACATTCATTTAAATCTTTATAAGAAAGTTTATCTCCATTACATGTCAAAGCTATTCTATCTGTATTTGAATATTTTTTTATTCCTTCAATAATTTTCATATAAAAATTCTCCTTTAAAATCCATTATAAATAAATGGCAACTCTTTAAATGGTGTAAATGTTAAAACACCTATTGCCAATATTATAATCATAGTTAAACAAATACTAGTTACTAATTCTTTATTGCTCTTTAAATATTTTAAATAATCTCTCACAGACATCTACCCATCCTTTCGTTCCAAGATGCATTACATCTCTTAAATAATATTTTTCTGTCCCTTTGTCTTTAAGATTCATAACTTCAAAGCCTTTACTTTCTGCTATGTTCTGCGCCTTATCATAAAACTGATTTCTTTCTTTCTCAGAAATACCAGTTAAATCATAAAATTTGCCCATACTTGGAATTAATACAACAACTGGTTTAATATCTAAGTCCCTACATACATTTAATAAAAGCTTATAACTTTCAAATTCCTTAGATGTTACTAAGTTTACACCCTTATCTCTTCCTCTATATTGCTCTAGACCATCTTTAAAATGTTCATTGTAATAATACTTGTCAATGTTTAGAGGATTATTACCTACTCTCTTTTTAGCATCTTCAATAGCTTTCTTTTTCTCATGTGACCAATTTATAGGTTTTTTTCTTCCTTCTTTTTTGTGTTTATCTAGCCTAATTAATTTCTTGTAAAGTATCCCTTTTTCTTTAAGCTCTATACAGTATTTTCTCCCTTGAAAATAAGGCTCTAACAACGCCTTCTCAGCTTTTTCATACACTGTCTTAGGTTCATATAGCTTGGCATACAATGCTTCTGCCTTATATTCGTCACTACCCCATAAAAGCTTACTTGATTTTTTTACATATTCATTCTTATTTTGTTTAGATATCTTTGGATTATCTAAAAAACGATAAAATTGTATTGGTGAAAACCTAGACTGATAATGGTGACTTGTGACTCCATCTTTTTCCATAAACCATTGCATAGAAATTAACAAGACAACCTTCTTATTATCAATATTAGGATTCATACTTCCTAACACTGCAGCATCTTGTAATGTCTGAGTATAAGCTCTACCAATTGCAAACACCTTATCTTTACTCCTATCCGTATTAAAATAGTACTTTGGATGTTGTTTTGTTGAATTACTAAGTTCTGATGACCCCAAAATCATAATATCTTTTTCTCTTAAAAAATGATTATTTGCTGTAACACCTTTATCCTTTATATCACTTAAAGTATCATCCATAATTGGAAGTAGATTTTTCTCCCTCAAAAGTTCATCAGTTTTAGAATCAAGAAATTTGTCTAACCCAAATAAAAATACTACGCCTATTATAAATGGTGTAATAAAGTATATCAATTTTCTCATATTTTCTCTCCTCTAAAAATATTCAAATTTATGTTATTATTAATCATATTAGTTTTAATATATATATTCAACTACAAAATTGTAATAAAATCTCCAAAACTTTTTTTTATTCTGTTACAAATTTGTAAAAAAAAAGAAGAAAATAACTGAAAAAGGAATCTTTTTAGTGATTTTCTTCTTTTTATAATTTGACATTTTAATACTTAATTATGTATACAATTTAACTTATTTTAAAATTAAATTTATTCAAAAGTATATCTTAGTCCCCATTGCTTTCTTATTTCATCCATTAAATTCATGACATCTATAGATGATTCTAAAGTATTTGCTTTTATTTTATTTGATATACAATTGTTAACATATTCAATTTCATACTTTAAAGCTTTTTTTGTGTCACCATATTCTAGAGTTTCAACTCTTCCACTATCTGTATAAGTTATTGTAGCCTTTGATGCTCTTGGAAAATTCTGATGCAATAGTTCCAGGACCCAATATAGCCCAATTTATATTCTCCATATTTACCACCTCATATACTATATATTATTATATGCTTTTAAATAAATTACAGACTGTCAGCTGGATAAACAATCTTCCCTTGTCTTCTTATCTCATCCATAATCCCCATTACTATCTTTGAATTTTCATGTGAGTTTATATCAGACTCTATTTTGTTATTATTTATAAGAGTTGTAAACTCAATAAGTTCATGGTATATTCCTTCTATTTCTCTAGGTTTCTCTTCTTCTTTTTCCTTTAAAATAGATATATCTTCTTCAGTTCCATCTTTATATCTAATAACTACCTTTTCAAACAGATTAAGTTTTTCAATTATTATACTTCCCTTTTCTCCTTGTATCTCAGATGGTATGTAAGAATCAGCTATTTTAGAGTACTCAACTACTGCATCCATATCGTCATATTGGAATATAGCTAAACCTTCTCCATCTACTCCAGTTTGAAGTATATGAGAAAATGCTTTTACACATTTTGGAGCGCCAAATAGATTCACCATAGGGTGTATGCAGTACACTCCAATATCCATCAATGAACCATTTGACAGTTCTTTTTTAAATGCATTTTCTATAATTCCATTTTTATATTTATCATATCTTGAAGAATACTGACAATAGCTTCCAAAGAATCTTCTTATTTTACCTATCTTATGTAAATTTTCTTTAACTGCTTTAAAATTTGGAACATATGTAATTCTCATAGCTTCCATAAGCAATACATTATTGTCCCTTGCAACCTTTATCATTAATTTTACTTCTTCTAAGTTAGATGCTAATGATTTTTCACACAACACATGTTTTTTGTGTTTTAAACAGGTAATAGCTTGTTTTGAATGCATCGCGTTTGGAGAAGCTATGTATATAGCATCTATATCATCTGATTTAGCCATGGTTTCTAAATCATCAAAAAACAGACTTGCCCCATGTATCTTTCCAAATTCCTTAGCTTTTTCTAAATCTCTTGAATATACAGCAACCAGTTCAAACTCTTCAACCCTAGATGCAGCTCTTAAAAATAGTTTTGATATATTACTTGTACCAATAATACAAAATCTTATTTTACTCACCATTCAAACACTCCTTATTTTTTATAATTTATTTTAACTAAGTAATACTCTATAATAAATAATACTCTATATAAACGTTTGAAACTTATTAAAATATTAACTTCATCAAATAAAAAAGAAAGCTAACTTTAAATGATTTCAACATTTTAGCATAGCTTTCTTTTAACTACAATCTAAACTTATCTTATACTTCTAAAGTTATATTATATCTCTATTTCCTCTCAAGAATTTTATAGTAAAAATTTCATCCACAAACAATGCTATCAATAATATAGTTGCTATAATTGGCCAATAAGGCATTATTAAACTATACAAATTATCAACTACATACACTTGAAGATACCTTACTCCAATAAAAGTCAATATAATCCAGTACATAGAAAATTTTACACATATTATCCCTCTATTATTGTACTTATAGTCTGAATAATCCCAATATACTTTATTAAAATATACCTTCATAATTATACCTGTGATATACTCTACTGTTGTTGGCACTACTAAACATAGTAAAAGCAATGCAAATATATTATTTGGGTCAATAAACCTTGAGACCTCTATTATAATAGACATTGCAATTGCATACATTGGCTTAAATGGACCATTTAAAAATCCATCTTCTTGAAAATGACCTTGAGTAAAATAACTATATAAATTTTCAATTATCCAACCTATAAAACCATACAAGAAAAAATTAAATAAAAAATATAATAGAGAACCTACACTATCCATGAATATTCCTCCTAATTGTTTATAATTATTTTTTCTCATATCCATGGATTTATTCTAAATCAAAGAAATTAAATTTAAATTCTTTGATTTAATATTTCATATTATAGGCTACAACATTCTTTAGAATCTAAACTTTTCAGGTATTCTCTAACTTCCAATAAATTTTCAAGTATCTTATGTGATTGTGCTTTAATTTGTTCATCTGGCTCTTTTAAGTCCGGTACGTTTATACATTTTATACCACCATTATAAGCAGCCTCTACTCCCATAGGGGAATCCTCTATAACAATGCAATTTTTTGGATTAACATTTATCTTTTTAGCTGCTTTTAAGAATATTTCTGGATTTGGTTTAGAATTTACAACATCATCTCCACAAACTATAGCATCAAAGTATTCTTTTAAATTTGCCTTAGCCAATCTTTTAACTGCTCTTTCTCTTTTTGTAGATGTTGCAACTGCCATTTTATATCCATTTTTCTTTAAAAAAGATATTAATTCATTAACTCCTAATTTAATAGGAGCTCCTTCTCTATCCATAAATTCAATCATATTTTTAGTTTTCTCATCATACAAATCTATTATTGGCACAGAGCTATCGTATATCTTAGTAAGACCTTCTATTATCCCTTTACGATTTCTTCCCATAACAGATGTATATATTTCTTTAGTCATAGTATATCCATACTTTTCAAATGTCTCTATCCAAAATTCAAGAGATATTCTCTCTGAATCAAACAAAACTCCATCCATATCAAAAATAATTCCTTCTACTTTTTGCATACAATTCCTCCAATATTTTTTGATATAATTATATTACACTTTTTATGATTAATTTTACAACCCTCAATTTATCCAATTCTAATATAGTGAAATTGTAATTTTCAAAAGTTACACTTTGATTTACTTTAATGTTTGAACCAAGCATATAGGATATCCAACCTCCTATACTATCAAATCCATCATGCTCTATATCAAGACCAAAATACTTATTAATATCATTGATTGATTCAGTTCCATCAACCAAGTAAGAACTTGTTCCTATTTTCTTAATATGAGTTTCTTCTTTATCAAATTCATCTTGAATTTCTCCAACTATCTCTTCCAGTATATCTTCAATTGTTACTACACCAGATGTGCCACCATATTCATCTACCACTATAGCAAGTTGGAGCTTTTCTTTTCTTAATTTCTCAAGAGCCTTATCTATAGTCCAATTTTCTGATATATATATAATATCTCTAAGCATTTCTCCTAGTTCAATTTTATTTCTGCTTATTTTTTGATTATACAAATCTCTTATATGTACAAATCCTAATATATCATCCTTATTTTTCTTACATACTGGATACCTAGTAACACCTTCATCTCTCAAAATAGATAATATCTTTTCCTCTGAGTCACTTTCATATATACAGACCATATCAGTTCTAGGTACCATTATTTCTCTAATTTTCTTTTCTTCAAATTCAAAAATATTGTCAACTAATCTTTGCTCTGATTCATCTATAAGCCCGCTTTTATAACTTTCTTCCACTAATAATCTTATTTCATCACCTGTATGTGGTTCATCAACTTCATCAGCTTGTGAATATCCAAATGGTTTAAGAAATAAATCAGTACTTAGATTGAAAAAGTATATTATTGGGTATGTCAATTTATAAAATCCAATCAGCAAAAAAGATGTACTTAGCATTATTCTCTCTGTATTATAAAGTGCTAAGGCTTTAGGAACAAGCTCCCCTATTACAACTTCTACCATTGTTATAATTAAAAAGGAAATAGAAATTGATATTGTATATATAACACTTTCACTAAGATTAAATATACTTATTATTGGCAATATTAACTCTTTAACTGTAGATTCTCCCATCCACCCTAGTGCAAGCGAACAAAGTGTTATCCCAAGTTGACATGCAGAAAGATAGGAATTTAGATTATCTTTTATTATTTTACATCTTTTAGCATTATTATTACCTTCAGCCATCATAGTATCTATCCTAGAACTACGAAGCTTTACCATAGCAAATTCACAAGCTACAAAAAATGCATTTATTAAAACAAGTACTATTATAAGTGTTACATTTAATAACTCCCGCATAAAATATTGGCCCTTATAACATAAGAAATTTATAAGAACTCAAAGTTCCCCCCTTATATTTATAAAATTTAATTTATAATATATATTCTATCATATTTATTAATATATCTTATTTTATTACAAATAATTTTAAATACAAAATTACCCCTCTTAATATTTATGATGGGTTGTCTCATATATTAAGAGGGGCTAATTAAATTTTACGTATGGGCAATATAAATTTTAGTGGTCTTTTACAGGACTTTTTTCAGTTTCACTTGTTATTCCTAATTCTTCTTTTTCAATATTCCACTTTTCAAGACCATATTTAGATATTTTAACAGCTTCAGCTAGACCTCTCCCAAGTCTTTTTATGGTATTCATGCCTACTTCGTCATCTTTTGCACCTTGTTCCTTTGCATCTTTACTCCAAATACTAGCACCAGTGTATCCTCCAATAAGTCCTCCTGTTACCAATACCTCATGCATTAAAAAGAAATTTATTATTGGTAATCTGGCCATTTCTTGTCCACCATATCTAGTTCCACCAGTAGTTATAGCAGCTCCTACTTTATTTTGCAAATTACATCCATGTACTAAATACATATGTCTTAATCTATTTAACACAGCAGTCAATTGAGCAGTTATTCCCATATCATAAACAGGAGAACCTATTATAAATCCATCTGCTTCTAGCAATTTTTTCTCTAGTTCGCCCATATCATCTTGTATAGTACATTTTTCTGCTTTTCTCATACAAGCATCACAATGTATACATGGACCTATATTTTTTCCTCTTACAGTCCAAAAGTCAACTTCTATACCTGGTATTTCTTTAGCTTCCTCTAAAGCTTGTAGTATTGCATATTCAGTTGCTCCTTTTCTTGGACTTCCACATATTCCTAGTATCTTAGCCATAACTCTATACCTCCCACAAATTTTAATTTAAGCCTCTATTTTTATATCATTAGACTTATTCGATTTTATTGATAATATATATTTAATTATCATCGCTACAATAAATACTGATACTATACAAGAATTTCCAACTAAAGTTCTAATAATCTCTGGAAACTTTTCCAAAGTCTGAGGAACTGAAGTTATACCTATACTTAAAGTAATTGAAACTCCTGCTATAAGATTGTTATCTGACGTAAATCCACATTGACTTATCATATCATAACCAGCCATAGCAATTGATGAAAATACGATTAAAGTGACCCCTCCTATTATGCATGAAGGTATAGTCGTTATGATTGCTCCCAATAATGGTGAAAATCCAACTAAAATTAATACTACTCCTGTAATTGACAATACAAATCTACTAGTAACTTTATTTATAGCTACGATTGCAGCATTTTGACCAAATACTCCTGTTGGTATTGAACTAAATACAGATGCAATTATAGATGTTAATGCATTTCCCATTGTAGCAGACTCTAATTCTTTATCTGTAACCTCTCTATTCATAGCTCCCATTGTAGCAATTGTTGCTGCTCCCATCATATCAGCTATAGCTACCATAAATAAAATGGCAAACATTAATATTAAATCAAGTCTAAACTCTAGACCAAATGCCAATGGTTTTGGAAAAGAAAATATTGGTGTCCCTTGAATTGCAGAAAAATCAACCAATCCAAATGCAAGTGACACTAAATAACCAAATATTATACCTATTAAAATTGCAGCATCTTGAACCAAACCCTTGCCAAATTTCATAAGCAAAATTATAGCTATAACAACTATAAGCCCTATTGCAAAATTTATAGGTTCTCCAAATGTGGCTGAGCCTTCTCCCCCAGCTAAATTTTTTACAGCAGTTGGAAATAGACTAATACCCATACAAGCAATCATTGTACCTGCTATAATTGGAGTAAATAAATGTCTTATCTTCTTAATTCCAAAGGCTATAAAAAACACTACTATTGCTCCTCCAATTTGAGCTCCAAAAAGAGCTTTAAGTCCGTATTTGCCAGCCACTGAAAGACAGGCTCCTAAAAATACGTAATTTGTTCCCATTATTACAGGAAGCTTTGAACCCAGCCTATGCCCTTTAAATAGTGGTATTGAGTACAATTGTAGTAAAGTTGCTATTCCAGCTACCAACATAGCACCTTGCATAAGCATAGTTGACATCTGTTTATCAAGCCCTACTATATTCGATATAAGCATAGCTGGAACCATATTACCAGCTATCATTGAAACAAAATGCTGTAATCCTAAAGGTAAAGCTTCTTTTAAAGGCGGTTTTCCCTCTAGATGAAATTTTGATGTATCGTGCTCTTTCATAAAATAAATCCTCCCATAAATTTTATTTTTCTTTACGACCATGAATTTATTAACAATTAATTTTGAGCTATACACATCTTAATCTAGTTAATTCTTAACTTAAATGATATTTATTTTAACTAAAGTATTATTTATGTATAGTTGTTCAGTGCACTTAATCTTATTATTTATATTCTCTAAGCTTATACTTTTTATTGACATCATGCTCTGCTCTTACAAACTCTAAATTTCCTTCTCCCATTAATTCAGACATTCTTTTCTTTCTATCACTTAGCCAGTCTTTATCAATATTTTTATAGTACTTATAATCTGTCCAATATATTATTGATGTTATTTCTTCTGGATTACTTTCACTAATCCATATCTCAGAACCAGCAAATCCTTCTAATAATTCTAGACCTTTAACCCAAATCTCATAATCTAATTGTAAGTACTTTTCTATTAATTCAGTATTTATCCTAAAAGTTAGTTCTTCAATAAATAAAGGTCTTTCAAATGATTTTAATTTCATATTATATACTTCCCTCTTTAATATTTGACTACTTTTTTATTCAAATGATTTTTTATTTAAATACTTTCAACATAATGCTCTTACATATAATTACTTTTTATTTACTTCTTATAATTTTACTTTCTAACAGGAGGTATGTGTATTGCTTTACCTACTATTCCCATAGTAGCTTCTGCAAAAGCTTCTGGTAAAGTTGGATGTCCATGCATAGTACTGGCAACTTCTTCAACTGTCAACATTGCTTTCATCGCAATTACAGCTTCATGAATTAAATCACTAGCATTGGGCCCTATGATATGAACACCATATATTGTAGTCTTATCTTTTGAAGCAATTACCTTAACCATACCATCTGAATCATTCATTGTAAGAGCCTTTCCATTGCCAGAAAACTGAAATTTGCTAACGACATAGTCTAAGTTTTTATTTTTGGCTTCTTCTTCAGACAATCCAACTGTAGATACCTCTGGAAAAGTAAAAATGGAATTTGGTACTAAATCATAATCTACACTTGTTTTTTCCCCTACAATTCGTTCAACAGCTACTTTGCCTTCTTCAGATGCAACATGTGCAAGCATTATTCCTCCAATCACATCTCCAATTGCATAAATACCTGGTACAGACGTACAGTAATTTTCATCAACTTTTATTCCCTTTTTATCATATTTGATGCCTAAATTATCTAGATTTAGTCCTTCTACATCTAACTCTCTTCCTGTAGATACAAGTACATTATTACAAGCAATCTTTGTTTTTTCTCCATTCTTATTTATATCTACTACTAGTTCTTTATCACTCTTAAATATTTCTTCTACTTTTGATGAAAGTAGTATTTTAATCCCCCTTTTATTAAGTAGTTTAGTTAATCTATTAGATACCTCATTATCAACCATAGGAATTATATTATCCAAGAACTCAACTATAGTTACATCTGAACCAAATTCATTTAAAATTCCTGCAAACTCAATTCCTATAACTCCTCCTCCAATTATTACTACTTTCTGAGGCAAATTAGTTACTTCTAAAGCTTCTTTACTTGTTATTACTCCCTCTAAATCAATTCCTTTAATAGGAGGCTTAGAAGATTTTGAACCAGATGCAATCAAAATATTTTTTCCTTTAATTATCTTCTTTGAACCATCATCTAATTTTATTTCTACAGAATCCTTACCTATTAACTTTGCTTCCCCCTTTTCTACAGTCACTTTATTTGCTTTTAATAATCCTTTTACACCACTAGTTAATGTCTTAACTATATGTTTCTTTCTTTTCTGCACATTTTCCAAGTCTAATTTGTATTTATCAACTTTTATCCCATATTCTTCAGCATGATTAAAATAATTTAAAACCTGTGCATCTTTAAATAGTGTTTTTGTAGGAATACAACCTGTATTTAGGCAAGTACCTCCAAATTCATTTTTTTCTACAATTACAACTTTTAACCCCAATTGAGCTCCTCGAATCGCTGCAACATACCCACCTGGGCCACCACCAATTACGATTAAATCAGTGTTCATATTTATTTTTCCTCCTTTTAAGTTATAGATATTAATATCTATAATTAAAATTTTAGTATCAATATTTATAGCTTGTTAAATCTACTTGATTTTTAATACCATAGCAAAGTTTCTGACGTGTAAAAATAAAATTATTTCTATGCATTCCTACTGTCAATAATTCCGAATGTGGATGTTCTAAGTAGCTATAAGCTGTTGTACAACCTGGAGTCATTTTTCCACCAACAAATACCATAGAATAATTCATAAAATATTCGTCTAATAATTCATTTTCAATTAGATGAGTACAATATGAAGGAGATTCTATACACATTTTTTCTATCCCTAGACTTTTAAGTACATAAAGTAATATCTTAGAGTCTGGAGTACTATCTTTACCAGTTACAATTACAGGACAAACATCAAAATCTTTGTATAATTCTTCAAATTTATAATCATCAACATCCTTAATTGAATTAAAGCTTCCTATACATCTGTGTTTTAAAGGAGAATTTTCTTTTATATAATCCCAACCATTTGGAGATGTAGCTATAACCATTTTATATTCCTGACTCTTATCAACTCTAAATGTATAATGGTCAAATGGAATATCTGTAGCATCAAAAGAAACTACTACTCCACATGGCTGATATTTTTTATTTAAATAGTCTTTTCTTTGCTGTGTCAAACTTTCATCAAATACATGACATGTTATCCCAGGTTCATTTTGCAACGTTCTAGCCCCTATAATCACAGCATCTGAATATGCTCTTAGAACATTTAAAACCCAAAAATCTGCCAAGGCTCCATCTGGATCAACAAAATTATTTTTTCCAATTAAAGGTCCTGCTTTATTGTCTTCATATGCCATTTTTCCATCGGATGAAAGCACCATAGATGAAAATATATATGGTCTTTTATCTTTTGATTTTGGAAAAAACAACTCCGTATAATACTCTAAAGCATCTGGTATACAGACATTTTCATTAGATTCTTCTTTTATAGTGTCTAATATCTTTTCATTTCTATTTAATACATTTATTTTTAAATTATTTTTTGGTATGTTGAAAAACTCAAGCTTATTCATACTTTGACCGCCCTCTCCCAAGTATTTTTTACAATCCATAAATTCTTTTTCCCCATTGTACATTTCCTAGACCAACATCCTCTATTAACTTACTTGATATTTTTTGAGTTTCATATATTACTTTTTCTTCATCTATATTAACTATCTTGTTATTATCCATAACTACTTTTCCATCTATAATAGAAGTTTCTATATTATTTGGAGTAGATGAATATATTAATGAACTAATTGGGTCGTGAACTGGTATAGAAATTGCACTTTTATATGGATTATAAATTATAATATCAGCATTTTTTCCTATCTCTATTGACCCTAAGCAGTCTAATTTATTTATGGATTTTGCTCCTCCAAGTGTTGCCATTTCCAGCACACTTGACGAAGGTAAAAGCTTTGCATCTCTATGAGTAACTTTTTGTAATAATGTAGTCATTTTCATTACTTCTAACATATTTTGAGTATCATTACTCGCTGAACCATCGCAAGCTAAACTTATAGTTAATCCATTTTCAATAAGCTTTGGAATTGGTGCTACTCCTGCCGCTAAAACCATATTAGATACTGGATTATGAGATATTTTAACATCATATTTTTTAAATAGTTCTATGTCTTCATCTGACATTTGTATGCAGTGAACTGCAATAAAGTCAGGTCCTAAAATTCCTACTTTTTCAAGATATGGTACAGTCTTCATACCTCTATCTTCTAAACAGTATTTATCATCGTCCTCAGTTTCAAGTAAATGCATAGTTATTGGAATATGAAGCTCATTGGCTATATTTCTCATTTCTTTGTATCCTTCTTCTGTGTTATCCCATATAATTCCAGGAGCTAATGCTAAACTTATTCTCGAGTGGTCTCTATATTTTTTCTCTAATCTTCTAACATCATCAAAAAACTTTTGTTCTGTATCATGATAAGTACAGCCAAATTCTTTTGGAAATTTACTTGTGTCTGTAAACCCTCTACCAAGTATTCCTCTTATTCCTAAGTCTTCAAATGCTTGAATTATGCTATCATCAAGCCCTTCTTTTCCATGGCAGTACATATAGTCAAGTATAGTAGTTGTGCCTGTTCTAATTGCTTCTATACATCCTGTTAAGGCTGCATAATAGCAACATTCTTCATCTATTTTATGTATAGCCCTTCTAACAGAGCTATCAAGCCAGTCTAACAACAGTTTATCTCTTCCTAATCCCTTTAACAAAGTCTGAAATAGATGAGAATGAGTATTTATAAATCCAGGTAAAACAAATTTACCTCTAGCATCTATAATTTTTTCAGAGATGTATTCTTCTAGTAAATTCGTCTTTCCTATATCAATTATCTTGTTCTTTTCAATTATTATACAAGCATCATTTAGTATTTCCCTCTCATTATTCATTGAAATTAGATAAGCGTTTTTAATTATCAAATCTACTTTTCTCATGCAGTAACCTCCATATAATTTTTTGCTATGTCTTGATTTTGACAGATAGTTTGGAGAGAAAAAATCTTTCGAGAAACGCATAACAAACTATCTGTCAGATTACTGGTGTACTATAAAATTATTTTACATATATTTTAATTACATCCATCTAAAATCCAAAAGATTTTGTGTAACTTCTTGAAGAAAACGTGCTCCAGGTGCTCCGTCTACTACTCTATGGTCATGAGTTAAACTCATATTCATTATTAAACCAGCATAAAATGCACCATCTTTTACAAGAACTTTTTCTATTATACTTCCAATACCTAAAATTGCACTTTCTGGTGTATTTAACACTGGGGTAAAGTATGTTATTCCAAACATCCCTAAGTTAGTTATAGTGATAGTTCCATTACTCATTTCATCAGAATTTAACTTGTTATTTTTAGCTCTTTCACTTAAATCACTTAGTTCAATACATATTGTTTTTAAATCTTTTAAATTTGCATTTTTTATTATAGGTACCACCAAGCCATTTGGAATGTCTACAGCTACACCTATATTAATTTCGTTACTTATTTTAAAATGATTTTCATCAACTATTTGCGTTCTAAGTTTAGGATGATTTTCAAGAGCTTCAGCTACAGCCTTTATTATAAGAGCTGTATAACTTAATTTAACTCCTACTTTTTTATACTTTTCTTTCAATCCTTTATATATTTTTGATAAGCTAGTAATTTCTAATTCAGTGGCAATTGTAGTTTGAGCTGTTGTCAACAAACTCTCATGCATTTTTTTTGCTATTACATTTTGCATTGGTGTCATCTTAGTTACCAAATCATTTTCCCCTATATTTACCTTAATGTTATTAACGTGAGAAATAGGAGTAACTTCTTGCCGTACTTCTTTTTCTACTACTTTATTTTTATTGACTTTCATAACTTCTTCTACTGAATTACTGTTCATAAAATTTTTCAAATCATCAATTGTTATTGCACCATGTATTCCTGTTCCCTCTATATTTGAATAGTTAATTCCTTTTTCCTCAGCTATTTTTTTAGCTCTCGGAGTTATTCTTTTCTCTATATTTAAACCTTTTGCCTTAGTTGTATTTTCTAAATTTAAAATATCTGCCTCTTTTTCATTATCAGTTTTATCTATCAAATCAAATCCACTAATATCTTCATTAGCTTCTGCAATTATACAAATTAGTTCTCCACAATTAGCAATATCGCCCTCTTCAAAAAATATTTTTCTCAATACCCCACTTTCTGGCGCTTCAACAGTATTAGTAATCTTATCAGTTTCAACTTCTAAAATTTCATCACCCTTATTTACTACGCTTCCTTCTTCAATCAACCATGTGCCAATTGTTCCTTCCTCCATAGAAAGACCAAACTTAGGCATCTTAACCTCTGTAATCATTGTTTATCCTCCCCTGACTAATATTGCATAACTTCCTTACAAGCCTTAATTAGATTTTCTAATTTTGGTAAAACAAAATCTTCTAAAACTGGTGCATATGCTACTGGAGCATCAATTGATGTAACTCTTTTTATCGGTGCACTTAGGTACTCAAATACATCTTCATTTATCATTGCAGATATTTCAGCTGCCCATCCTCCAACTCTTGGACCTTCTTGAGCAATAACCAATCGACTAGTTTTCGCAACTGACTCTACTATAGTTTTTTTATCATAAGGAAATACAGTTCTAAGGTCGATTATCTCTACATCAATCCCTTCTTTTTCAAGTTGACTTGCTGCTTTATGTGCTAATCCTAACATCATTTGAGTAGCTACTATAGTAATATCACTTCCAGTTTTCTCAATCTCAGCTTCATATAGAGGAATCTCATATGGCTCAACTGGCACTTCCCCTTTGACATTGTATAGCATCTTATGTTCTAAAAATAATACAGGATTATCGTTTTTTATAGCTGAAAGCAACATCCCTTTAGCTTCATAAGGTGTTGTTGGTGAAACTACTACAAGTCCAGGAGTGTTCATAAACCATGACTCTGCACAAACTGAATGATGATATGCACAGCGTATACCACCTCCCTGTACAGCACGAACAGTAATTGGACAATGTGCTTTTCCTTGGAACATAAAATTTAATTTTGCTGCATTATTTACAAGTTGGTCAAAACAAACTCCCAAAAAATCTGCAAACATTATCTCTGGAACTGGTCTTAACCCACAAAGTGCTGCACCATTTGATAATCCTAATATAGCTGATTCTGATAACGCTGTATCTTTTATTCGATTTGGCCATTTAGCCATTATTCCTTTGGTAATTCCAAAATCTCCACCCATTTTAGCTACATCTTCACCTAGTATAAAAACTCTATCATCATTTTCCATAGCTTGATGAAGTGCTTCATTTATTGCCATTCCATATGAAAGTTTTCTTCCCATTATCTTATCTCCACCTCTCTATCAACATATGTGTGTGTAACTGCATCTTTAATATCTGGTGATGGACTCTCCAATGAGAATCTCAGCATTTCTTGAACATCAGCCTCTATTTCTTCTTCTATTTGCTTAAGTGATTCATCTGACATGCCTTCTCTTTCAATAAGTATCTTTCTAGTTAATTTTATTGGGTCCCTATCTTTCCAATACTTAACTTCTTCTTCTGGTCTATATGCTGCTGGGTCTCCTGCAAAATGACCTTGCCAACGATAAGTAAGAAACTCTATTAAAGTTGGACCTTCACCTTTTCTTGCCCTATCTGCTGCTATTTCCACTATCTCAATTACTGCTTCTACATCATTTCCATCTACCCTAAAACTTGGAATCTCATATCCCTCACCCCAAGTTTTTAACTCTTTTTGAGGATGTGAATCTGTATAGTGTGTAGATATAGCATATTGATTATTAAGTAGGCAATATATTATAGGAAGCTTCCATGTTGCTGCCATATTAAGACTTTCGTGGCAAGCTCCTTCTCCTAAAGTTCCATCTCCTAGAAATACTGCTGTAACATCATCTGTTTCTTTATACACAGATGCAAAAGCTGTACCAAGACAAGTTACCATAGTTGAACCTTGTATTCCATTAAATCCCATATTTCTACATTCAATATCATTTATATGCATTGAACCGCCTCTACCACCATTTATCCCTGTAGCCTTAGCAAAAATTTCTGCCATTACAAGTTTTGGGTCAGTACCACAAAGTGCTATAGTTCCATGACCTCTATGGTCTGGAAATTTATAATCTGTTTTTCTAAGTGCATCAACTATACCTGCTTGACAAGCCTCTTGCCCTATACTTAAATGAACAAATCCTGGTATTGTTCCATTGGCAGCATATATTTCTATTACTTCTTCAAATCTTCGAATCATAACCATGTCACGGTATAATTTTTCTAATCTTAACTTACCTAATGCCATCTTATCTCCCCCTGAATCAATAAATTTTTAAATTGTTTATTTTAAGAAACTTTTTTCGAGTACTGAATAATTTATTTCTCCTGCCGAAAATGATTTTCCAGTGTTTATATTATGTATTTGTATTTTGCCTATTGAATGTACATCATGGTCTACATAGAAAAAGTCTCTTCCTGCCTTCACAAATACATCTTCAAACAATTCCCCATAATTTGGAGATGACGTTTTCCCTGCTAACTGGTGTATAGTCTTTGCAATGGCAGTATCAGTTGAATCTACCCAAAACTCAGTTTCACTACCATAAATCAATGCATCATTTATTCTTCCCATAGTCTTAAGTTCATCTTTTACTATAGGTGCTATTGGTGCTTTTCCTCTCGCAAGTACAATTTGACCTGCATCAAAGTTTTTTTCAAACATCTTATGACATACTTGCTCAATGATTCTTGCTGATACTTGCATTGATGCTACAATACATGTACTTGGTGAAATTAATATATATGTGTCTTCTGGTTTTACTTTACAAGCATTTGCAACCTCTAAGACTGTTTCATTATTGGGATATTTTATATCTTGGATACATAAAACTGCCTCATGATAAGTATCTTTATATGGAGTCATTTCAAAATACCAGTCTGATTCAACTCTTGCTAAAGCTCTTGCTGGTCCTGACCCAATAGTTGCAAATTCACCTTCTCCAAGTTTCCATCCAGCAATCTGTGAACCCATACATGCAATCAATGGTTTATCTATAAATACTTCAACTGCTGAGAAAGAATATTCATCATTTAATTTAAAATCTCCTAATGACACTGTTCCTAGGTCACCTATAGAAGCCCTAGTAAATAAAACACCTGCTTTCCAGCTTCCACTACAATTTAAGCCCATATCAATTATAGTTGCTCCACAATCCATCTTAATAATTTCACATCCCAATGCTTCTGCATCTTCTATTATCTCTCTCACTACCACCATAGCTTTCTTGTTTAAACTTATCATCTTTATACCTCTCAATATATATTTTTATGCTTTCTTACCACATACATCAATTGCAGCTCCCATTATTGGACTTGCTTCATCAGATGCTAAGAAAGTTACAACTTTTGATACTTCTTCCACTTGCAACATTTCTTCAAGCGGTATCGTAACTGCATCATCATAGTTAAATCTTTTTCTTGTATATTCAGTGTTAGTCATCCCTAAATATATCGCATTTACATTGATTCCATACTCTTTTACTTCTTCAGATAATGTTTGAGTAAAACTTACCATTCCTCCTTTAGAAGCAGCATATGCTCCAAAGCCTGGAAAAAAGTGTTTTGCTGCTGTAGAGCTAATATTTATTATTTTTCCATACTTTTTATCAATCATTGTTCTAAGGACAGCCTTAGTACAATAAAAAGTTCCACTTAAATTAGTCTTTATCTGAGCATCCCAATCTTCAATTGTAGTATCAACTACTGGAGCTGATTTATGGAGAGCAACATTATTAATCAATACATCTACACTCTCAAATTTATCTATTACCTCACTAAAACAAACTTCTACATCTTTAGGTTTACTTACATCACAAACTGAAACAAAAGCTTTACCTCCAGATTTAATGATTTGTTCTGCAACATTATCCAATTTGCTTTTGGTTCTACCAATTAAGACTACTATTGCTCCTTCGATAGCAAAATCTAAAGCAAATCCTGCTCCTAACCCCTGCCCTGCTCCTGTTATCACAACAACCTTATCTTTAAACCTTAAATTCAAAATTCATCACACCCTCTACATTTATATAATTTAAACTTACATTTAGAAAAAGGTCTTACATTTTAATATCTAAAGTATTTTAAATAAATATCTTTTTACTTTGTATAACTAATTTCTTTTGTATAAAGCAACATTAAATATTTATATTATCTAGTAAAATACTTTTCTTTATTGGCAAACTATAAAAATCACAATTTAATGCGTTTGATACTGCATTTGCTACTGCTGGTGCTGATGGTACAACAGAACATTCACCTATACTCTTAGCTCCAAATGGACCTCCAGGTTCTCCACATTCTATCAGGCCAACTTTTATTTGGGGCATTTCACTAGCCTTTATCATATGATACGAGCGAAATGAATTAGCTTTTATTTTTCCTCTATTGTCAAATTCAAGTGTTTCAGTCAACGCATATCCTATTCCCATTTGAATTGCTCCTTCAATCTGACCTTCTACAGACATTGGGTTTAAAGCTTTCCCTACATCATGAACTGCAACATATTCCAAAACTCTTACACTTGCCAGTTTAGTATCGACCTCAACTTTAGCAAAATGTACACCATATGAACTTGCTCCAGTTTGAGATGCAAAAGTTTCAGCTCCTATAATCTCTCTTAAACTTACCTTTTGAGCATGTATCATGACATCACATAAAGTGGCTTGTTTGTTGTTATTTTTGATAGAATAGACTCTATCATCCTTAAATTCTATATATTCTTCATCCTCTTTTAAAAGTTGGGATGCTTCCTTTAAAAGTTCTTTTTTTACTGAATTTGCTACTTTTAAAGCTGCATTTCCAGATACAAAAACTCCTCTGCTTGCGTAATCTCCTAAATTCCATGGTGATGCTTCTGTATCTGCCTGTATACATTCTATTTTTTCCTGGCTTATTCCAAGTACTTCAGATATAATTTGTACTTGAACACTTACAGATGCATTTCCCATATCATGAGTACCTGTATATAATACAGCTGAACCATCTTCATTCATTTTCAACATTAAAGCTGTTATATCCCTATGTGCTCCAAAGCATCCATTTCCATGTGAACCAACTGCCATACCTACACCAATCAAAAATCTACCATTTGATTCATTTTGCTGTCTAATTTGTTTTTTCCAGTCAAACATTTCAGCACCTTTTTTTATACAATCTATTGGTCTTGGATTTCCATGAGGACTTTTAAATCTTTGATCTATTCCATCTGGTTCGACTAAGTTCTTAAGCTGTAAATCTAAAATATCCATATTTAGTTTTTTTGCAATTTTATTTAGTTGGGATTGTTGAGCAAAAAAAGCTTGTGGAGAACCATACCCTCTCATTGCTCCTGCAATTGGTGTGTTTGTATACACTGGTATCCCCGTATATCTCATATTTTCAATCTTATATGCTTTAAACACTTTATGACTCATTGCTCCAATTACATTTAAAGCACTTGATGCATATGCTCCTGTATTTGTCAGAACTTTCATATCTTGTGCTATAACTTGACCATCCTTCATAACACCCGTTTTTAGATATACAACTGCGCCATGTCTAGTTCTTGTCGAAGCAATAGTTTCTCTCCTGTTAAGTTCTAGTTTGACTGGCCTCCCTGACAGTTTTGCTAATAATGCTACAATTGGCTCAATTGTAATCTCTAATTTACCTCCAAAAGCTCCTCCAATAGCTGGACTTACTAGTCTAACTTTATTCATTGGTAATCCAAATAACTTAGATAAGATTATCCTAAATCCAAAAGTGTTTTGATTAGGACTGTAAACAGTAAGTTTGCCACTGTAATCATAATCTGCAATCGCCACATGAGTTTCTATTGCACCATGATGTATAGCTGGAAGTGTATACTTATCTTCAAAAATATAATCAGCTTTTTTCATGGCTTCTTCAATATTTCCACACTGCTGTACATTTACTGCAAGCTTGTTTCCCCCTTTATGTATTGGATATGCACCCTCTTGTATTGCTTCTTCTGGATTAAATACTGAGGGTAATTCTTCATATTCAACCTCAATAAGCTTCAATGCTTTTTCAGCCGTTTGTAAATCTTCAGCTGCAACGGCTGCAACTTTATCACCCACAAAACGAACAGTATCATCAAAGATATGTTCAACCTCTGGCAACTCATGTTCATAAAATCTCATGGCACTATTAAAGGCTTTTTGAGGTGAGTTTTTATAAGTGGCTATAGCTTTTACACCTTCTAATTTCTCAGCTTTTGATGTGTCTATTTTTTTAATTTTTGCATGCGCTATAGGGCTGAATAAAACCTTAGCATAAAGCATATTTGGAATTTTCATATCTGCAGTATATCTAAGTTGGCCAGTAGCTTTAAGTACAGCATCTCTTATTGGGACTCTTTCACCAATAACTTTAAAATTATTACTCACAGGTTATACCCCCCATCCTTTTTGCTGATAAAAGTATAGCCTCAACAATTTTTACATATCCTGTACATCTGCAAAGATTATTGTCTATAGACTTTCTAACATCTTCCTCAGAAGGATTTGGATTTTTATCTAACAGGGCTTTTGCCGACATTATCATCCCTGGAGTGCAATACCCACATTGAACAGCTCCACAATCAATAAATGCTTGTTGAATTGGATGTATATTGATACCATCTGACAACCCTTCAATTGTCAATATCTTTTTCCCAACTGCATTTCTTGCTAGAATCAAACATGAATTAACTGCTTCTCCATCTAAAATTATTTTACAAGCTCCACAATCACCAGTACTACATCCACACTTACTTCCAGTTAAATTAAACACTTCTCTTAAAACATAAAGTAAAGTCCAACTTTTTTTTATACTCACCTCTCTCAATCTGCCATTTATATCAAGCTCAATAACATCTATAATCTCCACCTTCTCTCCACATAATTTAATTTTTAATATTTTCTATGAAATTTAATCTTTGATTAATAATTTATCCAAGTTATTTACACTCATTTGACAAGTAAAATCCATAATTACTGTTAAAAAAGGAGGAGCAAGGCGCTCCTCCTGGATATCCTTTCAGATTATACTTTTATTAAAATGAGTATCATATCTTTTGATTATTTAGTTTTTTAAGGTTTTTGGGTAAAAAAAATAGAAGCAAGGCGCTCCTTCTTGGATATCCTTTCAGATTATATTCTGCTCAAATGCAAGCTATTAGGTTTCCTTCAAAGTTCAATCCTATTTTTGGTAAAAAAAATAGAAGCAAGGCGCTCCTTCTTGGATATCCTTTAGAATTACGTTCTCTAAGCTTTACAACTTACTTTACTTTCCACTACATCCTCTTTTTCCTTAGGCAATACGATATTTAGTATTAAAGATAATAGAGCTGTTCCAGATATACCAGTCATTAAAGTGACTACAATGCTTGGTAAAAATGCTAATGCAGCTTGATTAAAATAACCACCCATACCAATGCCCAGCGAAACTGCTAAAATTGTTATGTTACGATTTGTCATCTTTCCCATTCCAATAACCTTAATACCTGATGATGCAATTGTTCCAAACATCATAACTAATGTACCTCCAATAACTGGGTCTGGTGTTAAAGCTAATATTTGGGCAAACTTTGGGAAAAATGCTAATATACCTAACATTACTCCCCCAAGTGCTACTATGTACCTACTTGCAACTCCTGTCATACAAATTATTCCTATGTTTGGACTACCTGATATGACTGGAAGCCCATTAAACAAAGCTGCAAAACAACTTCCAACTCCATCTGCTCTAACAGCTCTCATCAATTCTTTTTGCGTAGGTAGACGGTTTTCAACAGAACTAACAACCCCTGTCGTATCTCCTATTATTTCCATAACTGTCACAATATGAATTGTACATATGGTTATAATAGCGCCCAAGTTGAACTCCAATCCCCAGTATATAGGCTTTGGCACTGCAAACCAATTTGCTTGTGCCATACTAGAAAAGTCAACCATACCAAATATTACTGCTACTACATAGCCTATTACTATTGAAATTATTATGGATGCTACTTTGAGAAAACCTTTTCCAAATTGATTTAAAATAAGTGTCAACAACAATGTAAATACAGCTAAAGAAAAATTAGCAACTACATTAGGTCCATGAGCATCAAAAGATACTGCATAGTCAAATGAAGAGCTCATAAGTGATAAACCTACTGCCAAAACAACACTTCCTGTAACTGTAGGTGTAAAATATTTATGTAAATATTTTACTGCAAGAGGTCCTACTAAAGTTAAAACTAGACTTCCTACAAGTACTGCTCCAAAAGCTCCAGCAATACCAACATCATTATTTGTACTTAAGGCAATTAATGGTGCTACAAAGGTGAAACTTCCACCAGTAACAATTGGCAACCGTGACCCTATTGGTCCAATTCCCATAGATTGCAGTATGGTGCTCACCCCTGCAATCAACATCGAACATTGAATCAAAAATGCAGTCTCACTTAGTGAGAGACCCATGCCCACAGCTACTAAAATGGCACCCGACATAGTACCTGCAAAAGCAGAAAAAACATGTTGCATACTAAGTGGTATTGCTGTTAGAAGCTTTGGCTTGTCATTAAATCCATACTTGTAATTTTCCATATCTTACCCCTTATCGCTCCCGCCATTGCCGCCAAATGTATGGAGCCATGTAATAAATTATTAGTAACCTTAAAAGTTAGAGCCTAATAAATATTGCACAGTTACATTATGAAGTTTTAGTAATACATTTTGAAATTAGAAAAGCTCTAATTTAAGGAGTGGCGGAGGATTAGTTACTAAAAAAATAAAACGTTTGCTTTTAGCATTATTTTTATTTTTTGTAAGCTAGGTAATTAATCCGATTTTTAATTGTATTATACAGTCACGATTTTAGACTGTCAAGATTATTCTGATAATTTAATTTTAGTTTTATTTAGAATTATTAAAGTAAAAATAATAATCAATCTGTAGAATAAAATCAGTATTAAAACACTTTAATTTTTAAATTTACGTTATTTTTTTATCAATATTCGTTTTAATATTTATTTCTATAAAATATATGCAACCTCTTATTTTCGCCATATAACGCTATTTCAGTAAATATAATAAATAATAAATAGTAACTAACATTTATTAAATATCATAAAAATCTTAATTATTGGATAAATATAAATATTTTATCGTTTATTTAATTAAATTAGACATAGTATATATATTTTATAATATAATATTATTTTAATATATATAAAAAGTAATAACTATTTTTTATTATTTTCTCATTCTCTGATATTGAAACTCTCTTTTGCTAGATATTTTTTTAACATTTTCTAGAAGAAGTTTATCTTTATCTACTTACAAAAAATTTCTTTTTCAAAATTATAACCATTTATTTTCCCAATTTTTCTACATATTTCAATAAATAAAAATCTCAATTTTTTTATTATAAAAGTAAATTATTTTTTGTACATTTCTTATTGTACATGCTTTTTATTGTCCATATAAATTAAGATTTAATACTATTATAAAAAAACGAAGAGTGATTTTTATTTAAATAATATTCAAACTTCGTTTTTTTACTATCTATTTATTTAATTTCTAAATTTTTATTATTTTTTAATATTTTATCTTTTTAATACTTCACCACATTGATTTTTAGTAACTTTACCTTCTTCTAATGCAATTTTCCCATTTACAATTACATATTCAACACCTCTAGCTAATAACTGTGGATTTGAGAAGTCAATCTCTTCAGACCTAGGGTAGCTGTAGTTTTCCATATCAATTACTGTTATATCAGCTATTTTACCCTCTTTAAGTATACCTCTATCCTTTATTTTAAACTGGTTAGCTGGCAATGAAGTTACCCTTCTTACTACTTCTTCCAATCTAACACCTGATTTTTTATACATATCAAAGAAAATTGGAAATGCCCCTCTTCTTTGAAGCTCAAACCATGACATATCTCCACCTACACTAAACAAACAATCTGAACCAACCATAACAAATGGATTATTTATTATCTTTTTATCATGTAATTTATCAGGAAAATCTCCCCTGTACATTCCTCCTAGGCAAAATATAAGTTCTTCATCTCCATCTAAAAGTAAATCTAGTAATAACTTATTCTCATCTATACCTTTTTGTATAGCTATTTCACGTATTGATTTCTTTTCCATATCAATATTATTGGTATTTAGAAGTATTATACTTCCTCTATCTCCAAGTATAAATGCCTCTTTTAATATCAGGGCTCTTCCTTCTTCATTCCTAAGGGCATCCATAACGCCATCCATACCTAATTCAAACAAACTAGATGATATTGCCATAATAAATTGAAGTACTCTTTTTTTCTTCATACAATGTCCAGAACTTCTTGGTACTGTATCAACCATAATATCAACACCATTGTCTCTAGCATTTAATATCTCATCAAATGCATCTAGTTCAACTGGGCTTAAATGGGATACTTGTACTCTAGCTCCACTTTTTTCACCAACTTCTATAGTTTCTTTTACTGCATTATATCTTCCTATGTAATCCCTAATATGAGACGTATATATACCATCATGTTCTTTTATTAGTTTTGCAATCTCAACTAATTCATCAATATCAGCATACTTACTTGGTATATATGCCAATCCAGTAGATATTCCAAAAGCCCCACTTTTCATACCATCATTTATTATCTCTGTAATTTCTATTTTTTCTTCTTCTGTAGGTGGTCTATCTTTAGACCCTCCCATAACACTCCATCTTATAGTGCCATGACCCAATAGAAATCCCATATTAATAGCTATTCCACTATTAGATATAAGGTCACAATATCCTGTAAAACTATTCCAATGCTTATTTTTATCTATAAGATACTTTTTTTCTTCTTCAAGTAATAGACCATTCTTATACATATATTCATATACATTTTCAGAAGAATATGGTGTTATAGAATGACCACAATTACCATTTATAGTTGTTGTAACACCTTGTTTTAGGAATTTTTCAAATTTACCATCTAATATTGCTACTATTTCTTCATGAACATGAGGGTCAATAAATCCAGGTGTTACAACTCTTTTATGACAATCTATCATTTTATTTGTATCATCATTTATCTCAGAATCTATTCTCACTATTAAGTTATTTTTTATCGCTATATCTCCATAAAAACCATTTTGTCCAGTACCATCTACTATAAATCCATTTTTTAAAACTAAATCATATACCACATTATTCACCCCTTAAAATATAATTTTATTGCAGTAGCCTTTACTATAATTCTTTATATTTTAAACTTTTTACTTTTTTAATTTTACTAGCCTCTAAGTTTATCTTTTTTACTAGTCCTTAAGTTTATCTTTATGCATAACTCTTGCAATCAATATAGTACCAAATACACATATAAGAACTACTAAAGACTGTGGTATTATACCTTGCTTTGATAATATAATAGTTAATACAGCTATTACAATTGCTACTAATCCTAGCTTTTTATCTTGTAAAAAAACTTGTCCAAATACTGACCCAAACAAAGCTGGTAAAATTAAATTCAATTTTTCTACTACTTCAGGTGGTATTTTAGACAATACACTTCCTCCTAAAATTACTCCAAAAGTCAAAATACTTATATTTACTAGAATAGATACAGCTATTCCTATAGTAGATATTATTGAACCCTCTTCAGTTCCTGATTCAACTTCTGCTGCTTTTTGAGCTGCTATTGAACATGGCAGTCTCATATTAGATATATTTCCAGAAAGAAAGCTCATATAAGTTCCTGGTATTCCTAAAATTGGTGAATAAGAAACTGGCTCTATTATGTAGTTTGGTGCACTCATACTAACGATTGCCATTGTACTTGCTAATAATGCTGATATTGGAGGCATAAGACCAAATCCAAAACTTAAAATTATTCCAGGAACTAATGCTGCTATAATACCTAAAGATAATGTCAATCTCCCATACCTTATCATAAAAGGTAAGTACTCTTCGTTGTATATAGATTTTACTTTACTCATAAAACTCCCCCCTTATATTATTGAACCTATTATCATTCCACTAAACATTGATATGGTAAGACCCCACTCTCTCAGCCATTTTATATTTTTCTTTTTTTCAATCATACATAGTATTACCATTATTATCATCCCACTTATACAAGCAATTGTTCCATTGTCAAAACACAATACTCTATCAGCATTTAAGTATGCAAATGAACCTAACATTGCTCCTACAGATATTATTGGTATAAATGATTTCTTACCACTAGAAATAACATTCGTTATTTTATCTAACTTATGCCCAAATAATAATGTAAATATTATCCACCCTAAAGAACCTAATATCATAGTCCAAACTGCATTTGTAAATGCTACTTTTGTCATCTCAGGAGAACCCAAAGTTATCCCTAGTGCATCTGTTCCAAATCCAGCTGACATAGATTCAAAAATTACAGAACCTATAAATGATAATCTCATCCATGCTATAGGTCCACCCATAGTTACTATAAGTGAAACCATCCCAGCAAATATAGTCATTGATGGGCCTATAGCTGAAATAGCACTACTCTTAACAGCTGATTTTATTTGCTTGTCAGTTATCCCCATCGTCTTCCCAACTTTACAAGATTTTATAGCAAATACAAGAGATTGTACTACTACTATTGACACAGCTACTGTACTTGCTATCCACAAAAGTGGATGATTGGCTAATTTTAAATAATCCATTGCAAAAAACCTCCCTATAAATCCTCAAATTTTATTAAAATATTTAAACCTTATTTCCAGACCTTATTCAACACTCTAAGTATGTTTCCACCCAACACCTTTTCTATTTCCTCATCACTATATCCATGTTTTACTAAATATCTAACAATATTTTTTGAAGTTTCAGTTGGATTTTCAAGACCTTTCACATACTCTACTTTAGGATGTTCCTTTGTGCCAGTTATCTTTTTTATATCAAATTTAGCAGCTAACACTGAATGTAATTTAACATGGTCACCGTATACTGTATCCGGTCCAAAAGCTACATGGTCTATCCCTACTAAACTTTTAATATACTCAAAATGTTCCATAAATGACTCTATTGAATGTTCTTTGTTTTTTTCAGTTATTGTAGTATGTGGTGCTGCTTCTACACCTATAACCCCACCCTTTTTAGCACATGCTATTAGTACTTCATCTGGAGTCAATCTCTTTGTGTTCCATAGACTTCTTGCCCCAACATGACTCAATATTATTGGGTCTTTACTGTGTTCTATAACATCAAGTGTCGTTTGAACTCCAACATGAGAACAATCTATAGCCATTCCAATCTTATTCATTCTTTCAACAGCTTTTCTACCAAAATTCGTAAGTCCACCATCTTTTTCTTCTTTCAATCCTGAACCCAATGCATTAGATTCGCTGTATGTTATACCCATTAACCTTATGCCAAATCCATATAGAATATCTATTCTATCAAGTTCATTTTCTATTGGTGCAGCTCCTTCTAGGGTAGGTATCAAAGCTACTTTTCCTTCTTTTTTTGCTATATATATATCTTCTACTTTTTCACACTTTATAACAAAATCTTGATGAGCTAAGTCACATAATCTCATACCTAAATCAATTAATATATCATCCCATTTCCATCCTGAATTAGATGTTATTGTACATACACCATCCATTAAATTATCAAATATAGCATCATAATACCCTCTTGATAATGCCTCATAAGCACATCTTTGTTTACCTTCTCTATTGTATTCAAATATATCTCTTTCTAAATATTCTGGAAATAAAACAGGATGTTCATGTAAAGATATAAATACTTTTTCATCTACAATACTTTTAACCTTTGCTTCTTGAATATCATCTAACTCAATAAGATACTCATCAACTCTCTTGTCTCCCTTACACATTTCAATAGATGAAATATCTTTTCCCTTTTCCAAATAACTATAGGCTTCATATCCTTTATAAGCTGATTTCATAATAATTTCCTCCAAGTTCTACAATTTTTTATATTTACACTATAGAGCAATTAACATGCCAAAATATAAATTTTAATTGTATACTCAATTATTATAAAAATAAAAACAGTAATAAATTGACGATTTACTACTGTTTATTAGAAATGTTTTTTTATTTTTAATTCACTATTTTAAAAATTATATTAATATTCAAAATTATCTTTATTTATTTCAAACTATTATAGGGGATTTTTAAGGTGTTTTTTTCTTTTGACACCCTATATTTTCCCCTTTATTTTTACATACGATATAAAATTTTTACCTTCATTAGTTATAAAGCTACCCTGTTTTTTTATACCAGATAATAACAATCCATGATTTTTTAATTTATCTATTCTCTGTCTTATTTGGTCTACACTCAAGATAACATCTTTTTCTTTTAAGATTTCTTGTAATTTATTTCTTCCTAATGATATATTTTTATTATTCCAAATTTCTATATTCTTCAATATACAAATACTTTCATTTAAAGAATTCGATTGTTTAAAATCCAAAATAATTGAATCAAACTTTTCATTGACTAAAATATTATTTTCTTCAAATTTAAATTGTTCTGGTAAATGTTCATAGTCCACGATATCTTCTTCTACTATAGTATCAATATAATATATTAAATTTTTAAGCTCTCTTACATTGCCTGGCCACTTATATAATTTTAATGCCTCTATTGATTTTTCTGTAAAACATTTATTACTGTTTATTTCATTTAAAAAATACTCACTTATAAGAGGTACATCTTCTTTTCGCTCTCTAAGTTTAGGTATTTCTATATGTAGTACATTAATCCTATAATATAAATCTTCTCTAAAAGAACCTTCTTTAATTTTCTGTTTTAAATTTTTATTTGTTGCAGCTATAATTCTAACATCTATTGGTATGATTTTACTTCCACCCATTCTCATAACTTCTTTTTCTTGTAAAACTCTTAAAAGCCTTTGTTGTACATCTAAGGATATGTCACCTATTTCATCTAAAAAAATTGTCCCTGTATGAGCTCTTTCAAATATCCCCATTTTTCCACCTTTTATTGCTCCTGTAAAGCTTCCTTCTTCATAGCCAAAAAGTTCACTTTCAATAAGAGTATCTGATAAAGAAGATAAGTTAACTGCAATAAATGGTTTATTCTTTCTCAGAGATTCATTATGTATTGCTTGAGCAAATATCTCTTTTCCAGTTCCATTTTCTCCAAGTATTAAAACTGAAAAATCTGTAGCTGCTATTTTCCTTGCAATATTAATCTTTTCTTTTATTATCTTACTTTCACCCACAACATTCTCAAATGTGTACTTTGATACGAATCCTTTTGTCTGAAATTTATTATAGATTTTATCTTCAAGTGTTTGTATATCACTTATGTCTTTAATACTTATAATACTCTTTACACGTTCATGATTTTCGTATACATTTACCTTATTAATTATAAGTTTTTTATTATTTAGATTTACTACTTCATCATTAACTTCATCCTCTTGAAAAAACATTTTTTTAACAACCTTGTCACTAAACAAATCCATAAAGTTATTAGATATAATTTTATTTTGGTCTATTCCAACTAGATTTGAGAATATTTTATTACAGTATATAAATTTGCCTAATTTATCAATAGAGGCTATTCCTTCATCAATAATCTCTAAGAAACTCTTCATAGTTTTGTTCATAGTTGTATAATACCTATATCCACTTACAGTATCTTCATTATATTTTTCTTTAATAATATGTAATTTATCTATTGATATATTAAGTTTTGTAAAAATTTCTATGACTGTATTTATATCGATTATTTTATCACCTATATCAATTATTTGTTTTACATTTTGTGGCACATTATTTCTACTACCTGTAATAATTCCAACCTCGCAATTTACCTTATCACACCCTGGATAATATGGTATAAGATTAATATGAATTAAACCTAACTTTTTAATTATCTTAGCTGTTTCATCTGCTGACTCCTTATAATCATCTATAACCATAACTTCAGAATCATTTTCTATGCTAATTATCTGATTTATATGTTCAATATTTATTGTACGATGTATTATCACAATAGGTATATTTTTATCAATATTATTGTGTATATATTCTTTTATATCATTATCTGAACATACTATTAATTCATACTTTAATATCTCTATATTTATTTTATCTATGTAAACCATATTATCTATATTGCAAAATTCTCCAAAAATATTTTCTAATTGTTCTGAGATATCCATATTTATTTTGTCATCAGTTGATACAAATAAAATATTATGTTTTTTCATATCACCACCTCCTGCTTACTGAATATAGAAAACAACAATTTGGTTTATTGTAGCACTTTTTGAAAAAATTTTAAATCTTAAAAGTCATATTTTATGCTATTTGGTAATATTTTCTACCAAAAAAAATAAAGGAGGTGTCTCAAAATGAACTTTTTAATTTATGAGGCACTCTTTTTTGTATGAAATCAACTAATCAACTATATTTTCATCATTTCAACAATGAAAAAGAGGCCTTTCTCTATTTTGAGACAGCCCCTTTTATATAACATCATCATATCTTTAATTATTAATAAAATATTTCTATTCCTCTAAAAACTGTAAAAATTCTTGATTAAATAATTTAAGCTCATCATAGAATATAGCATGACCGCTATACTCAAAAGTATATAAAACTGAGTCTTCTATCCTTTCATTCATAAAAACTGCAAATTCATATGGGCAAACTTGGTCTAATTTTCCATGGAATATACCTGTAGGCACTCTTACACATTTTAAATCATTAAATAGTTCTTCATCTCTTAAAGCTACAGCTGTTCCAATTGTTCCTATCCCTGATGCACTAAAACCAATATCATTAAACCACCTTCTAAAACTTTCTGATGGATTTGATGCAAACACTTTTTCCCCAAAATTAGTTACCATTTCAGGTCTATCTGTACATGCTTGAGCTATTAACTTATTAACATCTTCACGTGTCATACCATATGGAAATTCTGGATGCCTTTTTACAAATGATGGTGCCGCAGCAGCAGCTAAGACTAGTTTTGATACTCCATATCCATTAAATAAACTCATATATCTAAGTACAATTGCTCCACCCATTGAAAATCCCACAAGAGTAAAATCTTCTAATCCAATAGCATGTACCACCTTATAAATATCATCAGCCATCTGACTATAAGTATATCCTCCTGCTGTTGCATCAGAGTTACCAAAACCTCTTAAATCAATTGAAACTGTTCTGTAGCCAAGTTTTGGCAGTATATTAGTTTGATATTCAAATATCTTATGTCCTAATGGCCAGCCATGTATAAATAGAACTGTTTTTTTAGCCTTTGGATTTAAATCATACACTGCTATATTTATGTCATTCACACGTACATAATACATATCATTAGCAACTCCCTTCAAGAAAATGTATGATAGTTGTTTTATATATATGAATAAAATAGTTAATAATTAAACATTATATTCTATTTACAGTACTTTTCTATTGCTTTTTTAAACAAACCTACATGAACCTTTTCATCTAAAATTATTCTATTTAATATAGCTTTTATATAAGGGTCTTCAATAATACTTATATCCTTATAATAATTCTCAATAGCCACATACTCTAAATGTAAATCCGATTTTAATCTACTACAAATAGAATCTCCATAAAATACAAAACCACCATTCCAATATGCACCACATGAACTTGAAGAACCTCTATATATAGGATTTCCACCTAATAATCTTATAGTTTTTGCTAATATCTCCATATGTAACATTTCTGTTATAGATATATTTATCCACATTTCATTTAACTCTTTATAATTTTCATCTAAATCAAAGTTATGGTATAAGTACTGATTTACACTTGTAAATTCACTTGATACACCAGCATAATCATCCATTAATAGTTCTGCATAATACTTATTTTTTCCCAATACTTTTATTTCTGGGTATGGCTCGTCACTTGAGTATCCCTTTCTCTTATGCATATCATAGTGTGCATCATTCATGGTATCTCCTCCTTTAGATTTAAATATTGATATTAATTATATGCATCAAAGATTTAACATATGCTTTTATTAGGATGGTTAGGGTTTAATAAATAACTTAAATTAATAAAAAATCCATGCTAATAGAAATTAACATGGATTCATATTTATCTTTATATTTGTGCAATTATTTTCTATCTCTATTTATCTTTTCCTGCTACTGATAATTCTTTAATAACAATTGAAGGTGAACCTATACTGCTCATTGGAAATTCTAAGTCATTCCCTATAACTTCAATATCTTTTAATAAATCAAAGTAATTACCAGCTACTGTAATTTGTTCTACTGGAAATGATTTTTTACCATCTTTAATATAAAAACCTTTAGCTGCTAAAGAAAAATCTCCTGTTACTGAATTTGCACCTGAATGAAGCCCTGCAAAACTAGTAACCATCAAACCTTCCCCTACTTCTTTCATAATATCATCTAAAGATATATTTCCTTTCTCTATATATAAATTAGTTGGATATATACTTATAGGTGATGCATATGAAGCTTTTATTCCATTTCCCGTAGTCTTTACTTTTGCTTTATTAGCGGTCTTTAAATTATGAAGTAATGTCATAAGTTTACCATTTGAAATAACTTCTTTTTTAAAAGTAGCTACACCCTCATCATCAAAAGGAGTAGATGCCATACCATTTTCTAAAAGTGGGTCATCAACTATTGTAACTATAGGAGACGCTATCATTTCTCCTTCTCTATCTTTCAACAAAGATAATCCTTTTTGAGCTGAGTCTGCATTAAATATTCCAGAAAATGTACTAAGTAAAGATACCATTGCTTCATTAAATAATATAGTTTTATATTTGCCTGATGGTATACTCTTTCCGCCTATTTTAGATAACGCATTTTCAACTCCGAGCTTTGCTATTTCCTTTGGATTTATTTCTTCAATAGTAGTTGCTATATTGTATCCTACTCCATCATATTTTTGTCCATTGTCTTGTATAACTGGTACTACAAACCCTATAAGCAGATTAGTTTTATTACTTAACTCTAATCCTTTAGTATTATATATGCCACTACTTGCTACTGAATAAGATATAGTACAACTAGATAAGTTTACTACCTTATCTGAATAAGCTTTAGTCTCTTCTTCCATTTGTAAAGCTAATTCAATCAACTTATCTGCTTCTAAATTTTCTAGTTCCTTAGAATAAGTCTTTACTTCATTATAGTATTTGTCGCCTTCATATATAAATTGTACATCTTCATTTTCGATAGCTCTTACCCCATCTTTTACATTTTTTATCAACATATCAACAGCTTTATCATCTAAAATTTCTGTATAAGAATATCCTATCTTCCCACTTATCTTTCCTCTAAATGATAAGCCAAATGATTTATCAAGATTGTATTTTTCAACTTCTTCTTCATATATATTTATAATTAGATTTTCCACTGTGGAATAATACACTTCACACTCTTCAAAGCCTTCATTTAGAGCTTTCTTAAATAGTAAATCTTTAAAATTTTTAAGTTCCATACTTATTCCTCCTATCTTCCACCTACAGTAATTTCTTTTACTCTTATCATAGGTTGACCTACGTTGGTTGGTATACTTCCTGATACTGAACCACACATACCTTGAGCTTGTTCTAAGTTATCCCCAACCATGTCTATATTCATAAGTACATCACTACCTTTTCCAATTAAACTAGCTCCTCTAACTGCTTCTTTTATTTCTCCATTTTTTATTAAATAACCTTCTGAAACTGCAAAATTAAACTCTCCTGTTACAGGATTTACAGAGCCTCCACCCATTTTTTTGGCATATAGACCATCTGATATTGACTTTATAATATCCTTTGGCTTATCTTCTCCAGCAGCAATATAAGTATTAGTCATTCTCGAAGTAGGAGCAAATTTATAACTCTGTCTACGAGAACTTCCTGTAGGCTTCATTCCCATTCGTCTACCATTAAGTTTATCTATCATATAAGACTTTAAAATTCCATTTTCGATTAAGATATTTTTTTGAGTTTTGTTTCCTTCATCATCTATGTTCATAGAACCCCAATAGTTTGGTATTGTCCCATCATCTATCGCTGTAATTTTTGTAGATGCAATTTGTTGACCTAATTTATCTGCAAATACAGAATTTCCTTTTGCAACTGCTGTAGCTTCCAAAGAGTGTCCACAAGCTTCATGAAATATTACTCCTCCAAATCCATTATCTATTGCCACCATCATATTACCTGCTGGGCAGTTTTTTGCATGTAGCATAGTATGTGCTACTCTAGCAGATTCTCTTCCATAGTATTCTGGGTCTATATCTTCAAATATTTCAAATCCTTTACACCCTCCAGGTCCTTCAAATCCCGTTTGATTTTCATTACCTTTAGATGCAATTGAACTTATTCCCAATCTAGTTCTTATTCTTCTATCTTCCACATAAATTCCTTCAGTATTTGCAATTAGTACTTTTTGGTCTTTATCTGAATAAGTTACATTTACTTGTGATATATCACTACTAAATTCTTTTGCACTTTTATATGCAATTTTCATGACATTTACTTTATCTATATTACCTATTGAATTTGGATAGATTTTTATATTATGTAGATTGTTTATTTTAATACTGTCATTTAATATAACACTCTTCCCCTCTTCTAACTTGCCTAAAGCAATAGCAGCTTTATACGCTATGTCTAATAAACTATTCAATGAATTATCACTTGTATATGCATATATACTCTTTAATCCTTTAAATATTCTTATTCCTATACCATAGTTTCTTCCACCTATTGCATTTTCTACTTTATTATCTATTAAGCCAATAGAATTATTTATAGTGTCTTCTTCAAAAATCTCAGCAAAATCTCCGCCAGTAATTAAACACTTTTCCAATACCTTTGAAACTATATCTTTTGAAAGCATAAATCTACCTCCTATTTTAAATTTTTATTTAACTTTTATTCAATCTTTTTTACTTGTTAATCATCATTATATACCAAATTACTTATGAATATATTATACATATGTTTTACACTAAAATGTTATCATATTTTTATTTATACATACCCATTTATATAAACATTTAAAATGTATAATATTATTTGCTATAGAAAATAATACACTCATACATAATAAATGTTAGGAGTGAAATATATGAATCAAGAATATGTAAAAGGCAAGCCTATTTTTACCAGTATAAATAAAATTCCAAGACAATTTCCATACCTTACTGATGATATTGATACAGATGTTATAATCGTTGGAGGTGGTATAACAGGATGTATTTGTGCATACTATCTAGCTAAAAACAATATAAAATCAGTTATCCTTGAAAAAGGAAGGATTGCACATGGAAGTACTAGTGTAACCACATCACTTTTACAATATGAATTGGATGACAATTTGATAGATTTAACAGAAGTCATGACTCTAACTGATGCCTTAAAAGCATACAATCTTTGCGTATCAGCACTTGAAGAATTAGATAAATTTATAGAATTACATGGAAATAAGTGTGATTATGCAAAAAGAGACACTTTGCTTTACACTGCCAGTAAACTTGAAATTAAAGCTATAAAAGAAGAATATAATCTAAGAAAAGAAAATGGATTTGATGTTGAATATATCGATGAATCTACAAACCCTTTTAGTTTCGATTTAAAGTCTGGATTGATAGCAAAAAATGGTGGACGAGAAATAGACCCATACAAGTATAGTCATCATCTCATTGATGTAAGTCTGAAAAAAGGTCTTGAAGTATATGAAAATACAGAAGTAAAAAAAGTAGACTTTTCAGATGATAAAGTAACAGCTGAAGTATCTTATGGCTATAAAGTTTATGGCAAAAAACTAATTGTGGCTACAGGATATAATACAAGTTTATTTACAAATAGAAACTTCGCAACTAAATCTAATACTTTTAATATAGCTACAAAACCACTTAAAGACATTGATTCTTGGAAAGACAATATTCTGATTAGAGACAATTGTGACCCATATAATTATCTAAGAACCACTAAAGATAATAGATTGATTATAGGTGGCGAAGATGTAGACTTCAGTGATATAGAAAATGAAACTTTAGCAAATAAAAAATATGACATTCTTGAACAAAGACTAAAAGGTATGTTTAAAGACATAAAAGATATACAAGTTGATTACAAGTATTGTGGTTGCTTTGCTTCTACTTTAGATAACTTAGGTTTTATTGGACCTGATAACAAAAATCACAACTTATGGTACTGTTTAGGTTATGGAGCTAATGGAATACTTTTTGCAATCCTAGGAGGTATAATGCTTAGTAAGCTATATCTTGGAGAAGAAGATAAAAATATGAGATTATTTAAGGTAAATAGATTTGACAAATAGATGTTATTATATATTAAAAGACTGTATTTAAAAAAGCTTTAGAATTCTAAAATCTTATTTTTATACAGTCTTTTATAATAATTTATTTAAAAATACTTTATTTATAATTAAATATAAAGTAAAATATTAAAATATCACTGATAAAATTTAGTTATAATAATAATCTTTAAGTTTATTTGATGAAATATGGAGGAATTATTATGAAAGAAATACTTGTTATTGCTCCTACTAAAGGAACCTATGAAAAATCGATTCACATAGTAAAAAAATATAAGTATACAAACATTGACGTTGTATTTGGTAACTTAAAAGAAGGAATACCACTCGCCGAAAAAAGTATTAACCATGGTACTAGAATTATCATAAGTAGAGGTGGAACTTACAATATGTTAAAAGAAACGTATAACATACCTATAGTTGAGATTAAAGTAGATGCTTATGATATTATAGAAAGCTATAAGGAAGTTAAAAATTCAAATGAACCATTTGGGATAATTGGATTTAATAATGTTATATATGGCTTTGATATTATAGAAGAAATATTGAATAAGAAAATAACGATGATTGAAATTGAAAAGGAAGAAGAAATTTATAATGCTATAGAAAAATATAGAAAAAAAGGCATCAATACATATATAGGTGATACTACTGTTGCACATATTGTTGAAAGACTTAATTGTAAGGGAATATTAATTGAATCTAGAGAAGAAAACATACTTAGAGCCATTCAACAAGCTGAACAAATACTAGACGCAACTAAAGATGAACAAAAAAGAAGATTACAGATAGAAGCTATGACAGATTTTGTACATGATGGAATAATAACAGTTGATAAAAATTTTAAAATCACATTATTTAATAAGAGTGCTGAAAAAATATTTGGTATAAAGAAAGAAAATGCACTTTATCATAATGTTATAGATATTATTCCAAATACAGTTTTACCTCAAGTAGTTGAAACCATGGAACCACAAATTGGTGAAATACAGAATATAGGAAGTACAAAAATCATCACAAATAGAGTTCCAATTATCGTTGATGGTCAAATTCAAGGGGCAGTTTCTACATTTCAAGACAGTAAGGAAATAAGTTCATTTGAACACACAATAAGAAGAAGTCTATTAAACAAAGGTCTCTCTGCCAAATATACATTTGATGATATAATCTATGCAAGTGAAAAAACAAAAGATTGTATAGAAGTTGCAAAAAAATATGCTTGTTATGATACTCCAATGATTATTACAGGGGAATCTGGTGTTGGTAAAGAGCTATTTTGTCAAAGTATTCATAATTATAGCAAACGTAAAAATGCTCCTTTTGTTGCTGTAAACTGTGCTGCAATACCTCCATCTTTAATAGAAAGTGAGTTTTTTGGTTATGAAGAGGGCTCATTCACAGGAGCAAGAAAAAAAGGAAAAACAGGTGTATTTGAATTGGCACATGAAGGAACAATTTTTCTCGATGAAATAAGTGAAATTCCAATTGAACTTCAAGGAAGATTATTAAGAGTCTTACAAGAAAAGCAAGTTATGAGAATTGGTGGTGATAAAGTTATTCCCATAGATGTAAAAATAATTTGTGCTTCAAATAAAGACCTAAAAGATATGATGCGTGATGGTTTATTTAGACGAGACCTTTACTTTAGAATAAATATATTAACATTGTACCTTCCTTCACTCAAAGAGAGAAAAGAAGATATAATAAAATTATCAGAATTTTTCATAAAAAAATATTCAGCTAAATACAATAAGATACCTTTAATTATCACTCCAAATATCAGACAAGCTCTTCTTGAAAAAGAATATGAAGGAAACATAAGAGAATTAGAAGGAATAATCGAGAGAGCTGTTATTATAGAATCATTTGATTCAATTTTATCAGAAAAATACAATAGTGAATGTGCAAATACTATAACTGATACAGATAAGGCTGATTTTAAATATAATAACTTAGACTTAAAAACACTAGAAAAAAAATATATATACAAAGTCTATAATGAAAATAATAGAAACACTACAAAAACTTGTGAAATACTAAAAATCACTCGCTCTACTCTATGGAGAAAGTTAAAAGAAATCGAAAGTGATGTTTAAAAATAATACATATATAATATATCGAAACGTTTTATGTTTAATTTTAATACATAAAACGTTTATTTTTTTCTATTTAAAATTCTACTACATAATAAATAGATTATTTTTTTCGCTATATTTTTCCATATATTTTTTTTAATCTAAGTAATCTACAGTATTTTATACGAATATTAAAAATACTTATAAAAATTAAAACTATATGACACCTCTATTGGCATAGTAATTGCTTTTAAATACTTATATAAAAATTAAAAGGAGTGATACTAGATGCATATCTTAAAATCGGTGAAAAAGATACCAGGAGGACTTATGGTCTGTCCCCTGCTATTGGGAGCACTATTTAATACAGTATGTCCACAGGCTCTTGAAATTGGAGGATTTACAACTTCCTTATTTAAAACTGGTGCAATGAGTATACTTGCTCTATTTTGTCTATGTAATGGCGCTCAAATCAACATAAGACAAGCAGGCAAACCTTTGACTAAGGGCATAGTACTCACGGCAACAAAATTTATAATTGGTGCAGTACTAGGTATTATTGTTAGTAAATTCATTGGTCCTAAAGGCATAATTGGTATTACACCTCTTGCTATAGTTGCTACTATGACTAATTCAAATGGAGGTCTATTTGCTGCTCTTGCTGGTGAATATGGAGATTCTACAGATGTTGGTGCGATATCTATATTATCTCTAAATGATGGTCCATTTTTTACGATGCTTGCCTTTGGGGTAACTGGACTTGCAAATGTACCTATAGTAGCTTTATTTGCAGCACTCATACCAATACTACTTGGATTTATACTTGGTAATCTCGATGAAGATATACGAGAATTTCTTGCACCTGGTACAACATTATTAATACCTTTCTTTGCTTTTCCTCTAGGAGCTGCATTAAACTTTAACCAAATTATAACTGCTGGATTCCCTGGAGTTATACTAGGTCTTGCTGTAACTCTAATAACAGGTATGGGTGGATATTTTGTAATGAAACTTATACGTGCAGAACATCCAGCAGTAGGTGCAGCTACTGGTACAACAGCAGGTAATGCAGCTGGTACTCCTGAAGCTTTAGCCGCTATTGACCCTACACTTGCCACAATTGCGGCCGTTTCAACAGTACAAGTTGCTGCTGCTATCATTGTTACAGCAATATGTTGTCCAATGCTCGTCTCCTATTTGGATAAAAGAGAAAAAAGAAAAAAAGCTATTTTTAAAACAAATAAAAACATAGAAGTAAACTAATATTTTGAGGAGGTAAAAGTATGAACGCAATTATTCATGCAAATGAAAAAGACAATCTAGTTACATGTGTTAGACCTTTAGTTAAAGGTGAAAAAGTTTCAATTGATGGAAAATCTTATATAGTAAATGATAATATTCCTGTTTTTCATAAGATGGCTACAGAAGATGTAAAAAAAGGTGATGTTGTTTATAAATATGGCGAGATTATAGGAATTGCAACAGTTGACATAAAAACTGGTGACTATGTTCATGTACATAATATTGAAAGTACACGTGGTCGTGGAGATAAAAAATAGGAGGTAATAAAAATGAAATTAATGGGTTATTTAAGAGAAAATGGACAATATGGTATTCGTAATCATGTTTTAGTTATTCCAACATCTGTCTGTTCAAGTGAGACAGCCATAAGAATTGCAGCACTTGTTCCTGAAGCAATAGCTATCCCACATCAACATGGATGTTGTCAAATTGGCTCTGATATAGAGCTTACAGCAAAAACATTAATAGGATTTGGTAAAAACCCTAATGTAGCTGCTGTTTTAGTAATTGGCCTTGGATGTGATGGTATTCAAGCAAAAGATTTAGCATCTGAAATATCTACAACAGGAAAAAAAGTTGACTATGTTGTTATACAAGAATGTGGTGGAACACTAAAAGCAATAGCTAAAGGTGCTGAAATAGCAGGTCATATGGCTCGTGAAATATCAAAAGAAGTAAGAGTTGAATTTGATATGAGCGAAATTACATTGGCACTTGAATGTGGTGGCTCTGATCCAACAAGTGGAATCGCATCAAACCCTTCAATAGGAATTGCATCAAATCTTCTTATAGACGAAGGTGGAAGTAGTATATTAAGTGAGACTACAGAAGTAATTGGTGCAGAACATTTATTGGCTACTCGCTTTGAAGATGAAAACATGAAAGAAAAGTTTCTTAAATTTGTAAGTGATGTAGAAAAAAGAGCAATCACTATGGGAGAAGATTTACGCAGTGGTCAACCTACTCCAGGTAATAAAGCTGGTGGATTATCAACAATTGAAGAAAAATCACTTGGCTGTATGTATAAAGCAGGGGACAAACCATTCAAAGGTGCTCTTGAATATGCTGAGATTTTACCTTCAGATAAGAAAGGATTATATTTTATGGATACTCCAGGTCAAGATATAGATTCTATCACTGGTATGGTAGCAGGTGGTGCACAGATTGTAATCTTCTCAACTGGTAGAGGTACTCCAACAGGAAGCCCAATTTCACCAGTTATTAAAATTACTGGAAACAGTGATACATACAACAAAATGATAGATAATATTGATATAAATGCAGGTAGAATTATAACAGAAGGTGCTAAAATTAAAGATATAGGTAAAGAAATATTCGATGAAATAGTAGAAGTATGTAATGGCAAACACACTAAAGCTGAAAGCCTTGGTCATAGAGAATTTGGTATTTACAGAATTTCATCTACATTCTAGTTTGTAATAAATATAAGGTATTGTTTTATAAATTCAATATTTATGCAGAGACTATAAATTAAAAATCCTTTATAAATGTTTTTTCAACCCCAAAAAGAACTGTATCAAAATAGTTAAAATAATTTTGAAAACAGTTCTTTTTTTATTTATAAAATATTATAACTCATAACAATATTATTTAATTAAATTCCAGTATAAATTATAAGAATATCTTCCCTACTTTTTAAAAGAATCTACATAAGAATAAGCGTAAAAATAAAATTTAGCGCCTTCACAGATATAAATATTTGGTATAATATGTCTGAGAGGAGTCTTCTTTGTAAGCCAATAAAAGATGGAGGATGGAATATAAAAAATGTATACTAAAAGCGCACAAAATAAAAAAATAATAATTACTTTATTGCTAACTCTTATTATAATTGTGTCCTTAGTTTGTATTACTTTTGTTATGACACTACATAAAGTAACTCATAGTGAAACAGAACGCTATCTTACAGAAATCTCAGAGAGTGTCTCCACTACAATTAATGTAAAATGTAAAAGTATATTTAAAATATTATACTCTATAGGGGATACTTATTTTCAGTTTAGTGATAACAATAAAAATGTCACTGAATATTTATCTAAAAAATCAAAATTATTGGAGTTTGATTGGTTAGGTATTGTCAATTCTAATGGGAGTTTTATAGGCACTGATGAAAGTACAGGTAATGTTAAAGGACAATATTTTTATAGAAAAGCTCTTCAAGGTGAAGAGACAATTACTCCAATCAAATCTCAATCTGGTATATATGGAATTTTATATTCTGTACCACTTTATAAAAATGATAAAATAGTCGGAGCTGTTACTGCTTGGAATACTCTTGATACTATGAGAACTTTACTAAGCGTGGAAAGTTTTGGTGGTGAAGGATTTTCTCAAATCATTGACAAAAATGGAAATTTTATTGTAAGTTCAGACAACAAAAACGCGCCAAAAAATGTTGTAAACTTTTTCGACACAATTAAAAAACATGGAAGCTATACTGGTAAAAATACTCTTGGAGAAATGAAAGCAAACTTAAAAGAGAACAAAAAAGGTTCTATGTACTTTACATTGGATGATGGTATTTATAAAGCAATGCACTATGTTCCTCTGGAAGAAGAAAATCTATACCTACTTTCAATTGTTCCAGTAAAAGTAGCAAATGCACAGTTTGATTTACTTCTAAAAAAAGTAGTTTTTATCAACATTTTAATTATTATATTATTTTTATTACTTATCATATCAATTATATTTATAAATCGCAAAAATAGAGAACAACTTATAAAAATCGCCTATGTAGACCCTGTAACTAAAGGCTATAGTAAGGCACGTTTTGATATGGAAGCTAAAGAAATCATACAATCATCTTCATCAGGAACCTATTCATTAGTATCTATAAATATTCAGAAGTTCAAACTTATTAATGATTCTTTTGGTAGTGACGCTGGAGATAAAACATTAAAATACATACATGATGTAATTGCTAATTATTTGGAACGAAAAGAATTACTTTGTAGAGTTTCTAATGACCAGTTTAATATTCTTATTAAAACTATTTCACAGAAAGAAATTCTTAAGTACATAGAAAATATTACAAACGATATTAACAGTTTTAATAAAGATAAAGAATGTAAATATTTCATAGCTCTTTCTATAGGCGTCTATAAAATTGATGACCCAAATATACCACTAGTATCAATTCAAGACCGTTCAAATGTAGCACGAAAAAATATTAAAGGAAATGCTGTAAATCATCCACTTTACACATGTGTATTTTATAGTGATTTAGAACGTTTGAGAATGCTTAAAGAAAAAGAAATGGAAAATAGAATGGAAGAAGCATTAGATAATAATGAATTTGTAGTCTACCTCCAACCTAAGGTAGACCTTAAAAACAATAATATTGTAGGTGCAGAAGCGTTAGTACGATGGCAAGACCCAGATAAAGGTCTTATTCCACCAAATGATTTTATTCCTTTCTTTGAAAAGAATGGCTTCATCATCAAACTTGACCATTATGTGTTTGAAAAATCATGTGCCATGATACGAAAATGGATAGACAATGGAGAAACTCCAATACCTATTTCAGTTAATTTTTCACGTGCCCATTTAAATAATAAAGATTTTTTGAAAAAATACAAAACAATTCGTGATAAATACGATGTTCCTGCTAAACTTTTGGAAATCGAATTAACTGAAACACTTGTATTTGATAACTTACAAATGTTACTCAATGTAATAGACCAAATCCATGAGGAAGGTTTTCAATGTTCACTAGATGATTTTGGAAGCGGATATTCTTCACTTAACATGCTAAAAGAAATAAAAGTCGATACTCTAAAACTTGACCGAGCATTTTTTAGTGCTCCCAATGCAGATAATATATCTGAAAATCATGTAATAGAATCTGTAGTTGAACTGGCAAAAAAATTAAATATGAATAGTATATCGGAGGGTGTTGAAACAATCTTACAGATGGAATATCTAAAGAAAATTAATTGTGATATGATACAAGGATATGTTTTTTCTAAACCTATACCTCAAGAAATATTTGAAAAAATGGCTTTTGGAAAAACACTAGATGAAGTCAATACAAGCGATGCCATAAAATAATAGCCTGTCTCTATAAAATGATTTTAATCATTTTGAGACAGGACTTTTTATTTTTCAATATTTTAGGCTTGATTCATCTTAAATTCTCTTCTTAAGAACAATAATACAATTATCATAGCAATAAAATCTGCAATTGGCTGTGCTAACCAAACCCCATCTAAATTAAATCGAATTGGAAGTACAATAATCAATGGTATAAATAAGATAAACTGTCTCAAAAGAGTCAAAAACATAGAATGTTTAACTTTACTTACACATTGAAAATACACAGGTCCAACAATAGAAATCCCCATTATAGGCAAGGTGATTAAATTTATATTTATACCTCTTACAGCTATTTCCATTAGATTTGAATCTTTGTTGAATATGCCAACAAATACTTCAGGAAATACCTGCACTACTAAAAATCCAAAAGATAATATAACTATAGATACTAAGATAGACAGTATTAGGGTTTTCTTTGCACGGTCAAATTGCTTTGCTCCATAATTATATGATATTATAGTTTGCATACCTTGATTTAGACCAAATACAGGCATCATAAACATCAACAAAATAGATGTAAGAGCTGTCATAGCTCCAATAGCCAAATCTCCACCATAAACCTTTAGAGAATTATTAGTAAGTACATGAGTTATACTTATCGCTACTTCCATTGCAAATGGTGTCATACCTATTGCAAATATTTTTTTTGTTATATTTATATCTAATTTTAAATTGTATTTTTTTAATTTTAAATTAGATTTCCCTCTTATAAAATAATGTGCTACCCAAATAAATACCACGACTTGACAGAGTACAGTTGCTATAGCTGCACCTTTTATACCTAAGTTAAACACAAATATAAATATTGGGTCTAATATCAAATTTAGTATACAACCTACTATCATTGTTCTAGCTGCTAACTTAGGATTTCCCTCTGCTCTAATTGCATTATTTAAAGAAAATGCAATTAGATTAAATGGAGTTCCAAGCAATATAACACTCATATAGTCTTTTGCATAAGATATTGAATCTTTGCTTGCTCCCAAAAGAAAAAGTATGTCTTCTAAAAAAACTAATCCTAATACAGTTATAATTATAGATATAATTATAGATAGTGTAAGGGCATTACCCAATATTTTTTCTGCTTCTTTCTTATTTTTTTCTCCTAACTTTATAGATAAGCTTGTACTAGCACCTACTGATACTAACATTCCAAAAGCTATTATTAGTGTAAATACTGGCATAGTTACACCAAGTCCTGCAATAGCTATAGACCCAACTCCTTCCATAGAGCCAATAAAAGCTCTATCTACTACATTGTAAAGTGAAGTTACCATCATCGCTATTATTGCAGGTATTGAATACCTAAATAATAAAATCCATATTTTTTCATGTCTTAATGCTTCTTGATTTTCCATGTTGTCACCATTTATACCATGTCATAAGTTATACAAATTGGTTTATTTGTCCTTGGGTCTGTTGCTATTTCTGCATCGATATTAAACAACTCCTTTAGATTATCTTTTGTCATAACATCGTACGCATTACCTTGACAAACTATCTTACCTTTCTTAATACCTATCATGTGGTCAGCAAATCGTGCTGCGTTATTAAGTTCATGTATTACCATGACAATAGTTCTTCCTTGTTTTTTGTTTAATTCATCTAATAATTTTAGTATTTCTAATTGATGAGCTAAATCTAAATATGTTGTAGGCTCATCTAATAAAAGTATATCAGTCTCTTGTGCCAAAGCCATAGCTATCCATGCTCTTTGTCTTTGTCCTCCTGATAAATCTTCCATACTTCTATCCTTAAACTCTGAAATTCCAGTAACCTCTAAGCTCCAATTTACAATATCTCTGTCTTCTTTACTAGAATTTCCAAATCCACTTTTATGAGGGAATCTTCCATATGAAATTAGCTCTGAAACAGTAAGACCACTAGGAGCTTGAGGACTTTGTGGAAGTACAGCCATACTTTTCGCTATCTCCTTAGATTTTTTCTTATATATATCTTCTCCATTTATATATATATTTCCATTTTTAGGGCTAATAATTCTTCCTATTGTTTTAAGTATTGTAGACTTTCCACAACCATTAGCCCCTATTATAGTAGTTATCTTTCCTTTTGGTATATTTAAATTTAAATCTTTTATAATATCTGTATTTCCATATGATACATTTAGATTTTTAGTATTTATACAATTCATAACAACACCCTTTCCTAATCATTTGCCAACATTAAATAAATAAAGTATGGTACTCCTATTATAGAGACAACTATACCTACTGGTATTTCTATAGGAGCAAGAATATTTCTAGATATAGTGTCTGCCACTAAAAGTAATAATGTACCTATCAACGCTGATACTGGTATTAGTCTTTTATGTCTTGGACCTATTATCTTTCTTCCTATGTGTGGTGCTATTAAACCTAAAAACGAAATACTCCCTGCTACGGATGTTGATACACCAGATAAAATCACTGCATATATTATGAGTCTTCTTCTTTGCTTCTCTACATCTACACCAAGACTTGTAGACACTTCATCACCTAAGTTCAAGACATCTATATACTTAGCCTTATACATAGTTATTCCCATAAAAATCACTATAAATGGAAGTACAGCTATTACATATTTCCAACTAGTTCCCCAGATGCTACCTGATGTCCATACCATAACTCTATTAAATTCTTGTGTTGTAAATTTTAATTGAAATATCGTCAAAATTGAAGTAAAAGCGATATTTACGCCTATACCAATTAGTAGTAACCTTGATGAATTTATTCCACCTTTCCATGCAAGAGAATATATCAAAAATGCTCCAAACAAAGCTCCTACAAGTGCAACAACTGGCATTGTAAATACAGTGAGATTACTCATGCCTTCATAAACATTACCATTCATAAGATATATATAAACAACTACAAATAATGCTGCTCCTGAATTTATACCCAAAATTCCAGAGTCAGCCAAATCATTCTTTGTAACTCCTTGAAGTATTACACCTGCTGTTGATAATGCTGAACCAACCAATAACGCTATTATTATTCTTGGTAATCTCAGTTTAAATATTGCAATTTCATGATTACGCTGACCTTGACCTATAAAAGTCTTTATAACATCCATTGGTTCTATAGAAAATGAACCTAAATTTAAACTAACTAGAAAAGCAATAAAAATAAGTACCATCAAAATTGATATAACAAGTAAAGTTTTAGAATTTGTTTTTATAATATTTTTCATAGCACCTATTTATTCCCCTTTCTAACAAGATATATAAATATTGGAACTCCTATAAGAGCAGTTATAGAGCCAACTGGAGTCTCATATGGAGGATTTATCATTCTACTTAATATATCCGTATATACAAGTAGCACAGCTCCTAGAACCAAAGAACTTGGTATTATATACTTATAATCTGAGCCTACTATTCCTTTAGCTATTTGAGGAACTATGAGACCTATAAAAATAATATTACCTGATACTGAGACAGATGCTCCAGTCATTAATATTACTAAGACTATACATATAAACCTAACAATGTCAGTTTTTTGTCCTAGCCCTATTGCCACTTCTTCTCCAAGACTTAGGATAGTTATTCTTGGGGCCATAATCATAGATAGTATAAATCCAATACCTCCAACTATAAATAATAGCTTTATACCTTCCCACGTCACGCCTACAAGTCCTCCTGATATCCAAAAACTTAATTGCTGAGATAGATTAAAGTACATGGATATTGCAGATGCCAAAGAAATTAACAATGTTCCAAGAGCTACCCCTGCAAGAGCTAATTTTACGTTATTAACTCTTCCTCTTGATTTGGAACTTATAAAATATATAAATAAACCACTTATACTTGCTCCAATAAATGCAAATATCATTATGCTAAAGCTCCCATGTATAAGTTTAGGAAATTTTTGTTGAAGTACTAATGATATTGCAATTGCAAATGTAGCTCCCTGTGTAATTCCTATAACAGAAGGTTCAGCTATAGGATTTCTTGTTATTCCTTGCATTATAGCACCTGAAACTGCTAAAAATCCTCCAACAAGTGCTGCTGCTATTGCCCTTGGAAGTCTAACATCCTTCACTATTCTCATATTTATTCCATCTTCCATATTTGTCAAACTACTTATAACAGTCGATAGATTCATATCTTTAGCCCCAATAGTTATGGATAATACAATTCCAAATACAAGCGCAACTATACTTATTAATATCAACGAATAAGTCAGATTTTTTTTACTAAGTGTAGTCAATTATCCTACCTCCTTTTCCCTTTTAATTGTTAGTACAGTAATATTAATTAGGTATTTTATAATTTTAAACTTATTAAAAATAGGTGTGAAAAATGAACATCATTATCTCACACCTAATAAGTTAAGAATTACTTTGTTAATTCATTTTTAACTGATTCTAATAACAACTCTTTTCCAATTGGATTATATGATTGGCTGAAAAATGGAGCTGCATCAAGTATTGTTACGTTTCCATCTTTTACTGCTCTTATTTGAGCCCATATAGCACTATTTTCTAAATCTTTTTTATCTGATTCTGTAGCTATCACAATTATATGGTCTGCATCTATATCTGTAAGACCTTCCATACTTACCATTGGTAATGTTATTCCATCTTGCTTTGGCATATTTTTAGGTCTAGCTAATTTCATATCATCATTAATTAAAGTTCCAATTCCTCCATCACTAAACACCATAAATTGCCCTGAACTTGCTAACACTGGTAAATAAGTTTTTTCTCCATTTTTTTCTACAACTTCTTTACCTAGTTTTGTAGCTTTTTCATCATACTTTTGTAACCAATCCTTAGCTTCGTCTTCTTTATCAAATATTTTTGAAACATCAGTTAACTTACTTCTCCAGTCATTTGCATAATCTTTCATCATGACTACAGGAGCTATTTCTTTTAATTGGTCATAGATTTTTTCTTGTCTTTGACTCATTATTATTAAATCTGGATTTGCTTCTAATATAGCTTCCATATCCATAGTATCCATCATAGAGTGACCTACTATCTTTACATCTTTAAGTTCTTCTCTTATGTAACTTGGTAATTTATCAGTTTCATATGAGTCTATATTTGCTGTTGCAATAGGTGTATAGCCAGCTATTAATAATTCCTCACTACTTCCTGATATATCAACTATTTTTTTAGGATTTGATGGTATCTTCACCTCTGCCTTAACAGATTGTACAACTCTTGTATCTGATTTTTCTTTATTATCTGTGTTACTATCTGAACATGCTGTAACAAGTACTAACGTAGTTATAATAGATATAAATATTGCTAATGATTTTATTTTTTTCATGATTATTTCTCCTACTTGTTTATTATACTTATATGATATTGATTATCATAAGCACATATTTATTATAGCATTTTTCTAGTTTTAGTCAATATTATTTTGCAAAAGGATAAAAATTCCTAATTAATCTTAATTATATATACTACAGATAAGGTTTTCTTTTATTTAACAATAAATTTTATACCTGTTTTTTATGTAAATATAATAAATAGAATGACTTTTCAGTTAAACAATGATAAAATGCAAGGTACAAAACAGTAATTTAGTAAGGAGGATTTAAATCGTGGTACATTTAGTATATTGTGATAATGCAGGGAAAAAAGGAGAAAAGGTCTTAGACAAAATTTTAGCGGGAACTAAGACGATGGTAATTAGAGGTGCTGCTGGTAGAAAAATACCACATAGCAGAGTATTTCAAGGAGAATTACTTTATTTTATGGAAAAAGGAACTTCAAAAATTTCTGCAAAGGCTACTGTTAAAAAAGTAGACAACTATGTTAAATTAACAGAAGACGAAATTTGCAAAGTTCTAGATGAAAATCAATCAAAATTAAATTTATCCGAAAAGCAAAAAATTCGTTGGCATAAAAAGTGTTTATGCTTGGTTGAGTTTGAAAACGTTCAAGAAATAACACCTCTTGATTTCGACCACCAAGGGAATATGGATGATTGGCTTATTATTGAAAAAATTGAAGATGTAGTTGTTGGTACTAGTATACCTTACAATTACGAAAAATCTAAATTTTAAAATATTAATAAAATAATAAGAGATTCCTAAGTTATAACTTTTAAATTTATTCTAATAAAAAAGAGTGTCTTTAATAATTATAGAAATTATTAAAAACACTCTTTCATAATAGTTAAATTAGACTACTTGCTTTCCAATCTTTCATACAAATCTACAAATTCTTCTGCTAGTTGTTGAAAGTTCATAGATGTCATTAAATGGTCTTGTGCATGAACTAATATAACACTCATTTCAGTTTTATTACCACTAGCTTCATTTTGTATTAATTCTGTCTGGAATTTATGTGCTTTATGAATTGATTCTTTTGACTTTTCAATGCACGCTCTAGCATCATCTATATTTCCGTTCTTTGCTTCTTTTATAGCTTCAAAAGCTAGACCTTTTGCATCACCTGCAAATCCAATTATTCCAAAAGATATTTCTATCATCTTCTCATCCATCTGTATTACCTCCTAAATATCTCTATAGCTTGATATGACTAATCCATTTTCTCTCAAAAACTCTCTGACTTTTTTAGATGTAAGTATTTTGTGCTCTTTCGTTCTATCAATTGCATAAGATGTAGAATTTAAAATATAATCATCTAAAAAAGCTGGGTGAGACATAATATCCACTACATCATACTTCATTATTTCTTCTATATTTTTTATAAAATATTCTTCACTCACATTTTCTTTATAAAAGCTATCTATTAATGGAACTATTTTTGAATACTCTAAATCGTATTCAAAACCTCCTCTTATTGGAAGATTATACTTATTTACAATTTTCTCTATTATTGGTTTTAAATTTACTAGAGTATGAATATGATGATGACTATCTAAATGAGATATGTCTATTCCAAGTTCTTTTACTCTATCTATTTGAGCACAAAGTTCTCTATAAATCTCGTCATAATCCATTTTTTTAATAATTTCGTCTGTAATTCTTCTAATAAAAAAACCTTCTTTATCAACAATAGTTTTTAAGTTAGACAATAATGGTCTACCACAACTTAAAGTCATATGAACTCCACAATTTAAATCTCTATTTTCTTTAAGTAGCTTTACTCCATGTTCTACACCAGGCATATTTGCCATCATAGATGTAGACTTAACTATTCCATTATTATGAGCTGATATTATACCATAATTCACAGCTTCGCAATATCCAAAGTCATCTGCATTTATTATAATTTTAGTCATACCATAACCTACTTTCTATAAACTATCTATTAAATCTAGGAAGATAATCTTTATGAGCTTCTAACATTTCATCTAATATAGTTTTTGCCAAATCATCAGATGGAATCAATGGGTTTATACAAAGTGCCAATAGAGCAGAATCATAATCTCCATATACAGCTGCTTTGGCTGCTAAAACTTCAAATGACTTAATTTGACTTACTAACCCATGTACAGAATCTGGTAAATATCCTATACTTAATGGTCTTGGTCCATTTTTTGTTATTACACTACTTACTTCTACTGCCTGCTCATCTTTAAAGTCTCTTATAGCCCCATTATTTAATGTATTAACTACTTGGATGTCTTTTTTATCATTGTATATAGAACTTATTAGATTACAAGCAGCATCACTATAATAAGCTCCTCCTCTTTTTTCAAGTTGAGGTGGTTTTATATCTAGTTTTTCATCTTTATATAATTCAAATAATTGTTCTTCTAATTCTTTAACCACTTGACCTCTAGCTTTTCCCTCTTTAAACTCTAATAACTCATCTTCAAGCATTTCTTTAGTTTTATAATAATATCTATGATATGGGCAAGGTATAGCACCTAAAGATTTTATAAAATCAGCATTAAAATCAATTGCCTTTATATTTTGCATACTTATATCTGCTTTAACAAACTTATCTATTGCTTCATTTGTAACATCTTCTCCATCTAAAGCTACATTAAGACCATAAACCATATGATTAAGACCTGCAAAATCCATACTTATTCTATCACTTTCTACATTGAATAGTTTAGCTACATCATTTTTTAAATGAATTGGGACATTGCATAGACCTATATATTTTTTAAAGTTAGTGTATTTGAATACAGCTTCTGTTATTATTCCTGTTGGATTTGTAAAGTTCACCATCCATGCATTTGGACATAATTCTTCCACATCTTTTATTATATCAAATATAACTGGTATTGTACGAAGAGCTTTAAACAACCCACCTGCACCATTAGTTTCCTGTCCCATAACTCCATGAGATAAAGGAATAGTTTCATCTTTAATTCTTGCATCTAAAAGGCCTACTCTGAGTTGTGTTGTTACAAAATCTGCGTCTTTTAAAGCTTCTCTTCTATCTAAAGTAAGATTTATTTTCATATCTATTCCAGCTTTTTTTACCATTCTTTTAGCTAGATTCCCTACTATATCTAGTTTTTCTTTTCCATCTTCTATATCTACAAGCCATAATTCCTTTACAGGTAGCTCCTTATATCTATTTATAAAACCTTCTACAAGTTCAGGAGTATAACTTGAACCTCCTCCAATTGTAACTATTTTTAGCCCATTTTTCATCTCATTATACCATCCTTACTTATAATTTAGTATATATTACAGAACTTTATCTGTTTATTGTTGAATAAAATTACCTAGTTGTTAATTTTTGTTAATTTTTTAGCTTCCATTTTTTCAGATGCTATAACAAATGGAATGTATATTAATATTGACAATATTAAATTAAATAGTGCTAAAGCTCCTCCACTCCAGTCACCTGTGGCCATTGCTCCACCTAATATAGGAGGTGTTACCCAAGGTATTTTAGGTAAAATTACTGGTGCTACTAATCCAAAATCTATTGCTAAATATGATACAGCACTACACACTACTGGTGCAAGTACAAATGGAATCATAAAAATAGGATTTAAAACTATTGGAAGCCCAAATATTAATGGTTCTCCTATATTAAATATTGCTGGAGGTCCCCCTAACAATATCATCTCTTTACGTCTTCTTCCTGCTATTAATAAAGCTACAACTAATCCTAATACCATTCCTGAACCACCTAAATACACAAATGCATCAAAGAATGAACCTGCAAGTACATGATATCCTTCAGTTGCACCTGCTTGAGCTAAGGCAGCGTTTTCTCCACCTAATTTCATAAGTATTGTTTCTGTAAAAGGAAGTGCTATATTTGCACCATGAAGACCAACAGTCCAAAGTATATGAATTATAAATGCAATAAGCATTGTAGAACCTAAACTATCAGCTACGTTTGATAGTGGTGCTCCTAAGTAAGTATTCAAAATATCTGTTAAGAAACTTCCATCTGAAAGCATTTTTATAAATATTCCTATTACAGTAAATATCATTATAGTTAACATTCCTGGTATTAACTTTGCAAATGAGCTTGAAACTGCTGGTGGAACTCCATCTGGCATTTTTATAGTTAATTTCTTTACTTTAGATAATCTTACAAATATCTCAGCAGATAATAACCCTATTAATATAGAAGAGAAGAGTGCTGCTGTTCCTAAGTAAGTCTGTTGTATCATTCCCCATCCTTCAACTGCGCTAGTACCACCTTCTGGAACTATCTTACCAATTTGTGGAGCCATTATAAAAAATATAGATAGTGCTATAAGACCAGCTTGTAATCCATCACTTTCATAAGACTTTGCTAGGAAATAGGCAACACCTATTACTAAAAATACTGCCATCGTACCTATAGCTCCCCACCAAAGGTCTTCTCCAAACATAGTCCAATTTTCTCCAAATATACTTGCCATCAGATTTTTATACGCTTCTAATGGCAAGTTGTTTATCAATGTTCCCAATGCACCTACCATAGTTATAGGTATCATTGCTATAAATGCATCCCTTACTGCTACTAAGTGCCTTTGAGCCCCTACCTTTGCAGCTACAGGCACTATATATTTATCCATAAATGACATGAATTTTTCCATTTTACATCCTCCAGTACAATTTTATTTTGAATTATTTAATTCTACTGCTCTATCTAGGACAGCTTTCCCATTACATCTTCCATAATCCATCATATTTATAACTTCTACTGGAATATTATGTGGTTTTGCCATTTCAGTTGCTTTTCCTAATACATATCTAACTTGAGGTCCTAAAAGTAAGACATCACAATTTTCTATTTCATTTTTTAAGTTCACTTCTGATATAGCCCATATTTTTGCTTCTATACCGTTTTCCTTCGCGACATCCTCCATTTTTGTAACCAATAAACTAGTTGACATCCCTGCTGAACAAGCTAACATTATTTTTATCATTTTCTTACCTCCAAATTAGAATTTATTAAGTATCTTTTTAAGTCACAATATCTTTAAATTATACATTTAAAGTGTCCTTATTTATTAATTTTTATTTTAATGTATATATTTTATTTTTAAATGTATATACATTTATTTCTTGATATTATTATATATCAAATGTATATACATTTCAAGAAAACTTTTTCATTTTTTCTTAATTTTTATTCGACAACAGCACTTAAAGTTAAAGTATATCCATGATGATATGTGTGTGAGTATTCAAAAACCTCACTATTTTGTAACTTACAAACTTGATTTATATATAAAAGTGCTTCTGGCTCTTCAATCTTTAAATTAGTCATACATTCCTCATTTGATATTACAGCTTGTACTTCTCTCTCTGACATAGCTATTTTATATCCACATACTTCTTCTACAAAATTATAAAGTGAATTTTCACAATGAATCTTATTTAAATTTGGAAATAACTTAACTGGCATATATGTAATCATATATGAAACCCTTGTTTCATCTGCCAATCTTACTCTTTTTATCTCCCATACATTTTCTCCTAAGCTAATGTTCAATTTACTTGATAATTCTTCATCTGCTTGAACTATTTCAAGAGATACCAATATATTAGATACTTTATAACCTTTATTTTCCATCTCCTTAGTAAATCCACTTACAGAAGATATATTATCGTATATTTTATTTGCGAGCACTATACTTCCTACACCTCTTTGTCTAGTTATATAACCTTCCTTAACTAGATTATTTAATGCTGACCTTACAGTCATTCTAGTCACATTAAATTCTTCGCTTAATTGCTTTTCAGATGGGATTAAATCCCCTTCTTTCAAACTATCTGAATTTATTAGTTCTCTTACATGATTTTCTATAACTTTATAAATTGGTTCTTTCATTTAATTCACTCCTCATCAATTCGAACTTTTATATGATAAGTTAATTTTATATACAAATAAACAAAATGTCTATACATTTAATACAAATTAAATTTTATTTAGATACCTTATATAATTTCCCAAGTTTAAGCAGATATATAAATAAACTTATCATTAATATTCCCTTTAATATACTTGATAGTGTTATACTCCACCAAACACCATTTAATCCTAATATTTCTGGTCTAGATATAAAATAAGCTAATGGTACTCTTGCACCAGTCAATACAGTAACTATTATAGAAGGTATATAGGTTCTTCCTAACCCTTTAAAAGCTCCTGTTGTTATTATTTCCAAACACATAAAAAATTGAGAGTATCCTAATATTTTAAGATACATCGCTCCTTTTTCTATTGCTTCACTTTCATCTATAAAAACAGAAAAAATACTTCCACCTGCAAATATCAATACTAAGGTTGTCATTATTCCAAGTATAGAAGATACAATTATAGCTATTTTACATCCTTTATTTATTCTAGAGTACTTTTTGGCTCCATAATTTTGTCCAACAAAGCTTCCTAATGCAACAGCCAATCCTTCAGCAGTCATCCATGATATTGCTTCTATTTGTGACCCTACTTTTTGCACTGCAACTGCAACAGGTCCCCATGAAGCTACTATTACACCAAGTAACATTGAAAATATTGTAAACATTCCACTTTGTATAGCTACAGGAAAACCTAATTTATATAGCACTTTATAGTATTTAAGTTCTATTTTTCTGAAGATTTTTATCTTAAAATACTCCTCTTTACTCTTAAATATTATATATAGAAAACACGTAGTAACTACTATTTGTGCAAATACAGTAGCAATAGCAGCCCCTGCAACTCCAAGTTTTGGAGCAGGTCCCCATCCAAAAATTAGCACAGGGTCAAGTATAATATTGGTTATTAGGCCTATTGTATTGATGCAAAAAGGTGTTCTACTATTCCCAAGTCCATTGAAAATTGCTGTAAATACTGGATTGATAAAATAAAATACCATACCTAAAGCTACTATTATTAAATATTGTCTGGACATAGATATAACTTCTAAATCTCCCAATCTGAAAAACCCTATTAGTTGTTTATTGAGTACTATCAAAACCATAGTATACATTATTGCCAACATAATATTTATTTCTACTGCTGATTTTATATATGATTTAGTTGTGCTTATATTATTTTCTCCTATACTTTGTGCTACCTTTACTTCCCCACCTACTTTTGAAATCATAATAAATGCCATTGCAAGCCATGGAAAAAATCCAGCTGTCCCAACTGCGGCTACTGCTTTACTTCCAGCTTTACCAACCCATATCATGTCTATCATATTATATCCCATTTGTATAAATGAAGTCCCCATTATTGGAAGTGATAGTCTAAGTAACTTTTCAGTAATCCTTCCTTCTGTTAAATCAAGTCTATTTTTCATTTTCCACCTCTGTCTTTATAATCTATCATGTGTTATTTCTCTATAACAGTATACTTAACACTTTGGATATTTACATTATTATTTCCAATCATGAATACAAATTTTACTCTATACAATATACCCTATTTATAAAAATTTAATTATAATAATCATTTTTAATAGTTTAATATAAATCATAGGTCTATATAGCTTCAAAATTTATCAACTCTAGAAAAATACTACAGTGTTTGTCTTTGACTTATGGCAATATATATAATTATATCCCTATATCACTATTATAGTTCTTATTTTAATATCAGTTAAGCAAGTATATCAAAATCACTAGCAAACTTGTTATATAAGCTAAGATGCTCCACTATGTTTTCCAAATATTGACAAGATTTTTTTGGGTTGATATACTAATACTTAAAATATTTTAAATTCGTGTGAGGTGAAGCAATGAACATAAATGAATATATTAAAGACTCTGTTTTAGTTTTTGATGGTGCAATGGGTACATACTATTCTAAACTAAAAAATAGTCCTTTCAATTGTGAAATGGCCAATATAAACGATTCATCTACAATATTATCTATACACAAGGAATATATAAAAGCTGGATGTATGGCTATTAAGACAAATACTTTTGCAGCAAATGAAACACTTCTAGAGTGTGATTTTAAAACGGTCAAAGATATTATAAAAAGTGGCTATGAAATTGCATTAGAGGCAACAAGAAATACAGATGTATTTATATTTGCTGATATTGGCCCAATACCTGCTCTAAATGATAGAGATTTGTTACCTGATTATAAGAAAATAGTAGATGTATTTTTAGAAATTGGAGCAACTAATTTTCTATTTGAAACATTTAGTAGTGATGAATATTTACCAGAAATCTCAAGTTATATAAAGGAAAAACAACCAAACGCATTTATCTTAACAGAATTTGCAGTTAATCCAGAGGGCTTTACTAGGCTTGGAAAAAGTGGAACTAATATCTTTAAATCTATTTCCAAGGACAAAAATATTGATGCATTAGGATTTAATTGTATCTCTGGTCCCCACCATTTATTACATTTTATAAAGACACTTGATATTAATGACAATATAGTTTCTATTATGCCTAATGCAGGCTATCCAACTATTATCAATAATCGTACATTTTTTGAAGATAACTCAGACTATTTTTCAGAACAGATGCTAGAAATATTAAATCAAGGAGTTCATATACTAGGTGGATGCTGTGGTACAACACCTGAATTTATTAAAAAGACTGTTGAAATAATAAATTCTTCATACAAAGGCAATGTTGACATAAAAAATGATATTTCTCCAAAAGAAAAAATTAAATCTGTAACAAAAAACGAGCTCTTAGAAAAGCTTGCTGTAGGTAAAAAAATTATAGCAGTTGAACTAGACCCTCCTATTGATACAGATATTGATTTTTTTATGAATAGTGCTGAAAAACTAAAAAACTATGGAGTTGATGCAATAACAATTGCTGACTGCCCTATAGCAAGAGCAAGAGTTGATAGTAGTTTATTAGCTTGCAAAATAAAGAGAGAATTAGACATCACCCCTATACCACATATGACATGTAGGGATAGAAACATTAATGCTACAAAAGCTCTTCTTTTAGGATTAAATATTGAAAACATAAACAATGTGTTAGTAGTAACTGGGGACCCTATACCTTCTGCTGAAAGAGATGAAATAAAAGCTATGTTTAGTTTCAACTCCTCTATACTAGCAAATTACATAAAAACTTTAAATGAAAATACCTTTAATACGCCATTTAATATATTTGGAGCTTTAAATATAAATGCAACAAACTTTGATTCTCAACTTAAGCATGCTAAGATTAAAATAGAAAATGGAGTTACTATGTTTTTAACTCAACCAGTTTTAACAGAACAAGCTCTATTAAACTTAAAAAAAGTTAAGGAAATACTTCCTGCAAAGATATTGGGTGGAATTATACCTGTAGTAAGTTACAAAAATGCTTGTTTTATGAATAATGAAATTTCAGGAATTACTGTCTCACAAGAAATTATAGATATGTACAAAGACGCTTCAAAGGAAGAAGCTACTAAACTTGCTATCAATATATCAACTCAAATAGCAAAAGAAATTGAACCTTATGTAGATGGTTATTATATCATTACACCATTTAAAAGAATTGACATAGTATGTGATATATTAGCAGGTATTGACAAATAAAATAATTATAATACAAATACTATTAAGATATTATAATGTTTATTTATTAAAGTATAGTGTAATTCTAGAAAGCCTTGTATTTGAATCCTTTAAGCTAAATTATAGATTGTAATTTTTAGATGATTTTGATAATATATATGTATATTATGGTAATATTTATAGCTATACATTAATTATGAGGAGATTTTGTGAAACATTTTTTCACAAAAAATTTGGGATATGGAAATAAATAAAAAATTCAATAGAGTTGATATGCAAGTTTCAATACTTACTGCAATTATTGTAATAATTTCTTCTTCATGTGTTTATTTTTTTAATTATGCACTCACTTATAATGATATGATTTATACTTTAAGTGAGAGGTCAAGACATATATATAAATATGTAGAAAAAAATCTTGACAAAGATACCTTTATTGAAATTAATTCTGAAAAAGACCACTCAAAAGAGTCTTATAAAAGTGCTAAGGTGCTATTGGAATCTGTAAAAAATACTACTGGAGTTATGTACCTATACACTGCAAAAAAAACAAAAGACAACTCCTTGGTATATGTTGTTGATGGTTTAGATTCATCTAGAAGTGATTTTAGAAATGCTGGTGATTTGATAGAAAAAGAGATTTGGGGTGACCTTAACAAAGCACTAGATAATAATATATTGCTACCTAAAAAAATAAAGAAAACGTCCTGGGGACACATATTTATATCGTATTTTCCTATCCATAATGATGCCGGTAAAGTCGTTGGAGTAATGGGAATTGAATTTGAAGCAAAACATCAATACAATACTTTTAGATTTATAAGTATAGTTACTCCTTTTATAGCTTTATTAACTTGTTTAATATCCGCATTAGTAGCAGTAATCCTATTTAAACGTATATCTAATCCTACATATACTGATTTTGCCAATACTGATTATCTAACAGGCTTAAAAAATAGAAATGCTTTTGAAATAGATATGAATAACTTAAACAATTCAAATCTCAAAATACCAATTTCTATAATGTCAATAGATTTAGATGGTCTTAAAAAAATCAATGATAAATTTGGCCATCAAACAGGAGATTTATACATCAAAAATGCAAGTAAAATTATACAAGATGTAATAAATAAAAAGCATATAGTTTATCGTGTTGGTGGAGATGAGTATATAATTATTTTGAAAGATTCCTATCGTGAAGAAATAGATAGTATTGTCGATAAGATTAACTTAAAAATAATTGAAGAAAACTCTACTAATGAATTAAATTTATCCATGTCTATTGGATATGCTGTCTTTGATGAAAACTTAGATACCTCTTTATTTGATACATACCATCGTGCAGATTCTGAAATGTATTATAACAAAAGAAAAACTAATAAAAAAGATTAATATTTATTTTAAATTTATATAAAAAAGTCTATTCTATAAACAATAAATTATAAGAATAGACTTATTTATATGTGTATTTTTATACAATAACTTCTTTAATTAAAATTTGCTCTTTTTTCCAAACGATTTTTTATAAATTCATGAATTACTTTAACTAGTACATTTGTAATTAATATCAATACAGCCAGTGCTGCTGCTTGTGCTGTACTTCCCTTATCATCCAACTGTACAATTGATATAGCTGCAACCTTCGAACTTGCTGTATATATAAAGACTAGCGCTGATATTGTTACCATAGAATTTAAGAAAAAATACATAAAATTTTCTAAAACTGCTGGCAAACAAAGTGGTATTGTTACATTCTTAAGAATTGATGCACTATTTATTCCCATCGATTTTGCCACCATGTCTAATTCTTTGTCTACTTTCTTAATAGCTGTAGTTGCAGTTATAAATGCCACTGAGAAAAAGTGTACTACATTACATATAACCATGATAAATAATGTTCCATACAATCCATTAAATAAGTTTTTAATGTATATTGTATCCATCAAATTAAACTCTAATTTATTAAAAAATAGTACATAAGCTATACCTAACACTAACCCTGGTAATGCCATAGGCAATGTACTTAAAAAATATCCAAATGACTTTAAATATGGAGCTTTTTCTGTTTTTTCGTTTAGATATGCAAATAAGAAAACAAAACTTGTACCAAGAATCGCTGTCAGTAATGACATTTCTATTGAATTTATAAATGGCTTAATTCCATCAATACTACTTTTCATAGAAAAGTGTTCAAGTGTGAGTCTTAAATCATATGGCCAAACAGATATTAGTGAAGATAAGATTACAGTCAACATTACAGCTATTATTCCAAATGCAATAATTCCTACAATGACTCCAAACATACTGTCTCTTAACTTATTAGATTTAACCTTATATGGGATTGATTTTGAATTTATATATGAATTTTGATTTTTTTCGATTTTTTTAGTTACTATAAAAGATATTATTGCAGGTATTAAAAGTAATATTGATACAGTTGCTCCCATAGGCATATTTTGCTGCCCTATAATTTGCTTGTATACATCTATTGATAATACATTGAAATCTCCTCCAATAACTTTTGGAGCTCCAAAGTCTGTAAAGCACAATGTGAAGGATACAAATGTTGAGCTTATTAAAGAGTACTTAATACTAGGTATCGTTATACTTAAAAACTCTCTTATCTTGCTTATTCCCATAGCATTGCTAGCTTCATATAATCTATAGTCAGTTGAGTTTAGTGATATATAAAGTATTTGAAATGATTGAGGAAATACATATATAATTTGTGCTAATACTATTCCAATTGAACCATATATCGGAATATTTATTCCAAGTAAATTAGTCACTACTCCTTGGTTTCCAAATAAATATACCAGACCTATAGCGTGCATCATTGTAGGAGCAAACATAGGAAACATCGCTATAGATTTAAGAAGTCCTTTAAACTTAATCTTTGTTCTTGTTAGTGCATATGCATAGACTAGTGCAAGCGTTAAAGATATTATAGTTGATATAACAGATACAAATATTGTATTTTTCAGAGAATTTAACAGTGCTTCAGAAGCTAAATATTCTCTAAAATTTTGTAACCCAACAAAAACTCCATCTTTATCTAAAAATGCTTGTACAAACAGATAGATTATGGGTGCCAATAAAAATATTACCAAAGACATAACTAATACTGTAAGTATACATTTTTTTATATCTAAATTCATTTTAGATTTAATATTTATACTTTTAGAACTTATAGCATTATTATTCATATATTTATGCTCCTTTAACTTTTGGATACTTTAAATAGTATTTTTCATCTATACTTACACTTACAAAGTCGCCTTCTACTAAATTTAAATTAACCCATTCTTTTATAGAAACATCACTTATTATAAAGTTTTCATTTAATTTATCTTTTATTTCCACTCTCAATAGATTCCCTCTAAATTCTATATTAGATATTGTTCCATGATAATTTTCTTTTGTTGACTTTTCTATTTGAACATATTCTGGTCTTACAGTTAATATAGAATCTCCTCTATCAAAACAGTTTGTATCTCCTATAAATTGAGCTGTAAATAGGTTTTGAGGATTTTGATATATTTCTTCTGGAGTCCCTATCTGCATTATGTCACCACCATTTAAGATTGCAATTTTGTCTGCCATAGTTATAGCTTCTTCCTGGTCATGTGTTACCATTATTGTTGTTATATTTAATTCTTTCTGTAACTTTTTAATATCCATTCTAAGTTTGTGTCTAACCTTTGCATCAAGTGCAGACATTGGCTCATCTAAAAGTAAAAACTTTGGTTCAAGTGCTAATGCTCTTGCTATTGCAATTCTCTGTTGTTGACCTCCTGACAATGCTTTAGGATACTTATGAGCTTCATTACTCAATCCAACTGTTTCAAGCACTTCTCTAACCTTCTTATCTATCTTTTCTTTTGGTACCTTTCTTTCTTTAAGCGGAAAAGCTATATTGTTATATGCTGTCATATTTGGAAATAATGCATATGATTGAAATACTATCCCAAAACCTCTCTTTGATGGCTCTAAATCTGTGATATCTTTATCTTGAAGAATTATAGCTCCACTATTTACATCTTCAAGCCCTGCTATTATTCTAAGTAATGTAGTTTTTCCACATCCACTAGGCCCAAGTAAACATAGAAATTCACCTTCTTCAATATCTAAACTAATATTATTTAACACTCTTTTTTGGTCATAACTCTTGAACACATTATTTATTTTTAAGTAACTCATATCTAATCTCCCCTTATACAATTATATTTGTTTTTTTAATTTTGTTTTTTAATTTTTCTTATAAGTTTTTTTCTCTATTTTTATTAAAAAATCCATTTAACTTTTACTTACTTTCAGATTTTGAACCATATTTTGATTCCCAAGTTTTTAACACTTCACTTCTATTTTTTGATGCAGAGTTTAAATCAACTTCTTTAATCAACTGTTCTAATGGACGTTTAGAGTAACCTTTTGGTACAGTATTATCTGTCTTTATAGAAGTCACTGCTACTTCATGTGCATATCTGTCCATAGCTGAATCACTTATTGCCCAGTCTAAAAACAATTTTGCTTCTTTTTTTATATTATCTTTCTTAACCAAAGCATTTGCTTCTAAATCCCAACCTGAACCTTCTTTTGGAAATACTACTTCTATAGGTTCTCCACTAGACAATTGCTGTGTAGCTCTATATCCAAGTGTAATGCCTATTGGGTATTCTCCTGAACCAGCTAGTTTTGCAGGTTTTGAACCTGAATGTGTATATGTAGCTATATTCTTATGTAGTTTATCCATATAATTATAAGCTTCTTTTTCACCCATCATTTGGATAAGTCCTGATACTGTAAGATAACCTGTACCAGATGATGCTGGATTTGGCATTGTTATAAGACCTTTGTACTCTGGTTTTATTAAATCATTATATCCTTTTGGAACATCCAACCCTAATTTTTCAAGTTCTTTATAATTAACTACTAATGCTGTCTCTGGTACACTCATACCTACCCATGATACATTTTTTCCAGTATCCTTAAATCTCTTATCTACCTTGTCATAGTTTTTAGGCTTATATGCTTCAAGTGCCCCATCTTCTTTTAGTTCTATCATATTCATTGCTGATAATCCCCATATAACATCTGCTTGTGGATTATCCTTTTCTGCTAATAATTTTGAAGCTATTACACCATGAGAATCCATCACTATTTCTACATCAATATTAGGATACTCTTCTCTAAATCCTTCCATATAGTAAGCTATTTGCTCTTCTTCTAATGCTGCATATATTGTAAGTTTATTATTTCCTTTTCCTTGAGTAGTTTGTGGTGTTGTTGATATGCAACTTGTCATAAATGCAATTACTACAATACACAGACAAGTAAATATAAATTCTTTCATATCTTCCCCCTTTTTTGTGTTTTTATATTTTTTTAATTGTTTTTTATTGTTTTTGCTTATGTTTATATAATACACCTAATTTGTTAATATGAAGTTAAGTGTAAATTAACAATTCGTTAATTTTTAGAAATTTTTGTTAAATTTATTATTTTTTTACAAAGTTCTATGCATATAGACCCTTGTATCTTCATAAAACTTCTTATAAAAAACACCCTTTTACCCATACGAGTATGATTTTATTTGAAGTTTTTTTATATACAAGGTAGAATATACATAACTTTTACATCAGGAGTGTTGAAATATTGTACAAAATAAGCCTAACTCCTATAAACTAGGACGTTAGGCTTATTTTGTATAAGTATTTAATTATCCAACTAAATCATTTTTCTTTTTTTCTTCAAGTGATTTTTTAAGCACCATATCCTTAACCTTCATAAGTCTAGTAGTACTTGCTCTCTCATTTTCTTCAAGCTTCATAGCAATATACTTAATAGTTTCAATGTAATTTGGTATCATTACATTTTCAAGAGCATTAACACGTCTACGTGTCTTTTCTATCTCTTGTGCAAGAAGCTGTGCACTTTTTTCACTTTCTGCAAGTCTTAAAAGTGGTTCCATTGCATCTGAAAATGCTTCCATAGCAGAATCTAATTCCCCTGATGTAAAAGCAAGACCATAAGGATAAATATCACTTTGATTGTTTTCAGTTTTAAAGTCAAACACAGGAACATCAACACTCATTATATTTCTTGTAGAAACACCTACAGAAACAGATTGTTTTGGCATCATAAGTGCTGAACCTAGATACTCCTGACTCATAACTGCCCTTGCAATTATAAAATTTTTATAAGCAGCATCAAGAGCATTTTCTGCTTCTTCACGTAATCGCTTATTTTCTCTTACAATTTCAAGAAATTGTTTCATAAGTTCATCAAGCTTATCTTTAAGAAGCTTATGACCTCTTGTTGCAGTTTTAAGGAGTTTCTTAAGTCTAGTCATTTCCATACGTGTTGGATTTATATTTAATCTAGCCACAGATATCACTCCTTAGGCATATATTTTTCAAAATATTCATCACGAATACGTTTAAGTTCACTTTTGGGTAACATACTAAGAAGCTTCCATCCAATTTCTAATGTCTGCTCAATAGTTCTGTCAGTTCTAAACCCTTGTGAAACGTATTCTTTCTCAAATTCATCTGCAAATTTTGCATACATTAAATCAATTTCAGAAAGTGCAGATTCACCCAGTATTGCCATAAGTTCTTTTGCATCTTTACCTCTTGAGTATGCTGCAAAAAGCTGGTTCATTGTATCTGCATGGTCCTCACGAGTCTTACCTTTACCAATCCCCTTATCTTTAAGACGAGAAAGTGATGGTAAAACATCTATAGGAGGCTGTATATCTTTTTTGTAAAGTTCACGGTTAAGTATAATTTGTCCTTCTGTAATGTATCCTGTAAGGTCAGGAATTGGATGTGTTTTATCATCCTCAGGCATTGTAAGTATTGGAATCATTGTTATAGACCCTTCATGCCCTTTCATTTTTCCTGCTCTTTCATACATTGTAGCAAGGTCAGTATAAAGATAACCTGGATATCCACGACGTCCTGGAACTTCTTTTTTAGCTGCAGAAACTTCACGTAATGCTTCTGCATAGTTTGTAATATCTGTTATTATAACAAGTACATGCATATCTTGCTCAAAAGCAAGGTATTCTGCTGCTGTAAGTGCCATTCTAGGTGTAGATACACGCTCTACTGCTGGGTCATTTGCAAGGTTTACAAATACCACAGAACGGTCGATTGCACCAGTTGCTTTAAAATCACTTATGAAGAAATCTGCATCTTCAAAAGTTATACCAACAGCTGCAAATACAACGGCAAACTTAGAGTCAGTTCCACGAACTTTTGCTTGTCTTGCAATTTGAACTGCAAGATTAGCATGTGGCAAACCAGAACCTGAGAATATAGGAAGTTTTTGCCCTCTAACCAAGGTATTAAGTCCGTCTATTGCAGAAACACCAGTCTGTATAAACTCAGCTGGATAATCACGCGCTGCTGGATTTATAGGTGCACCATTTATATCAAGTCTCTTATCTGGTATAATTTCTGGTCCACCATCAATAGGTTTACCCATCCCACTAAAAACACGACCTAATATGTCTGGTGAAACTCCAAAATCAAGACTCTTTCCTAAAAAACGTACTTTACTTTCAGCAAGGTTTATACCTGTTGAACTTTCAAAAAGTTGGACAAGTGCAGTATCTTCATTTACTTCTAGAACTTTACAACGACGAATTTCTCCACTTGAAAGCTCAATTTCTCCAAGTTCATCAAATTTTACACCTTCTACGCCGTTTATTAGCATAAGAGGACCGGCTACCTCTTGTATTGACTTATATTCCTTTATCATAGTTCTTCAGCCCCCCTCTTTTTAATAAGGTCAGCAAGCTCGTTGTCTATTTCATCTTCAATTGCATCGTAAGCAGCATCTAGTTTATCTTCTTCTACATACTTAGCACGACCAATCTTTTCAAGAACTGAAAGCTTGATAATATCATTTATAGTAACATTTTGCTTAATAGCATCTTGTGCTGACTTATAGAATTTTAGAATAAGCCCCATCATTCTATATTGTTTATGAAGTGATGTATAAGTATCAACTTCATGGAAAGAGTTTTGATGAAGGAAGTCCTCTCTTATAGAACGAGTAACTTCTAATATCAATCTATCTCCATCTGAAAGTGAGTCAACACCAACCAATTGAACTATCTCTTGAAGCTCAGATTCAACTTGCAAAAGTTTCATAGCTTGAGCTCTTTGAGCTGAGAAATTATCATTTACATTTTTATCTGCCCATACATCAACTTTCTCCTGATAAAGTGAATAACTTGTTAACCAGTTAATTGCTGGGAAGTGACGTTTGTATGCTAATGAAGCATCAAGTCCCCAGAATACTTTTACTATACGAAGTGTTGCTTGGCTGACAGGTTCTGATGTATCGCCACCAGGAGGAGAAACAGCACCAATTGCTGTAAGAGTTCCTTCTCTGTCATCCATACCTAGACAGTTTACTTTTCCTGCTCTCTCATAGAATTGAGCAAGACGCGAACCTAAATACGCTGGGTAACCTTCTTCACCTGGCATCTCTTCCAAACGACCACTCATCTCTCTAAGAGCCTCTGCCCATCTTGATGTAGAGTCTGCCATAAGTGCAACACTGTATCCCATATCTCTAAAATATTCAGCTATTGTAATACCAGTGTATATAGAGGCCTCACGTGCAGCAACTGGCATATCTGATGTATTGGCTATAAGTACTGTTCTTTGCATAAGTGACTCGCCTGTTCTTGGGTCTTTTAGTTCAGGGAATTCAAGAAGAACATCTGTCATTTCATTTCCACGTTCTCCACATCCTATATATACAACTATATCTGCATCTGCCCATTTAGCAAGCTGATGCTGTGTAACAGTTTTTCCACTTCCAAAAGGCCCTGGAATAGCTGCTACACCACCTTTTGTAATTGGGAAAAATGTATCTATAACTCTTTGACCTGTAACAAGAAGTGAATCTGGTGTTTTCTTTTCCCTATATGGTCTTTCTTTTCTAACTGGCCACTTTTGCATCATAGTTACAGCTATATCATTACCTTTTTCATCTGTGATAACACAAACTGTATCCTCAACAGTAAATTCTCCAGAATATATTTCTTTTATAGTACCTTTTACTCCATAAGGAACCATAATCTTACATTCCACTACAGCAGTTTCTTGAACTACCCCAATTATATCTCCTGCTACTACTTTATCACCAGCAGACTTTTTAGGTTTGAATTCCCATTTAATTGTTCTATCAAGTGAAGATACTTCAACACCTTTAGTTATATTAGTACCTGAAATCTCATACATTTTTTCAAGTGGACGTTGAATACCATCATAAATAGTTGAAATAAGACCTGGCCCAAGCTCAACACTCATAGGCATTCCAAGAGAAACCACTTCTTCTCCTGGTCCTAGACCAGAAGTTTCCTCATAAACCTGTATAGAAGCCTTATCTCCATGCATTTCAATAATCTCGCCTATAAGATGTTTATCAGAAACTCTTACGACGTCAAACATATTCGCATCTCTCATGCCCTCCGCTACGACAAGCGGTCCTGACACCTTTACAATTGTGCCTGTTTTCATATTCTCTCACCTGCAATCATATACTTTATCAAAATTTAAATATTCCCTCCTATATTTTATCAATACATTTTTTTAGCATTAACAAAATTTGAGATTGTCTCTTATTCAATTTGCATCTATTCTTTAAATAATATATCTGCACCTATAGCACGTTTACTAGATTCTCTTACTTCATTCATACCTAATCCCATACTTCCTCCAATACCTGGAATAACTATAATAGCAGGAAGTTGATAGTCTTTGTATTTTGCTATTGATTCTTTTGCAAGCAATGACGCCTGTTCTGTAATATAAATTATCGCATATTCATCTTCAACCAACTTATGTATACTTTTTTTAATTTCGTCACTATCATAGGCTGGGAAGATATCTATTCCAAGAGCTAAAAATCCCATGATGCTATCTTTATCTCCAACTACTCCTACTTTATACATAAGCATCCCTTAGCCTTTCTTTTATAGTATCTGCGTCTATATTATTAAGCTTACTAGTCATAATAATCCTAATTGTTTTTATTTCTGATTCTTTAGCATATAAATATGCAATTAGCGGTTCTAGTGTAAGAGGTTTAAATTTTGCGTCTCTAACATATTCCATAAGATAATCATCACAAAGTTTTTCAAAGACAGTAAATCCACTATCCATACCATTTTTACAGACATCAGAGTAAGAAGTAGATTTAAAACATGATGCTGGAGTGTCTGAAGAAAAAGCTTCTAAGAATTTTTCTTTATCAAGTGAACCACCTGAAACAAACACATTCATAAACATATCAAAATCTTTCTTCATATTTTTAACTCTTATAAAACTCTTTAGATTTGTTAAATCACAAACTTTCATAACATAATCTATTACAAATTTATTTTGGCTTTCTGTAGCTGTCTCTTTCATACTTGAAAAAGTTGCTTTATCTAAAACAATATCAACCATTTGACCATTTTGTGTTTTACTATAAATCTCAAATGCATCTGTTATTGCTCCTGCCATTATCTTAGGTAAATCACTAAAACTACGATTTGCTAAAGATTCTTTAAGCTTAGCAAGTGGAATTGTACCTCCATCAATTAAGTACTTTTCGCCATCTACACCAGAGATTTCTTCTTTAATCAAAACTTTTAAGTTATGATAATCATTTTTATAAAGGAATACATCAACAAATTTTTCTTCAGGGGCTAGACCTTTAAGAATTTCATATGTTTTAGATAATTCTTGAGTCAAAACATTCTCAAAATTGTGAACATTATTGTTTGACGAATCCGTATAACCTGCTTCTGCTATAATTCTTAAAGAGTCTTCAGGGCTTTTAGCTTCTGCCATTTGAATAAACATTTGTCTGTTAAGAAGCTGTTTTTCAAGCACTCTTATTCGTGCCACGGCATAGGGATAAGTTTTTTCTTCTGCCATTTTTTAACCCCCCTCCTTAATTAAACAAAATTTCTGCTGCAATTTGCTCAATATCTTCATGCTCTACTGCAATTATAGCTTCAAACGAATAATTATACTCAATATCACCTTTTTTAACTATGAAACCTCCAGTAATATCTCTAGTTTCATCAGACACTTTGATGTCTTTTTTAGATAATACATCTTTTAATGTTTTTCTATCTTTTTTAGATAATACTATCTCAGAACCATCTGTACAATTCGCTTTTTCAATCATATTTAATATAATTTTTTCATATTCACTATCTTTAAGATTTAGAAGTTTATTTTTAGCTTCTAAAATTACTTCTTCTAAAATCTGTTGTTTCTTTGATAATATTTGTTTCTTTGCCTCCATATAAGCTCCTGATATTTCTTTAGAAGCTGCTTTTTCTGCTTCTGCCTCTGCAAGCTTTGTATAGGAAGCCATTTCCTTTTCAGCTTTTTCATTAGCTGAGCTTATCTTTGAATCTGTTTCAATTTTAGCTTTATCCAATATTTCTTGCGCCTCTTGCTTGGCATCAGCTATAATTCTGTCAATCATTTTTTGTTCATTACCCATAGGAGTGCTTCCTCCTTTTCATTTTTTTTACTTATGAATTATATTCTATAATTATCCAATTGCAATTCCATTGTAAGCTAAGAAAGAAACAAGTAGTCCTAAAAGAGCATATGTTTCAACTATAGCTGCAAATGTTATAGCTTTACCAAGTTCTTCAGGTCTTTTAGCAACTATTCCAACCCCTGCTGCTGCTGCCTTACCTTGTGCAATACCTGATACTAAACCAACTAGACCAATTGGAAGCCCTGCCATAAGAAGTTGTAAACCTTGAGCTGATGTTGGTATCGCATCTCCACCAATAATTCCTGCTTTTGATAAAATAAGGAAAGCTATGATAAATCCATATAGACCTTGTGTACCAGGAAGAAGTTGTAAAACTAGAAGTTGACCGAATTTACTAGGGTCTTCTGTTACAACACCTGCTGCGGCTTGCCCTGCTATTGAAGTACCTTTAGCAGAACCCATACCTGCAAATAACGCTGCTATAGCAGCTCCTGATATTGCCAAAAATTGACCATTTCCTAACGCGTTTAAAAATTCCATATTTACATCTCCTTTTTATTAATGCTTGTATATTTTGTTTTATACTTAAACGGAACAAAAGGAACTCCTCCGCCTTCATAAAACTTATTGAAAAATTCTACATACTGTAACCTACTTGTATGAACATATGCACCTAGTGCATTTATAAGAAGGTTTATTGTGTGTCCTACAACACCAATTACAACTGCAAATATTGGACCAGCTATAGCCCCTAAAAGATTGATAACCTGCCCTATAACTCCTGTTGTTAGACAAAGAGCCATAATTCTTGTATAAGATAATATATCAGCAAAATAACTTGTTATACCATAAAGACTTGAAAATCCTTTAAAAAGCTTAACAGGTACTCCTTTAAAGCTTCTCCCTTGAGTAAGAACAAGACCTATAGCACCTATAATTGCTAAATATTTTCCTACTTCAGAAAATACGCCTATATCTCCTGCAACAAAAGGTATTATAAGTAGACATACCCCTGTTATACATAAATACCAAAATCCTACGTCACAAATTGCATCTATGACCTTTCCATCTCTTATTAGTGTATATGCTTTAATTCCTAAACCTACATATATATGGATAATACCGAACAGTAATGACATCCCCATAAGTACCATAACATCCTCTAAAGGATTAATTAAAGCTTTTATAGGAATTAAATCCCCCAAAATACCCCCGAATATAAGACCCCATATAGTAGTTGAAACTCCACAAATACCAATAAGTTTAATTAAATTTCCTTCACCCTTTTTCATCTTTGATTTGTATATAATAAATCCACAAACTAGGGCAATTATTATCCCATATGCAGCATCACTTAGCATCATTCCAAAGAATATAACATAAAAGAAAGTCATAATTGTATTTGGGTCAATATCTTTTGTGCTTGGACAACTGTACATGTTTGTTACACTTTCAAAAGGTGTTACAAGTTTATTGTTTTCAAGTAGAATTGGGAAACCTTCTTCTTTATTTCCTTCCTCTGTTTGAACACAACAATCAAACTTTTCTGTGATTTCATTAATTAGCTCACTGGCACTTTTACTTGGCAACCAACCATTAAGACAGAATGTTGTTTTTGTTTTTACAAGTCTCTCTATAATCTTTTTCTGGTCTCTTTCTATAGTGTAAAAATCATATAGATTTTCAAGCATGTGTATATTATTTCCATGATTTTTGATTTCTTCTGTCTTATTTTTAGAAACGTTTTCCTGTCTAATTATCATTTCATTGTATTTCTTGATAGCTTGTGATGGTGTTCCTTCCTCACTTGGTAATGTAACTATTGAAAAATTAAATTCTTTAAGAACTTCTGTAGCATTATCAAAAGTTTCTTTTAAAGTAATTAAATAAACATAGTTCATTAACTTGTCAGAGTCAATAATTCCAAGAACACTTTCTGGCACTTCATCCTCTAGTCTAACTCTTAAAGCATCAATATTTGCGTTTGTGGGTATCGTTCCTAGAATAGTTTTTGTATACTTAGTTTCCATCTTTTCAAAAGGAACATCAAAGTTTACCCATGGCTCTAACATACTTTTATTATTATTTAATAAATTTATGTTACTCCTTATTGTACCTATCTCTTTATTTAGATTATTTAACTCCAAAACTTCAGCATAAATTTCCTCTTCTTTTTCACTGTCAATTTTGTTAAATTCTCTTTTTGGTGCAAACATAGCTTTTTTTTGTTTCACTAGTGAAGAAACAATGTCAATCGCTTGATTCACATGTGCCATCTTCTGTTCTAGCATTATAACCTCTGACTCCTCACCATCTTTTGTAAGATGATTTTTTAACTCATCCATTTCAGTAAGAAAGGCACTATCATCAATTTGAACAAATCCACGGTTCATAAGTAGCTTTAAAATTTGGCTTTTTTGAGCTTCTAAGCCAACAATAGATATCTTGTTCATATTAACTATTGCCATATTATCTCACTACCTTTCCAATAACCGCCTCGATTGCCTTACTTCGTCTTTCTGTCGCAGTTTTTTCAATTTTCAGACATTCACTTTTAGCATCTGCCAAGATTTTATCAACCTCTGCTTTACTGTCGGTGACTGCCTTCTCAACAAGAGTTTCTTCCATAAGCTTTGCTTGCTTTTTTACATCAGCCAAGATGCTTTCACATTCGTTTACAGCATCAGCTCTGATAGACTCTGCATCAGTAACAGCTTTTACTTTAATACTGTCTGCTGTCTGCTCTGCCTCAACAATGCTTTTTATTATTTCAAAAGCCATCCAAATCACCTCTCTTACCTTTTTACTATGTATATAACTAATTAGAGTTTTTTATTCTAATTAGATTACTACCTCATTGTTAAAGTATAAACAGCATTTTTATATAATAATTAATTTTTTTCAACGTTTATTTTTTAATAAAACACATTTTAGAGTAGTACTTGCTTAGACTTACATTCTTTTTTGACTTACTTTTAGACTATGACATGAGTATGATTTTTAAATATCATTATTTTCAATAATTATAATTTAAAGCAATATGGTTTGTCAATAGCGTTATTTTGTTTTGAAATTAACGTTTTATCGACATTTTTAATTTTTATTTCAATTTTTTTTTACGTATAATTTTATTTTTTCCATATAAATTATTTTTATCTTTTTTTTCAACACCTGAGATGGTAAAACTTATTGTTTTTTTTGAATTTTTAGAAATATCTTATATTTTTTCATCTAACTTTTATAAATCATTAGCTCATATCGATTTTTGTCAGCTTATTTTAGTTTAATTTTTTCTAAATTTATTAGAAATAAGTTAATCCTTTTTTAAGATTGATAAAATTTACACTTATTTTTAAATATTTTAATCTCTCAATTATTTTCTTAACTTTAAATATATAATATAACTAATTAGTTTATATATTATATATTCGCCAACATGATGAAAAAGTCCTCGAACCAATCACTCCAATCTTCAATAGGATATGCAGCTCCTCCATTTACGCTTTTTAGAAGATTGGATGTATATTCTTCTCCTATAGAAAAAAGTTCACCTATGGTTATATCATATCCTCTATATGTAACTACTTTACAAAATGAATCCATAACATCACGTTGTTTTCTTGTTTCCATAATCTCTTTCGTGAACTACCATCCACTTAACTACCTACGGTAATGTTTGAAGTGGTGGCTTCTTGGTCAAGATAACTATTGTTATCA
>NZ_JAGWDG010000004.1:0-252874 GCF_020658095.1 Clostridioides sp. ZZV14-6009
GCCATATAAATGGTAATCATAAGGGTTAGGAACTAGCCTAATAGCTTGGAGATACTGATAACAATAGTTATCTTGACTAAGAAGCCAACACTTCAAACATTACCATAGGTAGTTAAGTGGATGGTAGTTCACAGATTCAAATAAAGTATTTAGAGTGTGTAAAAGAATTAATAAAGTTGCAATTTGATTTTTTTATAAGTATAATATAATAGATTGTTAATTTTTATGAAACTTACAATCTTTAATACAATTTTAATAAATATTTCACGAATTTGGTATAAAAAATATGCTGTTTACGTGATAATAAAAATGTTATCAAAATTTTATGATAAAATAAATTATGAACAAAAAGAAAGGAAAATACATTAATGTTACAAGTTACAGGTGTTGGACTTAGATTTGGTGATAAGGAACTATTTAAAGATGTTAACTTAAAATTCACTAAAGGAAATTGCTATGGAATAATAGGAGCTAACGGTGCGGGAAAATCTACTTTTTTAAAAATATTATCAGGAGAAATAGAACCAAATACAGGGAATGTATCTATAACTGATAAAGAAAGAATGTCAGTTTTAAAACAGGACCACTTCGAATATGAGGAAGAAACTGTTTTAAATGTTGTTATAAGAGGGCATGAAAGACTTTGGAGTATAATGCATGAAAAAGATGCTTTATATATGAAAGAAGATTTTAGCGAAGAAGATGGAATAAAAGCTGCTGAGCTTGAAGGTGAGTTTGCAGAACTTGATGGATGGGATGCAGAAACTAATGCTGAAAAAATACTTATGGGTCTTGGTATAACTAAGGATATGCATTACAAACAAATGAAAGAATTAGTTGGTGGAGAGAAGGTTAAAGTGTTGTTAGCACAATCACTTTTTGGTAAACCTGAAATACTATTAATGGATGAGCCTACAAACCACTTGGATTTCAAATCAATAAATTGGTTAAATAACTTTATAATGGATTTAGAAGAGTCTATAGTTATAATAGTATCACATGATAGACATTTCTTAAATCAAATATGTACTAATATAGTTGATGTTGACTTTGGTAAAATACAGATGTATGTTGGAAACTACGACTTCTGGTATGAATCAAGTCAATTAGCATTACAACTTGCTAAAGACCAAAACAAAAAGACTGAGGAAAAGATAGCTCAATTAAAGGAATTCATAGCTAGGTTTAGTTCTAATGCTTCAAAAGCTAAACAAGCTACATCTAGAAAGAAACAATTAGATAAATTAGAAGTTGAAGATATACAACCATCAAGAAGAAGATATCCATATGTAGGATTTACACCTGCTAGGGAAATTGGTAATGAAGTTTTAGAAGTACACAATTTAACTAAAACTATAGATGGAGTTAAAGTACTTGATAATGTTTCATTTAGATTGGATAGAGATGATAAAGTAGTATTTATGGGTGATGAAATAGCTACTACTGCACTTTTAAATATAGTTATGGGAGAACTTGAACCAGATAGTGGAGAATATAAATGGGGAGTAACTACTTCTCAAGATTATCTTCCAAAAAACCATAATAAGTTTTTCGATGGAGTAGAGTATTCTCTAGTTGACTGGCTTAGACAGTTTTCTGAAGAAAAAAGTGAGAGTTTTATAAGAGGATTTTTGGGTAGAATGTTATTCTCTGGAGAAGAAGCTTTAAAAGAAGCTCAAGTTATATCTGGGGGAGAAAAAGTTAGATGTATGCTTAGTAAGCTAATGCTTTCAAATGCAAATGTACTTGTGTTAGATGACCCTACTAACCACTTAGACCTAGAGAGTATAACTTCTGTCAATAAAGGACTTGAAAAATTCCCAGGAGTGCTTTTATTTACTTCTCATGACCATGAGTTTATATCTACTATAGCAAATAGAATTATAGAGATAACTCCAAATGGACTAATGGACAGAAAGATGGATTTCGATGAGTATTTAGAAAGTAAAGAGATACAAGAACAATTAGCTAAAATGTATGGGAGAGATAAATAATTATTAGTTTAAATATAATTTTTACTAATTATAATTATTAGAATAAAAACCTTTTAATGTTTGAGAATACGCTATATAAGTGTGTAAGTTTTTAATCAAATATTAGGAGGTTTTTTATTTAGTATATATACTTTAGTAAATAGAATTATAGAGATAACACAAATGGAATCATGGATAGAAATATATATGGATTTTTTAGATTATAAAAAAGTATATGTCTCCAAATCTAAGTTAATTGTTTACATTGGGTCAAATTACAATAATGTTTGGAGACATAATAAGCAAAAATTATATAGTATAATTTCATAAGTCTATAGAGATTCTCTTTTATGATAATATATTTTTTGTAAAGTTATAGGAGTTACTGGTTCATCATAAAAATCTTCAGCTTTACCAGTAACAATACCACCTAAACTACAAATGATTTTAACTGTTGTGTCACGTGCTTCCATAAAAATTTCATCAATATCTTAAGAAATAGGGATTATATCTTTTGGAATCTTTTGTTCTACCGAAAAAACATCTAATTCTAGCTTATTAATACCTAACATATCATCTGTTGTAGCTTTTCTGAATATAATTTTTTTCATAACAATCCTCCTAATTTACGAAGTAGAAGCTGTGTTTATAATACTAAAACTATTTTGTAATAAATATATTTTAACTATTCTATTATAAAATTAAATTTGAATATTAATTTAGCTTTAATTTTATTAGTAGTAAAAATTAATTTTATAGATGATAAAGGCTAGAGTAATTATAATTAAAAAAATGTAATATTAATTGGCATTAAATAAATTTTCAGAAATTTTGTCAGATGCTTCTTTATCCATTTCTTTTAGAACATGGGAATAAACATTTAAGGTTGTATTTATATTTGAATGACCAACTCTTTCTGAGATAACTTTTATAGGTACCTTAGAATTTATAAGTAAAGTAACATGTGAATGTCTTAAATCATGAAATCTAATGTGGGGCAAGTCATTCTTTTCTAAAAATCTTTTGAATTTTTTACTCATAACATCTTCAGCAATAGGTTCACATTTTTTATTGAAAAATAACAAGTCACGACTATTTCTAATAGAAGACTTTAATAAATTTTTATTTTGTTTTATCTTATATTCTTTTAGTAAAAAGATTAATTCCTTTGGAGCAGATATTTTTCTAATAGAGCTTTCCGTTTTGGGTTCTTTAAGAATTACAGAGCCATTAATTCGAGCTGTTATCTTATTTACAGTTATTGTATTTTCTTCAAAATCAATATTATCCCAAGTTAAACCTAAAACTTCTGAAATTCTAAGACCTAAACCAACTGCTAAATTAATAGGTAATTCCATATATGTATTTTTTGATAAGTTCAACAATTTTATCATTTGCTCTTTGTCATAAATTTCATTTTTAAATTTTTTATATCTTGGAGTTTCTATATTATCCATAATATTTTCTTTTACTAATTTGAGTCTGTATGCTCTTTTTATTGCAAGTTTCAATATATTTATATGAATCTTAATTGATTGAGGATTCAATTTATGAGATAGTTTATCAATGTAGTTCTGTATATGAATTGGATGTAAATCCTGTATTTTATATTTACCAATAGAGGGATTAATATAATTCTTACAAATACTAACATAATTATTGTATGTAGCTAATGATATATTTTCACTGTACTTTTTTAAAAAATCTAATAGAAATTCTGAGACAGTGATTTCGTTTGGAATTAAAAAGCCATCTTTATATAGACTTTCCTTTACTTCATTTAACCTTTTGCTCGCATCTCTTTTTTTATCAAAAATACCCATGTTCTTTTGTTTTCTCTTTCCAGTATCTTCATCTGTAAATTCGAGATAAACTACATAATTCTTGTTTCGTTTTCTAATAAATGCATTCATATATAACCCACCAATCAAAATTTTATACATTTATTATAACATATGGATAAACTCAAAAATAGTTTTTGAAATAAATTTATAGTTATTTCAAAGATTGATATTTATTGATTATAAAATGGGTATATTATCTTAAATATTAGAATTTTAACTTAATAATCTGTTATACTTAATATATATAAAAATAAAATTTATTTTTTACTTTGGGATTTTATATGTTTGGGTAGTACTGAAAATATAAGTTTGAGAGGAGTGTAAAATCATATGACTATTACTAAGATACCACCAGCAGAATTAAAGGTCATGAAATTTATTTGGGGGTCAGATTTTACAGTAACATCAAAAGATGTCATTGAAGCTATGGAAAAACTATATGATTGGAAGCAAACTACAACACTAACACTTTTATCAAGATTAGTAAATAAGCAATTCTTAGATGCGAAAAAGATAGATAGACATACACATTATACAGTTATTATTAGAGAAGATGAATATTTACATTTTGAAACAAAAACTTTTCTAGATAATATGCATGGAAGTTCTATTGAAAGCTTTATGAAGGCATTGTTCAAAAAGGGGGTAAATGAGGAAGAATTAAATTCTGTTGAAAAATGGGTAAAAGATATTAAAAAAGATGAATAGTTTGTTGAGATTAACAACAAGAATAACTTTAAATATATATTTTTTGTATTAATTGTACGTTTAAATGTATGAACATTTAGGCACTTAATAGTATATAAAAACTAAAACTTTTTAGTTATTTTTAAAATAAATTTAATTATCATAAAATAAATAGTTTTTACAATAATTATTCAAATGAATTAAAAGTAGAGTAAACTGTAAAATACATAGATTTCTTTATTAAGTATTCTTAGTTTTCTAACACATTTTAATACTCTAAGTCTAATATAAAATTAAATTTATTAAGATTTGATTTTATATTAGACTTAGAGTTAATCAGAATTTAACTAAATATTGGTTATTAAATAGAAAAATAAAATTTTTTTATTATTTATACAAATGAATTGTTTTTTAGGTATATTAAAAGTTGTAATTTTATTTTTATATTGATTGTTTTAGGTATATTAAATGACGATGTATTAGATTATATTCTTGTTTAAATAAGTATTTATAAATATGAAATAAATATTATTAAAATAGATATTAATAGCTATTAAACAAATAAAAAGTTCCTAATTTTTAGGAACTTTTTATTTGTTTAATATAACGTATGAGTTTTTGCTTCAGCAATAGCTCTTGCTGCACTTTTAGGTTTTTCTATATTCTCTTTTTTGTAGAAATCAATTACTTCTTCTAAGTCTTTATTTTCAATATTGTCTTTTCTATTTTCAAGAATATAATTTATGATTGATTCGTTTATCAAGTTTGATAAATCTTTATTTTCATTATTAGTCATTTTGTATACTTCTTGTAATAAAACTTCATTAACTTCAATTGTAATTTGTTTTGTATTTTTTATCATATTAATCACCTCTTAAAAAAATTATAGCATTTCAAAAAAATAAAATCAATGTGTTTTAAAATTATAGAATTTAAATTCTTAAATTCTTAAAAATAGAAAAATTAAATAGAAGTAGTTTTGAGCTATCAAAAAGATTAATAAAAAATATATTTAATCATAAAAGCTTTGTACTATATGATTCTAAGATGGAGGATTTATAAGGGTTTAGGGTGAATTAAGTATAAGACAACTTCTTAAAGCAAATGAGTGTGGCATTTAAATCTAAATGTAGACATATAATATTAAATATGCTAATATATCAAAATAATAAGGGGGGAATTTATGAAGCTTAAAGAAGCATTGATTACATGTGTTGTATGTAGTGTATGTTTAACTCCATTATTGGTAAATGGAGAAACAAAAATAGATGCGGAGCATTGTAAAGAATCTATAGTAAATATAGATACTATAGTAACTTCAGGTCAAAACTTTAATTCTAAATATAATCAAGGTATGAAAGACTATAAAAACAGTGATGAGTATAAATTAAAAGTGCAAAAAGAGAGGCTAGAAAACCAGCTAGGAATCAAAATAAAGGATTTAATTCCTATAACATTTGAAGTGAGTTATTACACCAGTCTTAACCAAGAAAATGGATATGGAGCTATAACTGCTACAGGAGATGATTTAGAAGATGGTTTTGTGGCAAATAATCACTTGAGTTTTGGAACTAAGATTATTGTAGATGGTAAAGTAAAAACCGTTATGGATAGGGGGTCTAGTAAGTATTTTAGCAATTCTAATGCGATAGATGTATTTATACCCAAATGGAGTAACGAAAGTGAATCAGAGTATTATGACAGGGTTAATAATATGGGAAGGCACTATAAAAAAGGATACATCATTATGGAATAATAGAACTTCTTCAAGTAATATGTATTGATTGCAATATTTATTACATATATAATAGATATTAAGTTAATTAATACAACAATGTATATTACTGGGAGGGCAATATGGAACAAACTTTTATAAATGGAAAAATAAACTTATTAATAGAAAATTATAAAGCATTAAATGAGATTAAAGGTTCTTGGCAAATGGGATTAATTCAACATAGTTGTGCACTTGCGTTTACGCTTAAGAACAAGAGGATAAGCCCTAGAGTAGTAGAAGAACGAATAGAGCTTATTAAAAAAAATACTGGATTATTCTCTAACTTTAGAGGATATAACATATTTTATATGGCAACACTACTTTCATTTGAATCAAATCCAGAAAGTAGTTTTAAGATGATTTTAGAGATATATAAAAATCTTAAAAATGAAAAGTTTTGGGGAGATACATATCTACCACTTACAGCATCAATAGTCTATGAAAATAGAGATAAAATGGATTATATTACATGTATATCAAAAATGAAAACAGTGTACGAATATATGAAGAAAAAACATCCATTTTTAACATCTAGTGATGACTATTGTAATATAGCACTTATTGCAATTCATTCAAAAAATTTAGAAGAAGATTTAGAATATATAGAAAAATGTTATGAATTTCTAAATAAAAATGGTTTTTATAAAGGAAATGACTTACAAGCACTATCTCAAATTCTTTTATTTAGTGAAGATAGAACTATGGGTAAATGCAAAAAAACTATTGAACTTAAAAAAGCATTTAAAGAGAATGATTGTAAGTTAAATTATTATGGGTATCCAATAATAGGAGCAATTTCGTTATTAGATTATAAAGAAAATGAAATAATAGAAAATATAAAAAATGTTTCAAATAGACTTAAAGAAGAAAAAGGTTTTGGGAATTGGTCTTTAGGAAAAAGCAATAGAGTAATGATTAGTTCTGCTATTGTGGCTTCTATTTATGCGGATTCAATACAAAAAGAGAATAATATAGATTCTATAGCTAATAATATATTTTTAAATATTGTTGTTGCTATTCAAGTTGCTTGTGTAATGGCAGCTACAAGTGCAGCTATAGCATCTTCTTCATCAAATTAGTGACATTATTTATTAAAATTGGATATAATAAACTTAATAATACAATTTATATGTTTAAAAAAGAATATGATATTACACTTAAATCAATTGTGATATTTAATAAAATAAAGCATATAATTAATATATAGATTTCAGAAAATATATAATACTACATACAATATAGGGAAAGTAGAAAAATACATCTACTTTCCTTTTTAATTATAAATTATGAGTTAGTCTTATAAAGAAATTTATGGAAAACTTATTTAAAGTTTTATATTGTATTTTTTTTTAGATGTACTAAAATAAAGTTATAAAGAAAATAAAATTTATAATAAACTAATACATATTGAAAATAAGGGGGAAGTTAAGATGGATCAAAATCTAAATTGGCTTAAAGAAAAAAGAATAGAAAAAACGATAAAATCTCTAGAAAATAATAACATGAAAGGGTATCTAGTAAATAATAAAGAAGAGCTTCTTAAAAAAATTGAAGAAATAGTAGAAGTAGGTTCTCTAGTAGGTTGTGGAGGCTCTATGACTTTATTTGAAACAGGAGTTATTGACTTTATAAGAGAAAAGTATGATTTTCTTGATAGATATGCAAAAGATATTAAACCAGAAGAAATGAAAGAAATATACAGAAAATCATTTTGTGCAGATGCTTATTTTACAAGTACTAATGCAATAACAGAAAATGGAGAACTTTACAATCTAGATGGAAATGGAAATAGAGTAGCTGCTATGATATATGGACCAGATAAAGTAATAGTTGTAGCAGGTGTAAATAAAATAGTTAAAGATGTAGATGAAGCTATAAAAAGAACTAAAACAATAGCTGCTCCAGCAAATTGCAAGAGACTGAATACAAATACTGGTTGTAAGACTACTGGTGTCTGTATAGATTGTTCAAGTCCAGGAAGAATCTGCTGTAGCTATACACTTATAAAAAGACAATTAGCACCAGAAAGAATACATGTAATTTTCTTAAACGAAGACTTTGGATATTAAAAGAATAAAATAAGTAAGGAGAAATAATGAAAAAAGTAAAACTTATATACAATCCTAATTCAGGTGAAAAAAAAATATTATCAAATTTAGATACTATTATAGAATTATATCAAGAAGAAAATTATTTATTGATACCCTACAGATTGAATATTAAAGAACCTGTAAATAATGCATTTAAAGAAGTAGATAGTTCCTATGACCATATACTAATAGCAGGTGGTGATGGGACTATAGATTTAGTTGTAAATTCAATGAAAGAGTTAGATATAAAGATTCCAATTGGAATTTTACCTACAGGAACTGCAAATGATTTTTCAAATGCTCTTCAAATTCCATTTGATATAAAAGAAGCTATAAAAGAAATCATAAATTCAAAGCCAAAGAAAATAGACATAGGGAAGGTAAATAATAAATACTTTATAAATGTCGCAAGTGCAGGTATGTTTACTGATGTATCACAAAGAATAAGCACAGACTTAAAGAATTCGTTTGGAAGAATTTCTTATTATATAAAGGGAATAGAAGAAGCATTGTATATGAGGAAGTTTAAGATAAAAGTATATTCCAAAGAGATGAATTATGATGGAGATATGTATCTTATGCTGATTTTTAATGGAAAAACAGCAGGAAATATAAATTTAGCATATAAAGCTGAAATAGATGATGGATATTTAGACGTAATTATTTTTAAAGGAATGCCAATTCCAAAATCAATACCAGTTTTGATAAGTGTGCTTAGGGGTGATTACTTAGACCAATATAATGGAAATGAAATATTATATTTTAAAACTAAAAAAGTAGATATAGAATGTAAAGATTCTCTTATAACAGATATTGATGGGGAAAAAGGTCCAGATTTTCCTCTCAATATAGAATGTATAAAAGATGGAATAGAGGTTATGGGAATCTGTAGTGGAAAAAGTTAATTATTTAAAATAAATGATGAAGACTAAAATAAAAAATTACTTCTAACTAAATTTATTTATAGTAGAAGTAATTTATATTTTAAGTCTTCATTTTTTAGTTATAAAAATTATTTAGCAGGTTTAAAAGAACTTTTTAAAGGAACTATTCTATTAAACACAAGTTTTTCCTTAGTTGTATACTTATTATCTATACTAAAGAACCCATTTCTAACAAATTGGAATTTATCAAAAGGTTTAGCATCTTTTACTTGTGTAGGCTCAACAAAACCTTGTAATATTTCTAATGAATTAGGATTTATTTGTTCTAAGAAATGCTTTCCTTCATTTTCAGGTAAATCATCAAGAATCAATGGCTCAAATAATCTAAATTCACATGGTATAGCTGATTTAGCATCAACCCAATGTATTGTAGATTTTACTTTACGACCTGTAAATCCAGAACCACTTTTAGTCTCAGGGTCATAGGTACCATGTATTTCAACTACATTTCCATTTTCATCTTTAATTACATCAGTACATTTTACGAAATAAGCTCCTTTTAAACGAACTTCATTTCCTGGGAAAAATCTGAAATATTTTTTAATAGGTTCTTCCATAAAATCATCTTGTTCTATATATAATTCTCTAGAAAAAGGAACTAATCTTTTACCTTGAGATTCATCCTTAGCATTGTTTTCTATTTCAAGCATTTCAACCTTATCTTCTGGGTAGTTAGTTATAACTAATTTTAAAGGTCTTAAAACTCCCATAGCAAGTGGAGCCTTTGGTTGTAAGTTTTCTCTTAGGAAATAATCAAGCATTTGACTGTCTACTGTAGAGTTAACTTTTGATACTCCTATTTCACTACAAAAATTACGTAAAGCTTCAGCAGTATATCCCTTACGTCTAATCCCAGATATAGTAGGAACACGAGGGTCATCCCAACCATCAACAATACCTTCATCTACAAGTTGTTTTAATTTTCTTTTACTCATAACAGTATTGTTTATGTTAAGTCTAGCAAATTCTATTTGTCTAGGTACATTTTCCATTTCACATTCTCTGACAAACCAGTCATAAAGAGGTCTTTGGTCTTCAAACTCCAAAGTACATATAGAGTGAGTTATTCCTTCAATTGCATCTTCAATTGGATGGGCAAAAGCATACATAGGATATATACACCATTTATCTCCTGTATTATGATGTGTTGAATGAGCTATTCTGTATATAATTGGGTCTCTAAGGTTTATATTTGGAGAAGACATATCTATTTTAGCTCTTAATGTTTTTTCTCCATCTTTAAATTCACCATTTTTCATTCTTTCAAATAAATCTAGGTTTTCTTCAATAGTTCTATTTCTATAAGGGCTTTCTTTACCAGGTTCAGTAAGAGTACCACGATACTCTCTCATTTCTTCTTGTGTTAATTCACATACATAAGCTGTACCTTTTTTTATTAGGATTAAAGCTCTTTTGTACATTTCATCAAAATAGTTAGATGCAAAATTTAATTCATTCCAATCAAATCCTAACCACTTAACATCTTCTTTTATGGATTCTACATATTCAACATCTTCTTTTAATGGATTTGTATCATCAAATCTTAAATTAGCCTTTCCATTAAATTCTTTAGCTAGTCCAAAGTTAAGACATATACTTTTTGCATGACCAATATGTAAATATCCGTTTGGTTCAGGTGGAAAACGAGTTATTATATTGTCATGTTTTCCTGTTTCTAGGTCATTTATAATAATATTTTTTATAAAGTTAGATGAGTTCGTTTCATTTGACATATTTTTATACCTCCTATTTAATTTGCTTATAATACAGAACACTACACTGTATTGCATAATATTAATTTTAATCCAAGATTAGAAAAAAATAAAGGTGTAATTAAGAGTATTATGCAAAATATTAACTTTTATACTAAAAACATGTTTTTTTACAGTTTATTTACAAAAAAGCAGATTAGTTGAATTAATCTTTAAAAGACTGTATTATAATATGTATATTGTTAAGAATATTATGTGAAGTTAGTTATCTAAATTTATTTTAAATCTGTTGACAGATTTGTAAAGGAGACTATGATGGGAAAGATTGCAAAGATTATATTAAGTTTAATTGTTATTATTTTAGTGTTAACAGGTATTGTTGTATACACACTAACACCAAAAGAGAGATATGATGTTAGTTCACAAAATAATAAAATCATAGACGAAGAGTATTTATCAAAAGGTTCATATATAAACTCTATGGAAATAGTAAAAAATCCACTTAGAATGGTTGGAAAAGTATCTGTTTCAGAAGAAGAGTTTAGAAACCTAATATATACATTAATGAATAAACACGGAATTAAAGAATTTGAAAATAATTTTGTTGAGATGAAGGATGGAAAAATAAAAGTGGCAGGTCCATATAAGGTCTTTGGTCTAATCAATAGCCAATATGAGCTTGAACTAAAACCCACTTTAAAAAATGAAGATTTGGTTGTAAGTCTTGAAAATGTAATGATTGGAAAATTTAAAATAAGTGATAAAATGCTAGAAAAAATACTAAGTAATTACAATAAAAAGGTTCCATTTGAGGTTAATGGAAATAAAATTACTTTAGAGAAAAGTTATCTTTATCCAGTAACACTTAAAAATATATCTATAAAAAAAGGAAATGTTGATTTGGATATGGAAGTAGAAATAGATTTAAAATCACAAATAAATGGGGCATTAGGTTATCTGAAGGATTCTGGAAAAGCTCAGGATATACTAAATCATTTGATTAATTTAAAGAAAACATCTGTTGGTTAAAAATATAGAAAATTTATATTTATATTTTTATTATATTTTATATAATATTAAAGCACTTTAAAATCAAAATTTGTAAAATAGACTTTATTATGTTAGAATATTTTATGACATTAAGTTGTAAGTGTATAATATTATTTAATTACTAGATTACTAGATTGGGGGGAAATGATGAATAAAATTTATATTGTAACAACATATACAGGAACTGTATTATCTTATTTAATAAGAAATATAAGTAAAAAACTGTATACACATGTGTCAATATCATTAAATGAAAATTTAAAGCCAATGTATTCTTTTGGGAGATTAAATCCAAGAAATCCATTTATTGGAGGTTTTGTTGAAGAAAATATAAATCAAGGCTTATATGCTATAAGAAAAAACACTGTATGTAGAGTATATTCATTAGAAGTAGATAATTTACAATATGAAAATCTATTTAAAAATATAAAATTGATTAGTGATTATAGAGAAGATTACTATTATGATATAATGGCATTGATATATTTGTCTATGAATATTCACAGAAAAGTTGAATATAAATATGTATGTTCAAACTTTGTTGCTGATATGTTAGAAAAAAGTGAAATAGATATTTTGAATAAAGAAGCCTTTGAAGTAACACCAAATGATTTTTATAATTTAAATGGTTTAACTTTAGAGTATGAAGGTCTATTGTCAGAATATAATTCTAGACAGCATTCTTATGTATCCAAAATGGCAAACATATAAAAAATTTATTTTAAAATTTATCATATAAAAATATTGCTAAATAATTAGGCTGAAGATGGTAGTTTAACTTCGAGAGGATTAAGAATTCGTAAATCTTAGTTAGAACACTTTCTTCAGTTTTTGATTTTCTGTCGTTATTTGCACGATTATAATATTTTGCTGATATATATATCGAATAGAAATAAATAAACAGTGGAATAAAAGTATAAAGATATCTTAATACATAATAAATATGATAAATATTTATTTTTTGTAAATATATGGATATAATAGTAATAATAATATTTTATAGAGAGGAGTATTAAATGAAACGATATCTTAAAACATATGGAGTTTCACTCATAATTGTAGTAATTTATGCATTTATTAAATTACCTGTACTTAGACTAGATTTCACATCTTTATTTTCAGTAGGAATAATATTTTTTGTTGTAGCAGGAATATTAGATATGATGCTAGATAGAAATGAAAGAACATCTAAACTTGCTAAATATAATTTTTCAATAGCAATAGCTTTACTTGTGTATGTCGTAGTTGTACCTTTTATAGCTTCTACACCTGTACTTCATGCAAAAGCCTATAAAGACTTATTAGGAAAGGTGACTGAGAGTAAATTTAGTGATGATATGAGTCCTGTCAGCGTAAATGACATTCGTCTTGTAGATGAAGACATGGCCATGAAATTAGGTGATAAAAAACTTGGAGAAGTTCCAGCTATAGGTAGTGTATCAAAATTAGGAAAGTTTCATATACAAAATGTGGATGGAGAGTTGTACTGGGTAGCACCTCTTGTGCATAGAGATATAATTAAATGGGTGACATCTTTAAGTGGTACAAGTGGATATGTGAAGGTGTCAGCAAGTAATCCTCAAGATGTTCAACTAGTTCAAGAAATAGATGGAAAACCAATAAAAATAATATATCAACCAGAAGCTTATTTACATCAAGATTTACAAAGACATTTATACATACATGGTATTGTAAATGTTGGCATGACAGATTTTACGCTTGAAATAAATGATGAAGGAAGACCTTATTGGGTTGTAAGTTTATATGAACATAAAATTGGTTATGGAGGAGCAAATGCCACAGGCATAGCTACTGTTGATGCAGAAACTGGAAAAATAAATGTCTATAATGTTAAAAATACACCTAAATGGGTAGATAGAATACAACCACAAAAATTTGTAACAGACCAAATTCAAGACTGGGGTGTTTATGTCAATGGATTTTTAAATTCTGTTATATCAGAAAAAGGAGTACTAGTGCCAACAGAAGGGACATCGCTAGTCTATGGAAATGATAATAGGTCATATTGGTATACAGGTATAACATCTTCTGGTGGAGATGAATCTACAATTGGATTTATGCTTGTTGACTCTAGAACTAAAGAAGCTAGACTGTATAAGCAGCCAGGAGCAACTGAGACAGCTGCGATGAAATCAGCTGAAGGTAATGTTCAAGAAAAGAATTATGAAGCTACATTCCCTGTAATGTACAATATATTAGGTCAACCAACATATGTATCATCTTTAAAAGATAAAGCTGGTCTTGTAAAGAGAGTAGCCTTTGTATCTGTTGAAGATTATAATGTACTTGGTATAGGAGAAGATAAAAATGAAGCTTTAAGAAATTATAAAGATTCATTAGAATCTAAAGGCAATGACTTAAAACTTGATAATGATATGAAAGATGAAGTTATAGAAGGGGTAGTAACTAGAATAAGTCCTGATGTGCGAGGAGGAAATACTAATTATTATGTGACTTTAGATTCTAATAAGGAGATAATATTTAAAGCTACCTCAAAAGTATCTAGCGAATTACCATTGACTCAAGTTGGAGACAAAGTCAAAATATCATATTCAAAAGAAGAATCTAGTGTAATTGAAATGTCAGAATTTGATAACTTAAACATTGCAAATTTTGATGATAAAAAAGCAAAACAAGAAACAGGAACTAATGAAGATACAAATTCACAAGATTCTGAAAGTCAAAGCAATATGTAACTTAGTAAAAAAATTGTAGATATTGTTTAGTGCATTAATAGCTAGTTTTTATAGAAATAAATTCTATAAAAACTAGCTATTTTATTTTAATTCTTTGTAAATTTAATGTCATAAATTTAATATAATATTAGTACAACTTTGCAAATAATACTTCAAGGAGAATGTACTATGACGAATATGGAAAAAGAGATATTGCTTTTAATTAGCAGGGTTAGATGTGTTACAGAAGCTCAATTTAGAAAGATTTATGGAGACCAAAAAAGATACAATAAAAAAAATTTCAAAAAAACATTGAGAAAAATGTGTAGTGAGTATACACTAAAAAAATATCCATGTGATGTAGATTATCGTAACTATAAGGACCTCTCATATGTTTACTATTTGAATGGTAGTAAGCTTTTTAAGGGAGATGATTTAATAAAGGCTCTAGTAGGGTCAGAACTAGTTGTTAGAATTAATACTGCAGGTTGTGATGTAAAAAGATTTTACCGAAATGTTAGTGTAGATGATGTGAAATATGATTTATTTATTGAATATACAGATCAATTTGGCAATATAAAGCAGGTCTTAGTAGATGTTGATCTAAATAATGAAATAGATGTTTCTAAATATGAGAATCTCTCTAGAAAGATAGATAAATCTACAATTCCATTTTTTAGAGTACCAAATATTTTGGTGGTTACACCAGATAATTTATCTGAATTAAATGACTTAGAGAGAGAAGATAATGAGTATAGTATAAATTTTATAGATTTAGGATTAAATAAACTATTTAATTGTATATAAGATATTTTTAGAAAATAAATTTTTTGATTTGCCACATTTTGTAAAAAAAATGTTGCAATATTATATAGAATATGATAAAACTATATTAATAAATTAATTAATAATAATGAGCCTAGGGTAGAGGTAGCTATATTCAAGAGTAATCAATAGTAGCTGGTAAGTGTTGATGATTGATGAAAGGGTCTATAGCCGAAGAAAAGTTGTTGACAAACAAGTTTTCTGGACTTATGCAGAATATGCATAAGGCTGTCACTTTTAAAGTGGTGAGCTACAAGGTTACTTGGTCTATGAAGTTCACACGTCCAAAGTATACCTTTGGGCGTTTTTATTTATCAAAATTTAGCTTGAGGGGGAAAAGGCATGAGTATAATTGTCCAAAAATATGGAGGAAGTTCAGTTGCAGATACTGATAAAATAAAGTCAATTGCAGAAAATATAATAGAAAGAAGAAAAGAAAATCCACGAATGGTAATAGTTGTATCTGCTATGGGAAAATCAACAGATGAATATATAAACTTGGCAAAAGAATTGAGTAATGAACCTAGTAAAAGAGAGTTAGATGCTCTAATGTCTACTGGAGAAATGATTTCAGCCTCTTTATTATCAATAGCATTAAATGCACTTGGTTGTAAAGCTATAAGCTATAATGCTTATCAATTAAATATAAAAACAAGTGGACTTCATGGAAAATCTCAAATTGATGATATAAATGTAAATAGAATAAAGAATAGTTTAGATGAAGGGAATGTTGTAATAGTAACTGGATTTCAAGGAATCAATGAAGATGGTGATGTAACTACTCTTGGAAGAGGTGGTTCAGACACATCTGCTGTAGCTCTTGCAGTTAAACTAAATGGTAAATGTGAGATATATACAGATGTTGATGGAATTTATTTTACAGACCCAAGAAAATATTCAAAGGCAAGTAAACTTGATGAGATTGAATATGAAGAGATGCTTGAATTAGCAAGTTTAGGAGCACAAGTAATGCATTCAAGAAGTATAGAGCTTGCACAAAAATATGGTGTTGAAATTTATGTTGGACGTACATGTGGTACAGTAAAAGGAACATATATAAGAGGGGGAAAAGACATGAAATTAGAGGATAAAGTAATAACAGGATTAGCTACTAGTGATGATGATAGCTCTATAACAATAAAAGACTTTAAGGTAGAAAATATATCTAGTTTATTTGAAGATATAGCAATTATGGGAATAAGTGTAGATATGATAAGTCAAACTGCACCTATTTTAGATAAAATAAGTGTGTCATTTACAGTTCCAAAAGAAGAATTAGGAGAGTGCAAAAAGATAGTATCTAAATATACAAATGAAGAACATGTAGTAATTGATAATAACATCACTAAATTCTCTTTAGTAGGTCTTGGTATGAAAAATACTTCTGGAGTTGCTGCTAAAGTATTTAAGATATTTAATGAAAATGGTATAATGGTAAAACTTATAACTACATCAGAAATTCGTATAACTTGTGCCATAAATTCTGATGATAAACAAGTAGCTATTGAGAAAATAGCAGAAGTATTTAATATATAAAACTTAGGGAGGATATTATGAAACTTCATGGAACTATGACTGTAAAAGACAATGAATTATATATTGGAGGGGTAAGCTGTCTAGAGCTTAGTAAAAAATATCAAACTCCATTATATGTATTTGACGAAGACTTAGTAAGACAAAATTGTAGAGAATATATAAAATATTTTAAAGCTAAAGATGGAAAAAATAAAGTTGCTTATGCAGGTAAGGCATTTTTACCTCTCTATATGTGTAATCTTATAAATGAAGAAGACATGTGTTTGGATGTAGTTTCAGGAGGGGAACTATATACAGCTTATAAATCAAATTTTCCTATGGAAAAAGTTTTCTTTCATGGAAACAATAAAACTGAAGAAGAAATAAATATGGGATTAGATTTGGGAGTAGGTAAGTTTGTAGTAGATAATTTCTATGAGTTAGATTTAATTGAAAAATTATGTGAAGAGAAGGGGAAAACTCAAGAAATATATTTTAGAATAACACCTGGCATAGAAGCTCATACACACGATTATATAAAAACAGGTCAAATAGATTCTAAATTTGGTTTTGCTTTAGTAAATGGAGATTTGTTTAGAGCAATAGAAAAATTGAATGATTATACAAATATTAAATTGGTAGGTCTTCATGCTCATATAGGTTCACAAATATTTGATGTAGAACCATACATAGATACAGTAGATATAATGATGAACTTGGTAAAAGAAATAAAAGAAAAATTTAATATACAGTTGACAGAAATTGACTTAGGCGGGGGTGTAGGTGTTTATTATAGTAAAGGTGATAAACCTAAAACTATAAGAGAATTCTGCGAAACTATAATCACTAAAGCAGAAAATTCCTGTAAAGAACTTGGAATAGAAGTACCTACATTGGTAATAGAACCAGGAAGATCAATAGTTGCAAATGCAGGAAGTACATTGTATACAGTAGGTTCAATAAAAGATATAAAAGATGTTAGAGTTTATGTAAGTGTAGATGGAGGTATGACAGACAATGTAAGACCTTCACTATATCAAGCTAATTATGAATGCAGTATTGTAAATAAGATTAACCATGAAACTATGAATCATGTAACAATAGCAGGCAAATGTTGTGAAAGCGGAGATATATTAATTGGAGATATAGATATAATGGATATAAAAAGTGGAGATGTACTTATAACAACATCAACAGGTGCATATGGATATTCAATGTCTTCAAATTATAATAAAATACCAAGAGCAGCAGTAGTGTCAGTATTTGATGGAGATGCCAAGATAATTTGTAAAAGACAAAGTTATGAAGACTTATTATCTTTAGAAATATAGAATAAGAATTAAATATTGAATTTTAAAATAAGTAGATTATATGATATATCTATAGATTTAAACTAATTTTTAGTTTGTTATAGTTATTCAAGTTATATCTACTTATTTTCTGTTTTATTAACAATTTTCTTGTAATAAATATAAAATATTTTAAAAACTTCCTGATTATGATAAAATTTAAAGTATATGACAAGGAGGGATTTAATGAGAGGAAGAGTAATTTTATTGATATCGATATTATCTATATTTCTTGTAGGATGTTCGTTTAATAAAAAAGATGAAATAAGTTCAACTGAACAAGGAAAAATATATTTAGAGAAACATGATTATAAAAAAGCGATGGAAGCATTATCCTCTGCATTAGAAGAAGATAGCGCTAATGAAAATGCAAGAGCTATGTATGTGCAATCTATGAGAATGTTAAATGTAGATGAATTTGAAAAAGATACAAATTATGAGGATGCAATTAAAGAACTTAAGCTTATAGAGAAAATCAAAAACGGGTCCTCTGTTATTAAAAATGAAGCATCTAAAAAGAAAGAGGAATTGACTAAATTAGAAAAAGAACAGAATGAAGCAGAGGAAGAAAGAAAGAAAAAGGCAAAAGATACAGCTGGAGAAGATAGGTATAGAGTGGAATCAGAAGCAAAGAAATCTTCCTATAGTGAAAAGAGTAAAAATAATAAATCTAATTCCAAAAACAAAAATACAACTTCAAATAATAACAAAGATGTAACTAACAATGATTCTTCTCAAAATCAAGAAAAACCAAATACAAGCAATCCAACACCGACACCAACTCCACCTTCATCAGAAAATAGCGGAGGGTCAGATAGTGGTGGAAATTCTCAGAACTCAAATAATCAGTAAATGTAAAGTATTACATATAAACAATTAAAACTTTGTATCAGTAAATGAAATTAACTCTTAGCATATATTCTTTGCCAAGAGTTAATTTCATTTTTTTATAGTAATGTAATAGATAATAATTAATTTTTAAAATTATAAAAGACAGAAATTATTGCAATCTCTTGTCAATATATTTATCAATAGAAGTTTTTACAACAGCAGCTACAGGTACTGAAAGAAAAACACCTATAAAACCAAAAAGAGACTGTCCTATTAAAATCGCAGAAATTATCCATATAGCTCCTATTCCAACTTGATTGCCCATAACCTTTGGTTCTATGAAATTTCCATCTAGTTGTTGTAATATAAATATAAATACGATAACCCATATGGTTTTTTGTGGACTGTATAAAATTGTCATAGCTACTGGAGGTATAGCTCCAATAAATGGGCCTAGATAAGGTATTATATTTGCTAAAAATATTATTGAAGCTAAAAATAAAGCATTTTCTATTCGAATGATAAATTGAAATCCTATAAATGCAATTATACCAATAATAAGAGAGTCTAAAATTCTACCAATTAAATAATCATAAAAAATATCATGGGTAGTTCTAAAAAATTCTATAATGTCATCAGCTTTGTTTCTAGTAGTAGAAGAATATAGTAATCTTTTAAATCCTAATGCAATTTTTTCCTTATCATATATAATATATATAGATAATATAAAGCCCATTACCATACTAAATAGCATAGATGATATGCTAAGTGTATAGATTAAAAAGTTTTTAGGAATTCTACTAATAAAATTACTAGCTTCTTTTAATGCATTATCTAAGCTATGTTGTATATGAGGAATTAGAGCTTTTAAAAAATCTATGTTTGACATATTTTTTTCTATAAAATTATTTATATAATCAGTGTAAATAGGCATTTCATTTATCAATCTATTTAATGTATTGGCTATTGAAGGAATTAGCAATCTAATACCAAAAGCTAAAATAATACCTATCAATATATAAGATAAAAAAATGGATAAAAGCCTATGTGTTTTAAATTTTATTTCAAAAAGCATTACAAGAGGATTTAAAAGCAAAGCAAGTAAAATCGCTAGTAAAAATGGACTAAAAAAGCTTAATAATCCTTCAATGCTAGATATAAAATCTGCTGGAGTATTAATAAATTTAAAAAATAAAATTCCAATAAACACGACTATTAAATAATATTTTACAGTTTCTTTTGAAATAATAATCACTTCCTTAAAATAGTGTTTAATCAGCTATTACATATTAATAGTATGTGAAAAGAAATTACAATTATTTAGGAAAATTAAATAATTTTTTGGCTTGTTTTTAATTAAGGTCTAGTATAGTATAATAATGTAACAAAATTAACATTGATAAAAATATTAAATAACATATAATTTAAGATAAGAAAGGATTATGTATGAGAATTAATAAATATATAGCTTCTTGTGGAATTGCATCTAGAAGAAAAGCAGAAGAAATCATTCTTGAAGGAAGAATAAAGGTAAATGGAAATATAGTAAAAGAACTATCTTTTAATATTGATGAAGAAAAAGATATAGTAGAATTTGATAATAAAGCAGTAAAGCCAAGCGAAAATTATGTCTATATAGTATTGAATAAGCCAGAAGGTTATATAACTACTGTAAAAGATCAGTTTAATAGACCAAGTGTAATAGATATATTAAAAGATGTAAAGGAAAGAGTATATCCAATAGGAAGGTTAGATTATGAAACAAGTGGGCTTTTGATACTTACTAATGATGGAGATTTAACATATAAACTTACTCATCCAAAACATGAAATTAATAAAACTTATGTGGCAAGTGTAAAAGGAATTATAAATAAGGATGAAATAAGAAGTTTTGAAAAAGGACTAAAAATAGAAGATTACACAACAGCACCTGCTAAAATTAGAGTAACTAAGGAAAATAAAGAAAAGAATTATTCAGTATGCGAAATAACAATACATGAAGGAAGAAATAGACAAGTAAGAAAAATGTGTAAAGCTATAAATCATCCAGTTTTAAACCTAAGAAGAATTTCTGTAGGGAAAATAGTATTAAAAGATATAAAAATTGGCGAATATAGATATTTAACGGAAGACGAAATAAAATATTTAAAATCAATAAAATAGCATGAAAATGAAATGAAGTTAATAGCAGGGAGAAATGATATTATGGCATATGCAAAACATTTAACTAAAATTACAGATATAAATAAATTTTATTTAGAAAATATTATTAATAAAGGTGATATAGCAATAGATGCTACCATGGGAAATGGTTATGATACAAAGTATTTGGCTGAAAAGGTTGGAGAAGAAGGCTTTGTGTATGCATTTGATATACAAGAAGAAGCTATAAAATCTACAAGAAAAAAATTAGAAAAAGAAGGATATATAGATAGAGTAAAATTAATACTTGATGGTCATGAAAATATAAATAAATATGTAAAAGAAGAAGTTTCATGTGTTTTATTTAATTTAGGATATCTTCCAAGAGCAAAACATCTAATTATAACTAAACCAGATACAACTTTAAAAGCTATAAAGTCTAGCTTAGAAATATTAAAAGAAAATGGAATAATAAGTATTGCTATATATACAGGACATGATGGAGGTCAAGAAGAAAAAGATAGTATATATAATTTTGTAAATAATTTAAATCAAGATGAATTTAATGTTTTAGAATCTAAATTTTTAAATCAAGTCAATAACCCACCACAATTGATTTTAATTGAAAAGAAAAAATCACAATAAACACTAAAAAAAACTTGACAAGATTCTATTAAGAGTTAATATATATATTGTAACCTTTTAAAAATACTTTAAATAATAAGCATATGATAATTTGCTTTCGAAGTAAGAGATATTCTTAAATATGCAGAATAAAATATTTAACTTTTAAATGAGTAAAAATTGAAAATTTTAAAAGAAATATTGAACAAATCTTAAAAAATGCAAGGAAAAATGGTATAATAAATTTAATCGAAAATACTATGTGAAGTATAAGGTACAGAAAAGTTAGAATTTTATGAGTTTAAGAATCTGAGATAAAAACTAAAATAATAAAATTTTTAGAAAAAATAGTAGTAGTCATAAAAAGAAAATAGTTTAGATAACTAAAAGGAGAAAAAAATGGAAGAAACAAATGAAATGAAAGATAGTAAACATTTGATATCAAATATACAATCTCAATATACGAGGTTAAGTAAGGGTCAAAAACTTATAGCACAATATATTTTAAATAATTATGATAAGGTTGCATTCATGACTGCATGCAAATTAGGTGAAACTGTAGGAGTAAGTGAATCTACTGTTGTAAGATTTGCAAATGCTCTGGGCTATAGTGGGTATCCAAAATTACAAGCTGCACTTCAAGAACTCATAAAAAATAAATTAACTACAGTACAAAGAGTTGAAATGGCACATGATTATTCCGATGATTTTGCAATATTGAACAAAGTTTTAAAGAGTGATATAGATAATATAAGATCAACATTAGAAGAAATTGATGAAAAAGCATTTAAAGAAGCTTCGAATAAACTTTTAAAGGCAAGAAAAATATATATACTTGGTATGAGAAGCTCTTTTGTAGTAGCTCAATACCTAGGTTTTTACTTAGATATAATACTTGATAATGTCCATATAATTAGAATGGATATGGGAGATGCTTTTGAACAGATTGTAAGAATAAACGAAGAAGATGTTATAGTTGCAATTAGTTTCCCACGTTATTCAAAAAAATCTTATCAAATTGTCAATTATGCTAAGGAAAAAGGAGCACATGTAATTTCATTAACAGATAGTTTATTTGCACCAGTGGCAGCACTTGCAGACAATACTCTTTTGGTTAAGAGTAATATGGCTTCATTTGTAGATTCACTAGTTCCAGCACTTAGTATTTCAAATGCTCTTGCTATATCTGTTGGAATGAAAGAAAAAGAAGATATTAAACAGCACTTCGATGACTTAGAGCAAATCTGGAAGAGATATTCTGTATATGAGTAAAGCTTGTATATTAATAAGTAGGATTAATTATTAAAAGTCTCAAATCTAGCAGTGTTTGAGTAAAAATTCTATAAAAAAACTGACTGACATTTAACTGGCAGTCAGTTTTTTTATTTAAATAAGATTTTGCTTAAATTATCAATAAAAAAAGACCCTCAAAAGAGTCTTTCCCGAAAAATCTATATATTATAATATAGTTATATTTTCTGCTTGAGGACCTCTAGCGCCTTTAACTATATCAAAGCTTACTTGTTGACCTTCTTCTAATGATTTAAATCCTGAAGTTTGTATAGCTGAGAAATGAGCAAATACATCATCTCCACCTTCTATTGATATAAATCCAAATCCTTTTTCATTATTAAACCATTTCACTATTCCATTATTCATTTAAAAATACTCCTATTAACCTATATCAAGATATACTTGATTTAATTGTGTATTACTACAAATACTATTGTATCATAGATTAATAGAAATGTCTATTCAATTATATTTTTTAGTTAACATTTTTGGTTATTATTAATCTTAAAAATATATTTAAGAGCTTTGTATTAATATAAAAGTAGATAAAACTAAAAAGGGTTTTCTAGAAAATAAAGCCTATCTAATTATACTTACTTACCAATACCATAACTTGATGCAAGCAGGATTCTACCACATTTTCTCCATACTCTAGTATAAAATCATCTAACTGTGTATCTATAAAATCACAATAATCATATGAACTGCCAATATAAGCAGTTAACATATGTGTACATCTACCCATTTTATCTCTAAACATATATTATTATCCCCCTAAAAAACTTTCATAAAAACAAAAAGAAAATATCTTTTTGGCAACTGGCTGAATAATTTAGGAGTCCCCCTTAAATTTACTTACTTTCATTATAAAGAATACTTATAATAGTATATACATTTTGTAAATAATGAATATGCTAAAAGAGCTGGAATAATGTTTGATGAAAGTTTAAACCCTGATATACATTCACTAAGAATGACAATACTTTATGGATTAAAAGGAATAAGTGCTTATGGGCATCAGGCTAGAGAGCTTGTATATTATAATAATCAAGTAGATGAATTTTATTTTAGAGCACTATCAGCAATTACAGATGATGATATTTCTTTAGAGAACTTAATAACATTAACTCTTAAGACAGGTGATATGAGTGTTGCTGTAATGCAAAAATTAGATGAACCTAATACTACCATTTATAAAAACCCAGAACCTCATAAGGTAAATGTAAAGATAAAAAAAGGACCTTTTATAATAGTTTCAGGACATGATTTAAAAGATTTAGAAATGTTACTTAAACAAACAGAAGGAAAAGGGATAAATATATATACTCATGGAGAAATGATTCCTTGTCATGGATATCCAGAATTAAATAAATATACTCATTTAGTAGGTAACTTTGGAGGAGCATGGCAAGACCAGGAAGAAATTACTATACCGAGTTTGCTAAACAAGTTCCTAAAGATTGTATAATTTTAACACTTGCATGCGGAAAATATAGATTTAATAAGTTAAACTTTGGAGAAGTAGCTGGGTTTCCTAGGTTGCTAGATGTTGGTCAATGTAATGATGCTTATTCAGCAGTAAGAATAGCTTTAGCTTTAGCTAATGCATTTGATACAGATGTGAATAGTCTTCCTCTTTCAATAATATTATCATGGTATGAGCAAAAATCTGTAGCAGATTTATTAGCATCATTATCACTAGATATAAAAAATATTTATTTAGGGCCAAGTTTACTAGCATTTATAAGTCCAAATGTACTACAATATTTAGTTGATACATTTAATTTAATACCTATTAGTACACCTGAAAAAGATTTGGCAACATGTCTAAATGTTCCAGCAAAATAGTAAAGACTATAGGTGATAATCAAAAAGAGTGTTTTAGACACTCTTTTCTTAATCATCATCATCTTCTACATATTCAAGTATATCACCTGGTTGGCAATCTAAAGCTTTACAAATTTCATTTAGAGTGGTAAATCTAATAGCTTTTGCTTTACCAGTTTTTAAAATTGATAAATTAGCATTTGTAATATCTATTTTTTCAGCCAAATCTTTAAGTGATATTTTTCTTTTTGCCATCATTACATCTAGATTAACTATAATTGCCATAATATCACCTCTATATCGTTAAATCATTATCTTCTTTTATTTTTATAGCTTTATTAAATGTTTCAGCAATTACAAAACACATTAGTGCAAATATAAAAGAGATGACCATAAGTGGTGAAATTCCTCCACTATCAGCTCCAAAAACTCTTATATTACTGGTATTCAAACTATAACCATTGATACATTCAATTATAGTATTTATCAATAAGCAATATCCCATTATTTTAAATCTCTTTACATTTTCAAGCATGAAAGGTGAGTATTTAGTACTATTAATTATAAAAGTTAAGCATAAGATAACTATGAAATAGTTAGAAAAATACATTATTCTAACAACTAAAATAAATAATTTTTCAAAGTTAAAATCATATAAAAACATAGGTATCATACACATGAATAGTATACCAGATACACTTAAAATTACTAGTATAAAGTATAAAAATACTGATAGAATCTTGTTAAAAAGTCTTGTAATCATTAAATATCATCTCCTTAATATAATGTATATTATTGATTATAATATATAATTTATTGTTTTTCAATAATAAATTATTGACATAGAATATAAAAATATTATAAAATGTATATAAATAAGAATATTAAGGTGGTAAGTTTATATGAAAAAGAATATAAGTTCTAAAATATTGAATAATATTGTGCTAGTTGGAATAATTTTGACTTTATTATCACTTATTTTAACACCATTAGCACTGACAGCGTATTTTAAAAGTAGTTTGGAAATTACAAATACAAATATGCCAACTATAATGTCAATAGCTATATATATATGTGCTATTCCGTATGTTGTATCATTATTTATGTTAAAAAGATTATGTAAGCTAGTGGCAATAAATAATCCATTTTCAGAAGAGATACCTAAAAACTTAAAAAAAATATCCATCTGTGCATTTAGTGAAATTTTTATATTCAACTTTGTAGTGATAATATTATATTATTGTTATGATATATACTTATATGCAATTACTATAATACCTGTAGTTATAGTATCATTTGTTTCATTATCAATAGGATTTCTAGCTTTAGTTCTATCAATTTTATTCAATAAAGTTATTGAAATAAAAGATGAGAATGATAAAACAATATAATAAATTTATACACTAATATGTTTATTAAAAATATTTTAGGTTGATTTTATTAGATTTAATTTTAATTAATACTATAGCTGTAAAGTATATTAATAATACATAAGAGATTAGATTTTATAGATAATTAGATTTTATTAGTAAAAATAAGTTAAAAGTATACAACACAGAAAGAAAAAATAGTGATAGAATGTTCTATCACTATTTTTTCTTTCTATGTTAATTTGAGTATACAATACTTTTTTCTAGATTAAGAGTTTTAAAAGTATCTTTTATAATAATTAATTTATTGCTTACCTGCTTATTTTAATAATACTAAGATAAAGTGAATTGATATAGTAATTGCTCTAATTTATATGAAAACAGTAATGATAAGATTATCTTTACTTAAACAAAGTATTTATCCATTCATTTAATACTTTTAATTGCTCTTGTGTATTAAACCAATGCTCGCCGTTTTCTATAACTGTTAAATTGCAATTAAAATGGTGTGTAAATTTCTCTACCACACTTAGTTCTGTAAGTTCATCGTGTTTACCATATAGTATTCTTGTTGTAGTATTCCATTTAGTAATAGGATGTTTTTTGACATATTGTAGATATTCCCATGAGAGTGTATGACCAAATGAAGTTGGAATAATTAGTTCATGTTTAAGTTGTTCTTCTGATACATTTGCCCAAAGCATCATATTAGAGATAAGCTGTTTCATATCAAGAATTGGAGATACAAAAACACACTCTTCCAGATTCTCATTTTCAAAACTCAACATACTAAACCATGCACCAATACTATTTGCATATAATGAAATTTGATTCCAGTTAGATTTTGCATATTTCATTATAGTTAATAGCTCTGGAACAACATTCCATGGGTCAAACGAAATGTTTTCTTCTTTACGTTCTCCATGTTTAGGTAAATCAATACTTAAAACCTGCCATCCATGATTAACAGCAATATTAGCAAAAGTTTCGGCTTCTTCTTTATAACCACATTGTCCGTGTATGTAAATATACAATTTGTTTGACGAATTTCCCCAAAGAATTGAAGGAATTCCATGAATTTGAAAATATTTCTTTTCCATAAAAATCTCCTCTCAGTTTAATATATAGTATCTATTTATGTATCTATTAAACTATAAAATTATACTGTAATATTCTAATTTAATTATCTATAATACTAAATTAATTAGTTATAATACTAATATAATTAGTATTATATTAAACTAAAATTAAATTGTCAACATTGCATTTAATATAAAGTGTTTTATAAGTCTTAATTGTTGACGAAGCTAATTAGATTAGTTAAACTAATAAAGTAATTAATTTTAGTTGAGAGAGGTATAATCATGCGTGTTAGTAGAGATATAGTAATACAGGTAGCATCTGATATAGCTGATAAAGATGGGCTTAACAAGCTTTCTTTAAAAGTTGTTGCAGAAAAACTAAGTATACGTACACCATCTTTGTATAATCATATAGAGAGCTTAGATGATTTATTGAGAGAGATTGCTCATAGTGGAATGAGGAAAATGAATAAACAGATGGAGAAAGTTGCTATTGGTGATTCTGGAGATACAGCTATAAAATCTGTAAGTATTGCATATTTTAACTTTATAATTGCTCATCCTGGGGTTTATGAAACAATTCAATGGGCTATTTGGCATGGAAACAGTGAAACATCAGAGATATTTGAAGACTATAAATCGCTATTAGAAAAACTTCTTCTTTCTTGTAATTTAAGAACAAAGAATATAGATGAAGTATTAAATTTGTTGATGAGTGTGATTCATGGATACTCAACTTTGCAACTTGGAAAAGCTCTTTTAAATTCAGAAGAAGCTATAAAAGGTCTATCTGACACTATTGATACTGTACTATTAGGTGTTCATAAAAAGTATGACTAAGTATATCACTAAATATTAATGTCTTTGTTAGTAGATTCTTTTAAAGTATATTACTTAAAAATTTAAAGAGAAATAGTGTAATTTTAAAATTTAATTTAAAAGCAAATCAACTTTAAAAACTTTAAGTGGATTTGCTTTTAATATATTTTTTTATTAAATTAGTTTGCTATTGATAGCTTCATTGGAGTAAAACGTATGCCATTGACAATCTGTTCAACATTAGTATCTTTAAATCCTAATTTATGGTAAAATTCAATAGCATAAGGTGATGAATTTACAGTTATTTCAGTTAAATCATCTTTGTTTTCAGTAAAATACTTTACACCTACAGCCATTAATTTTTTTGCAACACCACGTTTGTGATAATTTTTATCTACAAATAACATACATATATGATTTAGGCCTCTGATAGCTAAAACCCCAATTAACTTTTCACAATCAAAACAGCCCCAAAAGAAAATAGATTTTTCTTTGACTTTTTCAATAATAGAGTTATATTCTATAAATTCATGGAATGACTCAATTCCCTCAGCACAATAATCTGGAGACTCAAATTCTTCAAATACATTCCAAATTAAATTTAATGCATTTCTAATATCATGCTCTTTTAATTCTCTTATTAGGTACTTTTCATACATTATAAACAACACCTCTATTATTAAAAATTTTCTTATAATTATATACCTTAAATATATTTATTTCAATATAAATTATTTTATTAATTTTTAATTTAAAGATGATTAATAAAATAATCTATATACAATATACTTAGAACATAAAAATTTATTTAATTTTACATACAATTTAATAATAAAAATAAATTTGAAATAATCTAAAATGAAAATATATATGACATATAAGTGTCATATATATAATAGTACAATAAAGATATACTATATACATGAAAACTATTTTGTAAAGAGAAAAGGAGAGACAATATGCAGATTATAGATATAAATTTAAACAATATTGACAATGAACATATATGTTGTGCAATTACTGAAAAAAAGGGAGAAAACTGTGTTTCTTCTAAAAAATCTTGGATGAAAAGCAATTTTGATAAAGGCCTTGTATTTAAAAGGTTAGATGAAAGAGGTAAAGTTTTTATAGAATATATTCCAGCAGAAAATGCATGGTGTCCTATTACTGCAAATAATTATATGTATATTAATTGTTTCTGGGTATCTGGAAAATTTAAAGGACAAGGATATTCTAATTTATTACTACAAAAATGTATTGATGATGCAAAGTCAAAAGGAAAATATGGGCTAGTTGTACTTTCATCTGAAAAAAAACTACCTTTTTTATCTGATTCTAAGTATCTAAAATATAAAGGATTTTATCTGGCAGATACATCAGAACCTAGTTATGAACTATTGTATTTTCCATTTACTAATAATGTACCTATTCCATGCTTTAAAGATTGTGTAAAACAAAGCAAACCAAAGGAGAATGGGATAGTTTTATATTATAGTAATCAGTGTCCACATACTGCAAAATATGCTCCTATTTTGAAAAAAATTGCGAATGCTAGAGGTATTGAAGTAAATCTTATAAAATTTGAAACAGCAAAAGAAGCACAAAATGCTCCTGCGCCATTTACTACATATAGTCTTTTTTTCAATGGGAAATTTATAACTAATGAGATATTTTCTGAGAAAAAAATCGAAAATTTTTTAGATAGTAAAGGTTTTTAAAACTCAATTAAAATAAGATATAAATATTGTAATTTTAAATTGTGATATTTTATAATTTAATGTATTTTAGATGTCTATTAAATTCTAATCTATATACTTAAGGTATCCCATGAATTTACTATTTATTATGATTATTGTGGTATAGTGTTGAGTAGATGAAATTTTGTTAAATATTGGAATGTAAATAAAATATATTAAGAGAGGGTAATTATTATGAATAAAAGTATTAACACAAAAATTATATCTGCTGGAATGGTTATATCTATGTTAATTACAGGAACTGCATATGCACAAGAAAATTCAGAAACTAGTAAAGATAATTACAGTATTGATAAAAGTAATATAAGAGTTGAAAATCCAATAGATATACATAATTTGTGTGGTGGATGGGCAAATATTAGGTTGCTAAACGAAGATGACTTGAAAGTGTTTAATGAAACTAAAGGAACATTGCTAGGTGTTGAATATGAGCCACTTATTGTTTCTACTCAAATTGTAGCTGGAACAAATTATAAATTTATTTGTAAGGCTGAGACAGTTTCAAGTACACCTAAAAAGTATTTAGCAGAGGTTAATATTTTTAAACCTCTTCCTTTTGAAAAAAATAATAAAGCAATAATAAAAAGTATTAATAAAATTAATGAATAAAAATATAATAAATTATAGTAGGGAATTCTCAATGGATATAGTATCTATTTTAACCAATATAGACATAAAGAAGTTGAATGACTTTTATAGTGGAAAAGTAACTCTACATTATGATGAGTTAATACTTATAAATAGTGTCATTATAATGTCATTTGCAGATACATTTAAAACTACTAAGTATAGTCATGATATGATAATTAAGACTCGCAAAAAAGATATTGAGTAGTAAAATTTATAGCCTGCTAGAAAATATAGAACTAATAAATGAAAATTCATGTAATAGACGAGGTTTTATCATATTAAAAAGAAAATCAATAGAAAGACTATTGTTGTGTCTGATTAAGAGTTCTTTGATAACAATTTTAGTCCTTCTCTTAAAAAGGAGAAAAAATGATATTAAAAACAAAAAGATTAACTTTAATTCCACTATCACTTCGTCAACTTGAACTTTGGACTTCCAATAATGCAGAATTAGAAAAGGAATTGGATTGCATTTATTGTGCAGAACCAATGATTGGGTTTTTTTATGATATTGTAAAAAGACAATTAGATATTGCTAAAAAAGATGAAAAAAATATATTGTTTTATACATTTTGGTTTATTATGCTAAATGAAAACCGTACAATTATAGGATTAGCTGATTTTAAAGATGTACCAAATTCTTATGGTGAAATTGAGATTGGTTATGGCCTAGGTGAAGATTATAAAAAACAAGGATATATGACAGAAGCTGTTAAAAAGATATGTAGTTGGGGATTAAGTCAACAAAATGTTTCTTCTGTGATAGCTGAAACTGATGCAGACAATACAGATTCACAAAATGTTTTATTAAGATGTGGTTTTAAGTTATATCGTAACTCAGATACAAAATGGTGGAAATTAACAATCTAGAAAAAATTTCCAAAAGTTTATAAATAATATTGACAAACTACTAAAAATAAATTATTATATAAAACAACAAGAAAAGAAATTGAAATCCTATGAAAAAGAAAGTAGCATAAAAGGATTTGATAGAGAGCTAGGGATGGTGGAAGCCTAGTAATGAATTTTATTGTGAATAGAGCTTTGGAGGAAGTTACCAGAACTAGGAGTATGGTAATTGGTGAGTCTCGCCTTAAGAGATTAGAGTGGGTAAGATTATCTTATCAATTAGAGTGGTAACGCGGGTGTATATTCGTCTCTTGGTCTTTGACCAAGAGGCTTTTTTAATTTTAAATATACATTTGCAAATACTTTTTAATTTATAAGAATATTTATTATAATTATAATTTTACCAATAAGAGTGGTACCGCGGAAATTCGCCTCTTAGCATTATCAATGCTAAGGGGCTTTTTATTGTGAGTTAGATAGTTTTAAATTTATAAATTATCAAATGATTATCAAATAATAATATCAATCTAAAAAAATAATTCAAAATATTCTTAAAATAATTGTAAAACGGAGGGAATAAAATGAGTAAAATAAAAGCTGGGATTATTGGAGCATCTGGATATGTTGGTGTAGAATTACTAAGATTATTAATAAATCATGAAGAAGTAGAAGTTACAGCTATAGGTTCAAATTCATACATTGGCAAAAATATAGTTGATGTATACCTAAGTATAGGTTATGAAAACAGTATGGTATGTATAGAAAACGAAAAAGTCATTGATATGTGTGATGTTGTATTTACTGCTCTTCCACATGGGGTAAGTGAAAAATTTGCAATAAAAGCAATCGAATCTAAAAAGAAAGTCATAGATTTAGGTGCTGATTTCAGAATAAAAGATGAAGAAATATATAGTGAATGGTATGGGGTATCTTTTATAGATAAAATTTTACACAAAAAAGCTGTATATGGATTAAGTGAGATATATAAAGAAGATATAAAAAATGCTGATATAGTTGCAAATCCAGGATGTTATCCTACTAGTATTTCTTTACCACTGATGCCATTATTAAGCTCTAAGTTAATAAAAAATAATAATATAATAATTGACTCTAAATCAGGTCTCACAGGAGCTGGTAGAGAGTTATCAACAAGTAGTCATTTTACAGAAGTTAATGAGAATATAACTGCATATAAAATAGGAAAACATAGACATACTCCAGAAATAGAACAAAATCTAAGTGAAGCGTATAAAGAAAATGTAGATGTAGTTTTTACACCAAATCTAATTCCAGTAAATAGAGGGATACTATCAACTATATACTGCATAAAAGAAGATAATGTATCTATAGGTGATATACATAAAAAATTGACTGATTATTATGAATATAAAGATTTTGTAGAAATACTCCCATTAGATAAGATAACCTCTTTAAAAAATGTTATATATTCAAATAAATGTGTAATATCAGTACATGAAAATAAAGATACATTAATAATCTGTTCAACTATAGACAATATGATTAAAGGAGCAGCAGGGCAAGCCATACAAAATATGAATATAATGTTTGGAATTGAGGAGACTACAGGATTAAAGCATATTGCACCATCATTTTAGGAATAGAAAAATACTAAACTCATATAAGTAGGAGGATAAAAATGGAGATTATAAAGGGTGGAGTTACAGTTCCAGAAGGGTTTGTTGCTTCAGGAATTCACTGTGGCTTGAGAAAAAATAAAGAAAAGAGGGACTTAGCTTTAGTTTATTCAGATATTTTATGTGATGCAGCAGCAGTAGTTACTCAAAATAAAGTTAAAGGAAATCCAGTTTATGTAACACAGGAGCATATTAAAAATGGAAAAGCACAAGCGATTATAGTGAATAGTGCTAATGCTAACACATTTAATGGAAAAGAAGGTCTTATAAATGCATATAAAATGGCTAAATTTACTAGTGAAAAATTAAATGTTAAAGAAGAGGATGTTTTGGTTGCATCTACTGGTGTTATAGGAAAACCATTAAATATAGATTTAATAGAAAAAAATATGGATGAATTAGTGAGTAATCTCAGTAAACAAGGTCATATTGGAGCAAGAGAAGCGATTATGACAACTGACATTATAAAGAAAGAAATAGCAGTAGCAATAATGTATGGAGATAAAAAAATAACTATTGGAGGTATGGCAAAAGGCTCAGGAATGATACATCCTAATATGGCAACAACATTGGGATTTATAACTACGGATGCAAATATCGATAGTGCTCTCTTAAAAGAAGCTCTAAAGAGTGCAGTTGATAAAAGCTTCAATAGAGTTAGTGTAGATGGAGATACAAGTACTAATGATATGGTAATGATTTTGGCAAATGGAAAAGCGAAAAATGAGAGAATGGATGAAAAAGATGAACATTATCAAGTCTTTTTAAGTGCACTTACATATGTTTGTATAGAACTTGCTAAACTTGTTGCTAAAGATGGAGAAGGATGCACAAAATTAATTGAATGCTATATAAATGGAGCACTAAGCGAAGAACATGCAGTAAAGTTAGCAAAAACAGTTATATCTTCTTCCTTGGTAAAGACAGCTGTATTTGGAGCTGATGCAAATTGGGGAAGAATATTGTGTGCTTTAGGTTATGCGGGTGAAGAAATAGATATGGAAAAAGTAGATATTATTTTTGAAAGCATGAAAGGATATATAGAAGTATGTAAACAGGGAAATGGGTTAGATTTTAACGAAGAAAAAGCGAAAAAAATTCTTGAAGATGATGAAATAAGTATATTAGTAGATTTGAACATGGGAAATGCTAGGGGAAATGCATGGGGATGTGATTTAAGTTATGATTATGTAAGAATAAATGGAAGTTATAGAAATTAGGAGGAAATGCTTAATGATTGATATAGAAAAAGCAAATACGCTGATAGAAGCTTTACCATATATAGAAAAGCATCAAGGAAAGACTATTGTAGTTAAGTATGGTGGAAGTGCAATGAAAAAAGATGGTTTAAAAGAGTCTGTTATGGAAGACCTTGTACTTATGAGTTATGTTGGAATCAATATAGTTTTAGTACATGGTGGAGGAGCAGAAATCAATAAAATGCTCGCTAAAGTAGATATAGAAAGTAAATTTGTAAACGGGCTTAGATATACAGATGAAGAAACCATGGAAATTGTAAAAATGGTTTTAGCTGGAAAGGTAAATAAAGATTTGGTAAATAAGATACATATAAAAGGTGGAAGAGCAGTAGGGCTTTGTGGGATAGACAATAATATGATTTTATGTGACCCATATAAAAATTATGAACTAGGATTTGTTGGAGAAATAAAGAAAGTAAATGTTGAACTTATAGAATCTTGTTTAAAATCAGGATATATTTCAGTAATTGCAACTATTGGAGTTGGAGATGATGGAGAGACTTATAATATAAATGGAGATACAGCAGCATCAGCTATAGCTAAAGAATTAAATGCAGATAAGTTGATACTTCTTACTGATGTGCCAGGTCTTTTAAGAGATCCAGATGAAGAAAAGTCATTGATAACAGAAGTTATACTAGAGGATGTTGATAAGCTATTTGATGAAGGTATAATTACTGGTGGCATGATACCTAAAATACATGGATGTGTAGACGCTTTGAATAATGGGGTAAATAGAGTTCATATTTTAGATGGAAGAGTTCCCCATTCTATAATAACAGAGTTATTTACTGATAGTGGGATAGGTACATTAATAAGAAAAGAAAATGAATAAGAAGATACGTTAAATATAAAGAAGATTATAAACTTAAGTGAGGATGATAAAAATGAATATAAATAACAATAGTATAGTTTCAAAATGGGAGGAATATTTCATAAATACATATAGCCAACCTGATTTTATTATAGACTATGGCGAAGGTAGTTGCTTTTTTGATACTAAAGGCAATAAATATATAGATTTTACAAGCGGATATGGAGTATCCTCTCTTGGATATAGTAATAATAATCTAAAAACTGCCTTAAAGAACCAAGTGGACAAATTATTACATACATCAAACTTATATTTCAATGGTCCAGTATTGTCTGTAGGAGAAAAAATAATTAATACAAGTGGATTGGATAAAGTATATTTTTGCAACTCTGGAACAGAAGCAAATGAAACTGCTTTTAAAATAGCAAGAAAGTATAGTAGTGATAAATATGGTGAGGGAAGAGGGACAATCATAAGTTTAAAGGATTCTTTTCATGGTAGAACAATGATGTCTTTGATGGCAACTGGCATGGATAAGTATCATAAATATTTTTATCCACTTCCCAAAGGCTTTAAATATGTAGAAAAAAACGATATTGAAGATTTTAAAAATAATATTGATTCAACTGTTTGTGCAGTAATTCTTGAAGCAGTTCAAGGCGAAGGTGGAGTTAATGTTCTTGAAAAAGATTATATTTTAGAACTTGTAAAAATATGTAAAGAAAAAGACATAGCAGTAATTTTTGATGAAGTTCAATGTGGTATAGCAAGAACAGGTAAACTGTTTGGATATGAATATTTTGATGTAAAACCAGATATTGTTACAATTGCAAAAGGTTTAGGAGCAGGAATACCAATAGGAGGAGTATTAGTAAATGAAAAATTTTCAAAAGTTTTAGGTAAAGGAGATCAAGGTACAACATTTGGAGGTAATTTATTAGCTATGGTGGCAGCTTCTGTTGTGTTAGATGAAATATCTAAAGAAGGATTTTATGAAGATGTATTAGAAAAAGGGGATTATATAAGAAAATCTATTGAAAATTTTAATAGTACAATCGTAGTAAAAACAAAAGGTATGGGCTTGATGATAGGAGTAGAAACTACTATTGAATCTAACATTATAGAAGAAAAAGCTAGAAAAAAAGGATTACTTGTTTTGACTGCTGGAAAGAATGTACTTAGATTTTTACCGCCTTTAACAATTAGCTATAAGGAGATAAATGAAGCTCTTGAAATTTTAAAAGATATACTACTAGAAGTTAATTAAGCTTTTAGAAGATATATTATTAGAATAAGAATGAAGGCATATAAAAATATATGAAACTAAAGATTGAGTAGCATTTAAATAAATTTACAAAAAGGGGAAAATCAATATGAATAATATAAGTTTAAAAGGAAAGAGTTTTTTAACATTAAAGGATTTCACTAAAGAGGAAATTAGATATTTATTAACTCTATCTAGTTATTTAAAAACTAAGAAGAAGGTTGGTATAAAAGGAGATTTATTGCAAGGCAAAAACATAGCATTATTGTTTGAGAAGACATCAACAAGAACTAGATGTTCGTTTGAGGTAGCTGCTCATGATGAAGGTGCTCATGTAACTTACCTAGGTCCCAATGACTGTCATATGGGTAAAAAAGAATCTGTATCTGATACAGCAAAAGTTTTAGGAAGATTTTATGATGGTATAGAATTTAGAGGATTTAAACAGGAAACTGTTGAAAGTTTAGCAAAATACTCTGGAGTACCTGTTTGGAATGGCCTTACAGATGAATATCATCCAACTCAAATACTTGCAGATTTTCTAACAGTAACTGAAAATGTAGATAAAGATTTAAATAAAGTTAAATTTGTGTATGTTGGGGATGCTAGAAATAATATGGGTAACTCGTTGATGATAGGATGTGCTAAATTGGGAATTCATTTTGTAGCACTTGCTCCTAAAGAGCTTTGGCCAAATGAAAAGTTAGTTGAAGATATGAGAGAGATATCTAAAAAGTCTAAAGGAGATATATTGTTAACTGAAAATATTGATGATGTAAAAGGTGCTGATGTTATATATACAGATGTATGGGTTTCTATGGGAGAAGAAGAACAATATGAAGCGAGAATAAATCAACTTAAAGATTATCAAGTGAATATGGATATGATAAAGAAAACTGAAAATGAAAATGTTATATTTTTACATTGTCTTCCAGCTTTTCATGATTTAGAAACTAAAGTTGGTCAAGAAATTTATGAAAAGTTTGGATTATCAGAATTAGAAGTTACTGACGAGGTATTTAATTCCAAGTATTCAAAAGTATTTGAAGAGGCAGAAAATAGAATGCATACTATAAAGGCTATTATGGTTTCTACTATGACTGATGTAAATATGAATAATAATTTAATATAAACATTTTTTAATCTAGGTTTATGTTTTGATAAAAGTGATAAATATTCTAAATATATTATTAAAAATCCTCATTATATGTTAAAATAACTTATGTATCAACAAATTAAGAGGGAGGATTTGAGATATGAAAAAAATCATATTACTTTTAACAACTTTTTTATTAGCAATATTTTTGACAGCATGTTCAAGTGCAAAACCAGAAGATACAATCAATAATTTTTTTAGTAGTGCAAAGAAATTTGACTTTGAAGGTATGAACAAAGTTATGGAAAATAATGATGAAAAATATAAGGATATACTAAAAGAATTAGAAACAGAAGACCCAAGTGCACAGTATGTTTTAGATTATCTAAAAAATAATGCATCTAAAATAACATACACAATAAAAGACAGTGAGATTAAAAATAATAATGCAAAAATTCAAGTAGAGTGTAAGTTTGTAGATTCAACACCATTACTTAAAGAAATAATAGCTGAAGCATTTACAAAGATGCTTGGCATGAGTTTTTCAGGTCAAGATTTAACAGATGAGAAAACAACTGAAATGTTAGTGTCAATCATGAAAGAAAAGCAAAAAAGTGTTGAAGAAACTTTTGTAACAAAAACTGTAGAGTTTGAATGTACTAAGAAAGATAATAAGTGGATAATAAGTTCAGCTAATGATGCTCTGGCTGATGTATTATTATCTAATCTTGTTACAGCAGGAGAAGAATTTTCTAACTCTATGAGTTAAGTTGAATATTAAATTAGAAATATAATAAAAAATGAATATATAATATTTATAAGGGATATCAGTTTTGGTATCCTTTATGTTTTTTAAGGTAAATAAATAAAAATCAATAGAAATATTAAAAATAATTTGAATGTTTATTTCCACTATTAGAAAGATATCCATTGTATAATATATATGATTTAAAATGAGCTAATTATGAATAGAATGTATAATTATAAGTAAGGTATATAGCTAATGGAAATGATAGATTTGATACTCTTGATGGGATATCAACTTTTATATATAAATAGAATTAGAAGGTAGCAATTATGGTTAGTTGCTACCTTCTTCATGTTTATTTTCATTTTTTTTAATACATCAGAATAGAGCGTATTATTATAAAATTATCTTAGATTAAGATTATCTAGTATTTTTAAAAATATTTTTACCGCAATATCTAAATCATTCACAGTAACATTTTCATTAGGATTATGACTTATACCTTCAGTACATCTTATAAATACCATACCTATATCAGTTATATTATCCATTTCTTGAGCATCATGACCAGCGCCACTATAAATATAAAATGGGTTGAGATTTAAATCTACAAAACTTTTTTCTATAACTTTTGTTATTTTATCAGAACATGGTACAGGAACATTTTCAAAAGAGAGTTCACTTGTATAGTTAAGTTTTCTATTTTGACATATACGAGTTATTTCATCAAATATTTTTATTACTGAAATATCAAGAATTTCTTGTGAACATGAGCGTACGTCAAGAGTAAAATCAACTCTTTCAGGAACTACATTTGATGATGATGGATAAAAATTCATCTTTCCAACTGTAGCAACTAAATCAGGAGTTATCTTAGCTATATTTTCAATTGCTAATACACATTCACAAGCACAACATCCAGCATCAAATCGCATATCCATTGGTAATGTTCCAGCATGACCAGATTTGCCATTTACTGATATTTTAAAACTCTTAAATCCTGTAATACTTGAAACAATCCCAGCAGGAAGAGAGTTGTTTTCTAAGACAGGACCTTGTTCGATATGGAATTCTAAATAAGCATCAATATCTTTTCTAGGGTGTAAATTTATTAAATTTTTAGTATCAAATCCAAATTTTGTCACAGCTTCTTCAAGTGTAATTCCATTTTCATCAACAGATTTGAGTAGCTCCTTTTTAAAAGTACCAGAAAAAACTTTACTTCCCATTAGAGATGTTTCAAATCTTGTCCCTTCTTCCTCAGCAAATGCAACTAATTTAACATTAAATGGGTAAGATTTATTATTATTTATAGCTTCCTCAAGTCCAATTAGAGGAACAATTATTCCTAGCATTCCATCAAATATACCTCCGCATTTTACACTATCTTGATGAGATGCAACTACTAATGTAGGTGCGTTTAAGAAAGTAGATTTATATGTACCTATAACATTTCCAATATCATCAATTTCAACATCAAGATTCAAACCTTTCATCCAAGAACTTATTAATTCAATCGATTTTTTATGCTCATCAGTTAATATAAGTCTTGTAAGACCTGTTGTTGTTGAACTTATTTTTCCTAATGTTTGTAAATAATCCATACATCTTTGTCCTAACATATGTACCCTCCTAAAAATATAATTGTCGACTAAATTTATCAGATAATTATATTATATCAGTATATTTGGAAAATAATAGGATGTTATTGAACAAATAAATAATAAAAAAATAAAAATCCTAGTAGAAATAAAAAATAAAAAATAAAAATACCATCAACTTTTACCTCGATAGTATTTTTATAAAATTATTTAAATATAAAAACTGGTGTTAATATATTTTATACTTCTTTTTTACAATAAATTTTTGTAGAAATAAAATATGAAATTACAAACAAAAAAATAGCAATAAATGGAAGAGAATAAACTAAAGTATTAAGTATAATCTCAATAGAGATACTTGAATTAAATCTTTCCAAAAGGCTTTTAAATCCTAATAGTACAGCAGTAGGAAGTAAAAAGCATGCAATCATTAATAAACGAGCTTTTTCTGTACCAAATTTATAAATAAGTGGTAAAATAAGGCTAGCAAAACATATTGAAATTGATAAAATTAATCCTGTAATAACTAAAGTCTCATCTAAAACAAGTGTATTTTTAAAATATCCAATAACGATGCTAATAATAAGTGAGAAAAATACACCTATAAAGCTAAATATTAACATAGTTAAATATTTACTTAATACAATAGCATTACGTTTGATAGGCATTGTAAGTACATAGCTATCCCATTTATTTAAATCATCATATGAAAATGTTGAGACAATCATTGTTGTACATAAAACTATAATAACACCCATAAAACTATTGTTATTTCCATCTCCCACAGAAGATATATATCCAAATACAATCATAAATAAAATCATAATTTTTATATTGCCTTTTAAATTAAGTAAGTCTTTTAAAATTAGTCCCTTCATTATTTATCACCTCTCACATAAAATAACATAATTTCTTCAATTGTTGTATTGTCAACTATAAGATTTGGATGTTTTGTAATAAATTTGTACTTGTCTTTAAGTAGTACTTCATATCCAAACTGGCTTTTACGATAATATGAATAATCTTCATTTGTAAGTTTAGCAAAATCATTAGAACTACATTTTAAGATACCCATAGTATCGATTAATTCATCTTTGCTTTCGCTAAATATAATTTTTCCCTTATGTATAAATGTAATATAATCTGCTATTTTATCCAAATCACTTGTAATATGTGAAGATAAAATAATAGAATGTTCTTCATCCTGTATAAAATCTAAAAATATATCCAATATTTCTTCTCTTACAATAGGGTCAAGTGAACTAGTTGCTTCATCTAATATTAATAACTTTGGTTTATGAGATAAAGCTACAGCAATACTAAGTTTCATTTTATTACCTTTTGAAAATTCTTTAATTAGTTTATTATTTGGAACTCTTAATTTTTTTAAATATTCTTTAAATAGTGTATCATCCCAGTTTTTATAGATATGGCTCATAATTTTTGAGATATTATTTGTATTTAAATTCTCATGAAAGTTGCTTCCTTCAAATACCACACCAATTTGTTCTTTGATTTCTTTTTCATTTTTTATGTTATCAAGACCAAAAATTTCGATATTTCCACTATCATAAGATATTAAATTTAAAATTGATTTTAATGTAGTAGTTTTTCCTGCACCATTTTCACCTACAAATCCCATTATAGAGCCTTTTGGTACTGAAAAAGATACATCTTGTAATGCAAAATTTTTGTAAGATTTGTTTAGGTTTTTTATAGTTATTGCGTCCATAATTATCATTCTCCCTTATATAATAAAAGTAAAATATCTTTTAACTCATCATATGTAATACCACTGCTTTGAGCTGTATCAACTGCTTTTTGTAGGTATTCTTCAATTAAACGAAGTTGTTCTTCTTTAACAAAATCCATATTTTTGCCAGATACGAAACTACCTTTACCAGTAACTGTTTCAATAAATCCATCATGTTCTAAATCGCTATATGCTCGCTTTGTAGTAATTACACTTATTCTAAGTTCTTTTGCTAATAATCTCATACTTGGAAGAGCAGTACCTTCTGGCAACTCTCCACTTATAATCATACTTTTAATTTGTGTAGTAATTTGTTCGTATATTGGCTTGCCACTTGAATTACTAATAACTATATTCAATTAGACACCTCCTTAAATTGTATATATAGTATATATACATTATATAAATATATATATACTATGTCAAGTAAAGCTATAAAAAAATAATTGGAAATATTATGCATTCAATAGTTTTACTTCATAGAAAGATTATTTTATTGAACATATTAAAATTTTTTTAAAAAATTTACAAATATTATTCGAAAATCTTACCAATAAATTGAAAATGCTAATTTTAAGAAATAATAAAGTTTAGCTTCTAGCTAAATAAAAGTTTACTTTACAGATAAACTTTTGCTGTTTTTGCTTTTGACATACATATTTTTTTGTAATATATTTATATTATCAATTAGAGATAAGGAGAGTGAGAAGAGATATTTAATTTAGAGAAGGCATTAAAAAAAGATTTAAATCAAGAATATACAGAGAGTAGAAATTTGATTATGAACAAAAGTAAATATATAAATGTTTGCTTTAAAAATTATATCAAAGTGGCAGAAGGAATGTATACTAAGAGAGATTTAATTCCAATAAAATTAATAAATTCTATGGATAAAAATAATAAGATTAGAAAAACATTACATGAATTATCTTGTGAATTTGAATATCCAAAGACTTCCTTGTCTTCATTGTTTACAGAACTAAAAAAATTAGATTTTTTACAGAGAGTAAAAAATGGTGAGTATATGATAAATCCACATATAGCATATAAAGGAAATCGAGCTGATAAAGAAAGTTTATTAGAAGAATATAATCAGATAAAAAGACCTAATAAGGTTAGTAAATAAGGAAGAAGGTTTTTATATGAGTTTAAAACTTGATAGAAATGTTCTACAGTGGTTTGATTATGTATTTGAAAATGAAGAAACTAGTTTGAGACATTATAATTTTGAATGTACATTAAAAGAGATTAGCCCCACTAGTTTAAACAAAGTAGCATTTATATTAGAAAAAAATAATTCTGAATACTGGAAGTTGTATTTTGAAATACCAGCCGAAGTTACTTTGAAACTTAGACAAAACATTCATCCTTTATTTAGAGAGTATATATACGAACAAATATCACTGTATAACGATAATCAAATTTACAATTTTGTAAATTCAAATTTATTAAAAGTGTTTAATAATATTGCAATTTACCAATATAATCTTTTAGAAAATCTATATACTATTGATTTTAGAAAGAGTTTTATAGAGAAATGCCAGTATTTGTTAATAGGTGAAAAAAGACTTATAGATGAAGACTTATATCTAAAAGCAAAATCAAAAGAAGTGTTTGATTTTTTTAACTCAGATGGAACCTTTAATCTGACATTAAGTTTTGACATACAAAAAAATGAAAGTTTGCTTGATAGTCTTTTGGAGCTTAGAAAATCAATAATCATAAATGAGAGAATTTAATTTATTTGGATATAATATTAAAATGGAGGGATTTATATGGACGTAGAAAAAATGACTTTAAGAGTTCAAAAAAGTTTAAATGAGGCTTATAATGAAGCAGTAAAAAATCATAACCAACAAGTAGATGTAATTCATCTTTTTTCAGCACTTATTAATCAAGAAGATGGGTTAATACCAAATATAATAGAAAAGATGAATATATCAATAGATTCTTTAAGAAATACTGTAAACCTTGAAATGGATAAACTTCCAAAAGTATATGGAGAAGGAGCAGATTCACAAGGAGTGTCAGCTACTAGAAAAATAAATGAAGTACTTATAAAAGCGGAAAGTATTTCTAAAGAATTTAAAGATTCATATATAAGTGTTGAGCATGTTATGCTTGCAATTATGGAAACAGAATCAAAATCAGTTGTTGGTAAAATATTGAAACAATATAATATAAATAAAAATGACTTTTTAAACGTTTTATCACAAGTTAGAGGTAGTCAAAGGGTAGAAACGCAAGACCCAGAAGGAACATATGATGCGCTTGCTAGATATGGAACAAATTTAGTAGATTTAGCTAAAAAAAATAAGTTAGACCCTGTAATTGGAAGAGATGAAGAAATAAGAAGAATTATAAGAATTTTATCAAGAAGAACAAAAAATAACCCTGTATTAATTGGTGAACCAGGTGTAGGTAAAACTGCGATAGTTGAAGGCTTAGCAGAAAGAATAGTAAGAGGAGATGTACCAGAAGGATTAAAAGATAAAATAGTATTCTCTCTTGATATGGGTGCATTGATTGCTGGTGCAAAATATAGAGGAGAATTTGAAGAAAGATTAAAGGCTGTCTTAAAAGAAGTTCAAAGTTCTGATGGAAAAATCATATTATTTATAGATGAGATTCATACTATAGTTGGAGCTGGTAAAACAGAAGGCTCAATGGATGCAGGTAACCTGATTAAGCCTATGCTTGCAAGAGGAGAGTTAAATTGTATTGGTGCAACTACTTTTGATGAATACAGAAAATATATAGAAAAAGATAAAGCACTTGAAAGACGTTTCCAACCTGTAATTGCAGAAGAACCTACTGTTGAAGATACAATATCTATACTTAGAGGACTTAAAGAACGATTTGAGATACATCATGGAGTAAGAATTCATGATAATGCTATTGTAGCAGCAGCAAAACTTTCTCATAGATATATACAAGATAGATTTTTACCAGATAAAGCAATAGATTTAATAGATGAAGCTGGAGCTATGATTCGTAGTGAAATAGATTCATTACCAACAGAATTAGATGTGGTTAGAAGAAAATTATTTACACTAGAAACTGAAAGAGAAGCTTTACTCAAAGAAAATGATGATAAGAGTAAGTCAAGACTAGAAGACATTCAAAAGGAAATAGCAGAGTTAAAATCTAAAAATGATGAAATGACTGCTAAATATGAAAAAGAGAAGAGTCAAATATTAGATATTAAAAATTTAAAATCTCAATTAGATGAAGCTAAAGGGAAAGCTGAAAAATATGAAAGAGAATATGATTTTAATAAAGCAGCGGAGGTTAAATATGGTGAAATACCTAAATTAGAAGAGCAAATAAAGAAATATGAGGAAAGTATGAATGATGGTTCTGAGAATTCACTTTTAAAAGAAGAAGTTACAGAAGAAGAAATATCTAATATTGTATCAAAGTGGACAGGTATACCAGTAACTAAATTAGTTGAAGGTGAAAGAGAAAAGCTACTTAAGCTAGAAGATGAACTTCATGAGAGAGTTATTGGACAGAATGAAGCAGTTACAGCAGTTTCAAATGCAGTAATACGTGCAAGAGCTGGTCTAAAAGATGAAAGAAAACCAATTGGTTCATTTATATTCTTAGGACCTACAGGAGTTGGAAAAACTGAACTTGCAAAAACTCTTGCTAGAAATTTATTTGATAGTGAAGATAATATAATTAGAATTGACATGTCTGAATATATGGAAAAACATGCTGTATCAAGATTAGTAGGACCTCCTCCAGGATATGTAGGATATGAAGAGGGGGGACAACTTACAGAAGCAGTTAGACGTGCACCTTATTCTGTAATATTATTTGATGAGATAGAAAAGGCACATGAAGATGTATTTAATATGTTTTTACAAATATTAGATGATGGTAGACTTACTGATAATAAAGGTAAGACTGTAGACTTCAAAAATACTCTTATAATAATGACCTCTAATATAGGAAGTAATTATTTATTAGAAGCAGGTGGAAACATAACAGATACTACTAACAGTCTTGTAATGAATGAGATGAAGCATCGATTTAAACCTGAATTTCTAAATAGAGTAGATGATATTATAATGTTTAAACCTTTAGACCAAGATAATATCAAGAAAATTATAGACATATTTATGGAAGATTTAAAAAATAGATTAAAAGAAAAAGATATTTCTATTGAAGTTACAGATTCAGCTAAAGATGTTATGGTGAGAGAAGGTTATGACCCTGTGTATGGTGCAAGACCTCTTAAGAGATATATAGGAAATACATTAGAAACTATAATTGCAAGAAAACTTATTGCTGGAGATATATATAATGGCTGTACTATAGTTATAGATGGGAAAAATGAAAATATTGAAGTTTTAGTTAAGTAATAAAAGTCAGTAGAGCAAAATGTGCGGTTTGATACATTATGCTCTACTGACTTTCTTGTTGATTAATTTTGATTAATTTTAATTAATTTATAGATTTATAGTTTTAAGAAGGAAAATATAATTATTTTTATTATTTATGTAATATAGGATTATTAATTGATTTTATATAAAATAACTATTTTTAAGAGTATTAAAGTTTTTTTTAATAAAAGTTGATAAAATATATGATATAAATAAGTAAAACTATTAATATAACTGAAGGTAAAAATAAATGTGGAAGGATATAGTATTTAATGAAAAATATATTTTACTATGAAACTAAAATTGGGAAGATAGGAATATCAGAAGAAAATAATTATATTACAGATTTATTCTTTGGTATGCAAGAATTATCTTGTGAAAAATACACAGTCAAAGAGACTGAAATTATAGAAGAAGCAAATAAACAGTTAAGTGAATATCTAAATGGTGATAGAAAAAAATTTGATTTGCCATTACATCCATCAGGAAGTGAGTTTAGTAAACAAGTGTGGAGTGAACTTTGTAAAATTCCATATGGAGAAACAAGAACTTATCTAGAATTAGCGAATACAATTAATAGATCTAAATCATATAGAGCAGTGGGATTAGCCAATAGTAAAAATCCTATCTCTATTTTTATACCTTGCCACAGGCTTATTGGTTCTAATGGAAGTTTGAGAGGTTATTTGGGCGGAATAAAAACAAAGGATTATTTATTAAAACTTGAAAGTGAAAATAAATAATAGAATTATATAGTAAGTACATATTGAAAAATAATACTTATAGTGAAAATTAACTTTATCTTCACTAATAATTAAGTTCCAATAATTAACTCATGAAAACTTAAACTCTCAATAATAAAAATGGTCTAAAGCTGAATAAATTTACTACACAAATATAAATAGAATAACATAAATTTATTTGTTGAAAAGAAAAAGCAGCAGAGAATAATAGTGAATTTGATACTATTTACTGATGATTTTTAAGGAACTAAATAAAAGAGAAATACTATTTTGTGAGAGAATTTTGAAGCACAGACAGATAAATCTATTCGCCCCTTAGAAAGTAGATTTTAATTATGTTTATAAATGGCAAAAAAATACTTAAAATGATAGTTAGTAAACTATCATTTTCAGTATTTTTTATAATTTATCAAGTACTAAAAAGTAGATTAAATAAACATAAAAATTTATATATTTATACAAAATTTTATAATAAGAATTATCTTAAAAAATATATAAAAACATAAAAATTATACAAAATTCTACAATAATAGATTTTTTTGTTATAATTACGAGTTTTTTATTGCATCTGTAGAATAAAAGTATTATTATATAGTTAAGATAATTATCCAAGAAAATTTTGGATAATAGAAAAATATTTTATGAAATGGAAAAATTATAATTACATAATTTTTATTAAAAATTTGTTGGGAATCTTTGAACAAAATTAAGAACATAGGTTCGCTGGGGGATGGTGCATGTGGAAAAATCAAATACTACTATTATAAGAAAGGAAAAAATTAAAGACACAGGAATTAAATTAGATTTTTTATTGAGTGTAGATATTGATTTTTATGAACTGTTATTAGAAATCTTGGAAAAAGTAAAAGAAGAGAATTAGTTCTCTTCTTTTAAAAATCTCTTTATATAAGCATTATCAATCATTTTTTCTATAGCTTCTCTATCTTCTTCCTCAAGTGAATATATCTTTTCTAAAAGTTGTTTTGTTTTTTCACTAACTGATAAACTTTCTATTATTAATTTGTCTTCTCTATTTATTTTTGTATTTTCATTTATACCTAATAAATAATCTGTAGATGTCTTCAGTGCTTTTGCTAATCTTACTATTATTTCACTTTTAGGTTCTCGCAGATTATTTTCATAACGTGATAAACTAGCTTCAGTTATACCAACTTTAGTAGCAAGTTCCTTTTGATTTATATCCAACTCTTTTCTTAACTTTGCTATTCTATCTCCTAAACTTTCCATATGTACATCACTCCTTACCGAAATTATAAGTTATTTTACTAAAAAGTAAAATAAAATTACCAAAAATATATAAAAAAAGATAAAAGAGAAGAAAAAAGATTGATAATTACCGTTTGTATATATATAATATAAATTATACAAGTGGTAATTTATGGAGAGGTGATATGTTGGATACAAAAAATCAAAATTAAAAATGATGCTATTAAAAATAAATCAAAAAAGTAATAAAAATATTAAAAATAAATCTTATAATACATTTATTTGAAGGAAATATAAAACTAAGTTTATAAGAAAAGAGATGTGCACTTTGTAAAAATATTGAGTTTTGATATAAATGATTTAAGATGCAAATGATTTGAATAAAATTTTTTATTAATACAATTACCAAATGTATAAATCAACATGAGAAGGGTGGTAAGGATAAGTTTTACTAAGTGAAATAGATTATATAATGGTGTTGGAATAATTAACAGATGATTTATCATGGAAATAAAAAAGAGAACTAATTTAGTAAATATTTTAGAATTAAAGAAATTCACAAAAGAGAAAGATGATATATAAGTATGTAATGGTAAAAGTTTTAATTATGTCAAAATAGTATATAACAAGGAAATGATTTTAAAATAAATTAAATATATTGGAGAGGTTGAAATGATAATAATTAGAAGCCAGGATAAAACTAATTTAATGAAAGTTAGTAAAATTGAAATAAATGATAATCAAATATATGTAACCTTTGAAGATATGTATAATACTAGGAAGATAGGAGATTATGAAAGTAAAGAGAGAGCAATACAAGTATTAGATAAGATACAAAATTTTATTGAGAATGGTACTGAGTATGATTATATAACTGCTAATAAAGTTAGATGTAATGTAAATCGAATATTTCAAATGCCAATTAAGTAAGGCGATTATGTTAGGCTGTTAAGATTTGAAAAGTATTTTAATAATTTTGTTGAAGGTAATTATAATTAAAAGTTATAGATTATTTTAAATATTGTTTTTGCAACAATAAAATATAAAAGGGAAAATACGTATTATCAATAATATAAAAAGATTATTTTTAAATATATTATCTTTAAAGAATAAAATACCCCATTCTTAATGTAATAAGAAGGGGGATTTTATTTATACATAAATATTAAAATAAAATGTAAATTTAATATATATTAAACTATCTAATAAGGAATGATATAAAAATTATACAATAGAAATTCTCCTAAGACAGCTAATATTAAGTACATAATAGTTTCATTTTTAGGAAGATTAATAGCTTTTCTATTTGTATCATCATCAGCTTCAACAGCAATTTCATCTTTAACAGTTTGTTCATATCGATATGAAAAGAGAGTCTTTTTACTTATATAATTAAATAAATTATTTATACATATCCATATGAAATATCCCAAAATAGCACCTAGAGTATTCATCATCAAATCATCAATATCTGTAGCTCTATGATTGAATAATTGACAAATCTCAATTGCTAATGAAAAAACTAATCCAGTCCATAATATACTAATAAAATTTCTAAATCTTTCCCAAATCAAAGGAAGTAAAAATCCTAAAGGCATAAACATGATGATGTTTAGAATATAAGTTAAAGCACCACTTGAACTAAATGGAATTAAATTTATTTCATCTAGCCTAATAATTTCATCATATCTACCTATATCCCATATACTTCCAATACCTGCTTTGCTAAGTGCTAAGTAAATATAAAATAAAAAAACATAGACCCATATTAGATGTGTTATTAAACTCCTCTTTTCTTTTAAATTTACTTTTCTTATAACAATTATTTGGTATATTAAACAAGGTAATATTGCACAAAATAACGGATAAAGTGTCCACATAATTGTAATTTATCTCCCTTCAAAATTTATATTTTTAACCTCATAAATACTATCTTTATTGTAATCTTTAAAAATAAATTTTTCTTTAATAAAACCTTAAAAATTTATTAACTTATAAAATAGAATCTTCTACACCTAATATGTAAATATTTAAAAATTTTATCATATGTATAAATATTATAAATATATGGAAATAATAATAGTATATATTGGTAAAATAGGAGGAATTGTATGAAATGGATTAAATGGTATAGTATTACATGTATATGTATTTTTGCTCTTATAACTTTTTTTATGTTAATATTTCCAAATAAAGTAAGAATGCTTGATTCTTCATATGCATATAGTCTTATTGAAAAAAAAGTGCCAAATGGTGCTAGCTATCAAGGATACAAGAAGAATCAAATTGATGGTACTACTACAATTTATTATAATTATAATAATTCAACTCATGTAGTGAAATTATCACACCCTGAATATAATTCGAGAGAGATTAACTGGGATAAAGTTTCAAATATTATATTTGATTAACTTAAAATAACATTTATTATTTTGAAAATTTATTGTATATAAAAATAGGTCATTTTTATAATATAATAAAATGGATATGTTTAAGAAGATTTTAATTCTTTAAAATCTAGAAAGAATCATGGTCATACTACTATAAACTGTATATCTAGCAAAAGGCAAAGTGGTGCTTAGATTAATATCAGTACTTATATACAAGTATATTAAGTTATAATTTGTTTGACATTTATACATGTAGATATTAGAATCTAAACATAAACGATTTTTGTCTATTTAATTAGGGGAGATAAGAAAACTATTGTGTGTTGGATTGGAGAAATAGATTATGAAAAATGTCGAAGAACTACTTCCAAAAGATAAGTTTGATAACTGTAATATTGAAAAATTAAAATTATTATCTGATGAAGAGATAAAACCTATTTGCCCTAGGCTTTTAGAATGGATACAAGATTACAATTGGTCTGTTGCAAAAGATATATTGTCTGTATTGGCATTACATCAAGAAATTATTACTCCACTGATAATAGATATTCCTAAAAACATTCTCTTAACGGAATGTTTTTTTATTTAGCTTAATTGTGCAATTTGTTGATATTTCTTAGATTTTTTGTAATTAGTTAATAAAAAAATGTATTATAATAATATTATCGAAACTTGAAAATCTGACAAAGAGATAATATTATAAGAAGTGGTGAAGAAGTTATTTAGATGGAATAAAAATAAAGGGTTATTTATTAAAACTTGAAAAAGAAAATAAATAATAGCGATATACAATAAATACATATAGAAAGGATGATACTTATTATAAAAAAGAATTTGAAAGGAATTGTTACAGCACTTATCATTGTTATTTTTATACTCATTTATTATACATTTTTTAGAGATATTACAGCAGAGCAGATACGTCAATATGTGCAATCATATGGAAACTATGCACCCTTTGTATATATATTGATTTTCTCAATCTTACCAATTACTTTTTTTCCAGTTCCAGTCTTAGCATTGGCTGGAGGATTAGCATTTGGATTGTGGAAAGGAACACTTTATACTATAATAGGTGCAGGTATTAATAGTGCAATTATGTTTATGATGGCAAAGGTATTAGCTAAAGATACCATAACTAAGTTTTTAAAAAATAAATTATCACCATCTTTATGGGAACTTTTTATGGAGGCAGATGAGAAGAGAGGATTTTTTATTATATTTGTATTAAGATTGATACCAATTACTCCATATAATCTTATAAACTATGGAGCAGGACTTACTAACATAAAGTTTAGTAGTTATATACTTGCAACATTTATTGGTATTTTACCAGGAACATTAGTGTTCTTAAATATAGGAGATAAAGCTATTGATGTTACTAATCCTTCTTTTATAATTTCTATAGTGTTGTTGCTTTTATTAATAATAGCATCTTTAATATTGGCAAAAAAGATTTCTCCAACTAGTATATCCAAGAGAGAATAAGCATTTAATTTATTTGTGTAAGATATTAATATAAAATCGTAATAATTTTATATTAATATCTTTTAATATTTTTTGGATTTTTTGTAATTAATTGATATAAAAATATATTATAATAATATTATGAAAATTTTAAAAATATAAGAAAGAGGTAATACCATGAGAAGTGATATAAAAAAAGGAATAGAAGGAGCTCCAAAGAGAGCATTAATGTATGGAATGGGTCTTACTAGAGAAGAAATTGAAAGACCACTAATAGGTATAGTAAATGCACAAAATGAAGTGATTCCTGGTCATCTTCATCTTGATGAAATAGCAGAAGCAGCAAAAAATGGAGTGAGAATGAGTGGTGGATTACCATTAGAGTTTCCAGCTATAGGAGTTTGTGATGGTATAGCTATGGGGCATGTTGGAATGAATTATTCACTTGCTTCAAGAGAATTAATAGCCGATTCTATAGAGGCAATGGCGATGGCACATGGTTTTGACGCTTTAGTACTTATACCTAATTGTGATAAAATAGTGCCAGGAATGTTAATGGCTGCTGCAAGACTTAATATACCAAGTGTTGTTGTAAGTGGAGGTCCTATGCTTCCAGGAAAAGCAAATGGAAAAGTATATGACTTTAACTCTGCAATGGAAGGTGTTGGAGCTTGTAAGGATGGAACAATGAGTGAAGAGGAACTAGAAGTGTTGGCAATGAATTCTTGTCCTGGTTGTGGTTCATGTTCTGGGCTTTTTACAGCTAATAGTATGAATTGTTTAACAGAGGCACTAGGTATGGGGATTCCATATAATGGCACTGCTGCTTCACATTCAGGAGAAAGAAAAAGAATAGCAAAATATGCAGGTATGTATGTCATGGAACTTCTTAAGAATGATATAAAGCCTAGAGCTATTTTGACAATAGATGCTTTTAAAAATGCAATAACTGTAGATATGGCAATGGCTGGTTCTACAAATACAGTGCTTCATTTACCTGCAATAGCCTATGAAGCAGGAATAGAACTTAATTTAGATTTATTTGATGAAATAAGTGAAAAAACTCCTTGTTTAACAAAATTAAGTCCAAGTGGTAAGCATCATATCGAAGATTTACATATGGCAGGCGGAATACCAGCTATAATGAATGAACTTTCAAAGATAAAAGGAATAAATTTAGATTGTAAAACAGTAACAGGCAAGACTATAGGAGAAAACATAAAAAATTGTGAGATAAAGAACGAAGAAGTAATACATACATTAGAAAATCCGTATAGCAGTCAAGGAGGCCTAACAATTTTAAGAGGTAATCTTGCTACAAATGGAGCAGTTGTAAAAAAATCAGCAGTAGCAGAGGAAATGTTGGTTCATGAAGGTCCAGCAAGAGTTTTTAATTCGGAAGAAGAAGCTGTTAGTGCTATATTTGGCAAAAAAATAAATAAAGGTGATGTTATAGTTATAAGATATGAAGGTCCAAAAGGAGGGCCAGGAATGAAAGAAATGTTATCTCCTACCTCAGCAGTTGCGGGAATGGGACTTGATAAGCATGTAGCACTTCTTACTGATGGTCGTTTTTCAGGAGCTACCAGAGGGGCATCTATAGGACATATTTCTCCAGAAGCTATGGAAGGTGGTTTAATAGGAATAGTTGAAGAAGGAGATATAATTTCTATAAATATACCAGATAAAAAATTAGAATTAAAAGTAAGTGATGTAGAAATGGAAAAGAGAAAATCAAAATTTAAGCCTTTGGAACCAAAAATAAAGCATGGATATTTAAGTAGATATGCTAAACTGGTTACATCAGCAAATACAGGGGCAGTTTTGAAATAGTAAATATATTAAAAAAGTAGAGAATATTAAATACTAACAGGATATCTTAAAATGTTTTTACCATAAATAAGATATCCTATTTTATTGTTTCAAACGTATAAAATATTTTGTATCTTATAAAAAAGTAAATTCTCTATGAAAGTAAATCTGCATATGTAAGCAAATCTTTATTTTGATATAGCACATAAATTTTATTTTGTAGACAATAAAATATGACTCCTAAAAATAAAAAACATATCATAAATATAAATAGATGAGTATAATCATGTAACTATAAATTAAATTATTAATTTATAGTTTATCATTTTAACTTGTTTATAATTTTTTATATGCAATAAAATTTTTAGGGGGATACATTATGAATAAAAAAATGAAGTTAATTCCATATGAGATAAATGAAAATCTAAGAGGAACAAAGAATAAATTTCCATATGGTATAAAACAAATGAATGCTAAAGGAATGTGGGAAGAGGGCTACACTGGTAAAAATGTTGTAGTTGGTATAATAGATACAGGTTGTGATACATCTCATCCTCTATTAAAAGGGAAAGTCATCGGAGGGGCAAATTTCAGTGATGATAGTAATGGAAATAAAAATATATATGAGGATTTTAATGGACATGGAACACATGTAGCAGGTATTATAGCAGCATCTAATTATAATAATGAAGTTATGGGAGTAGCACCAGATTGTAAATTATTAATAGCAAAAGCATTAAATAAAGATGGTATTGGGACGTATCAGAGTATAATTAATGCTATCAACTTTGCTGTAAGTAGCAAGGTGGATATTATATCTATGTCTCTAGGAGGGAATAAAGATGATAAAAATCTAAAAAATGCTGTTTTACAAGCAGTAAAAAATAATATTCCTGTAGTGTGTGCAGCTGGTAATAATGGAGATGGGGATTCTAGTACAAGTGAATATAGTTACCCAGCAAGTTATCCTGAAGTAATAGAAGTAGGTGCAATAAATGAAAACTATTTAGTTGAGAAATTTAGCAATTCAAATAGTACAATAGATTTAGTTGCACCAGGAAGAAATATTTTATCAACTTATATGGATAATAAGCTTGCTATTATGAGTGGTACTAGTATGAGTGCACCCTATGTAACAGGTTCAATGGCATTGATTAAAGAGTGGGCAAGAGAAGAATTTGAACGAAATTTTGATGAAGCTGAGTTGTATGCACAGTTAATAAAGTGTACAAGGGCACTTGGTTTGCCTAGAACAGAACAAGGAAATGGTTACCTATATTTAAATCTTTATAAATACAAGGGTAATACTAAAAGATAGTATTTGTTTGCTAATGAAAAATAAAGACTATGTATTTAATAGATAAATGATAAAAATTATTTAATGAGAAATATTATCGATAAATATTGATTTTTAAAACTACTCATGATATTATATATTTAGAAAAAATAAAGAGATTTCAAATAAAGAAATCTTTTATTTTTTAAATATTAGTTAGCTATAGCTAACTAATATATTAATTAAAAATATCATAGGAGGTAAAAATGAGTAAAATATATATTGTTTATTGGAGTGGAACAGGAAATACTGAAAAAATGGCAAATTTTGTAGCAGAAGGTGTAAAGTCAAAAGGTAAAACACCAGAGGTTTTAGATGTAAGTTTATTGAAACCAAGCGATTTAAAAGGAGAAAATAAATTTGCACTAGGTTGCCCATCTATGGGAGCAGAGCAATTAGAAGAAGGTTATATGGAACCATTTGTATCAGAATTAGAATCAATGGTATCAGGTAAACAAATTGGATTATTTGGTTCATATGGTTGGGGAAATTGTGAATGGATGAGAGATTGGGAAGAACGTATGCAAAATGCTGGTGCTACGATTATAGGTGGTGAAGGAATCACAGCAATGGAAGATCCAGATGGAGAGGCAGAGGCTAATTGTATTGAATTAGGTAAAATGTTGGCTGAATAAATTTGTATGCTATAAAAAGCTAATTTTTAAAAACTAATGATAATATTAGTATACATAAAGCTAAAAAATATTAATAGTATGACATATGTGATGAATATTCTATAAAAGAGAAAATAGTTAATGTTTTGACTTCAAGATATATTCAGTACTGCCGGATAATAATTTTTTATTTGTTATCTGGCAGTATGTTTATTGTACAAGAAATACAATTATTTAATGATGTTTTTCAACTGGTACAACTTCATCATAAAAAGACCATAATTGATTGATAGCAGAAGTGATAAAGGTTGTATCTTGTGCAAAGCAAAGCATATTTGCACCAATATTGACCCATGTTTCAACGCTTGTCTTTTCTATTGTTGGAAAGACGATAAAAGGCATTTTATATTTTTTACATATCTCAGCAGCATGAGTAATCATATTTTTTATTTCTGGTCTATCCATATCTCCAGCAAAGCCAAGATCTAAAGATAGGTCGCCAGGACCTAGTGCTATAATATCAACACCATCAACCTGAACTATATCTTCAAGATTGTCATAGCCTGATTTTTGCTCAATTAACATCATTTTCAATGTTTCTTTATCTGCGTTTTTAATATAGTCTAAATAATTCATACGCCCATAATAAGAAGCACGTTGAGGATTACATCCTCTTATACCTTTTGGTGGGTAGGTACAAACTGATACTGCTTTTTGTGCGTCTTGTACTGTATTAATAAATGGAAATCCTATGATATCTGTTCCCATATCCATTATGGCTCTAACAAGAGCAGGGTCACTATTTCCTAATCTAACTAAAGAAGCAGCACCGCCAGCATGTGCCGCTATCATATGTTGCTGAATGTCTTTACGGTCTAAGGATCCATGTTCTCCCTCAATCCAGACAAAATCATATCCAGATAGCCCTACTAATTCACTTACAGCTGAATCAGACAGTGAAACTGCAATTCCACAAAGTACTTTTCCTGCATTTAAATTTTCTTTAATCATAGTTGCATATTTTTCCATTTATATCATCCTTTCTTTTACCAGTTGATTTTTACACTTCAAACTATACAACTTCAACCTAACTTGAAGTCAATACTTTTTTATTGACTACTGATTGACTATTATGAAAGGAATTTTTATAATGTTATTATTCATTTAAAATTTTATGGAGGTAAAGAACATGCAATATTCCATGACTGAGGTATCAAAAATAACCGGAATTTCTCCATCAGCAATCCGTTTTTATGAAGAAAAAGGCTTGCTACTTCCTATCAATAGAAAACCAAGTGGTGTTCGTTATTTTTTAGAAGAGGATATAGAACGCCTAGTCTTTATTATAGAACTTAAAAAGGCAGGTTTATCTATAAAGGATATATATGAATGCTTTCATTTCTGTGATATGGGAGATGATACAATAGATAAAAGAATTTGCCTATTTGAACAACATAAACAGAATATTCAAAATAAAATACATGTGTTGGAACATTGTATGGAGCAAATAGATGAAAAAGTAGCCTATCTAAACGAAAAAAAGGCAGTTAAGAAATAATTTTTTGTGCTCTTTTTATAACTTTATTGTCTGTTTATGTATGTAAAGTCTTGCTTTTAATGCTTTTCTTACACTATGTATCAAAGTCTAAACTGGTTTTTATTTTGTCTGAGGTTTCTCTATGTAATAAAAAAGAAAATTATGATAAGATATATTAATGTAAGTGGTAAAAATATTTATGAGTATAAAAGTGAGTATTTTTTATTATATATATGAACAATCTAGATTATGATGTTAAAACATACAGTTATACTTTTTTAATTGGTATGATAAAAATATTAGAATTGAATTGTTATTGCTTGGGGGAAGTAGAAATGTATGAATCAAGAGAAAATTATTTAGAGACAATATTGATTTTGGAGAAGAAAAATGGAATTGTAAAGTCTATTGATATAGCAAAAGAACTAAATTATAGTAAAGCAAGTGTAAGTAGAGCTGTAGGGATTTTAAAGGAAAGTGGTCTCATTGTAATGAAGTTTGATGGTGAAATTATTTTAACTGAAAATGGTAGAAAAAAAGCAGAAGAAATTTATGAAAAACATATTTTAATTACTAGATTTCTAATAAATACATTGGGAGTTTCATTCAATATAGCTGAAAAAGATGCATGTAGAATAGAGCATGTTATAAGCAATGAGACGTTTGAAAGAATAAAAAAATATTTAGACAAAAACTAAGAGGTGAGCTTATGGAGTATTTTAGTGAGTCGAGTAAATATGAAGTGCAAAAATTTAATTGGGGAGAAGTTACATGGATACATGAGCCATCAAAAACACAATCTAATAGACTTAGTGCTGGAGTTGTAAAATTTTTTCCAGGAAATTGTCAAGAAAAACATTTTCATTTAAGTGAAGAACAACTTTTATACGTGATTCAAGGAGAAGGAATACAAATAATTGATGGTAGAAAGATTAATATAAAGAAATCATCAATAATCTATTGCCCACCATATTCAGAACATGAAATTATAAATACTGGTAAAAATGATTTGATAATATTAATCGCCTATGTTCCCTATAAATTTTCAAGCTTAAAACAATTACCAATCATGTTTTCTGAGAATAATATACAAGAGTTAATTAATATAAATATAATTGAAAATATTGCAAATCAAATATCTAATATACTGAAGCTAAAAATATCTATTTATGATTCAAAACACGAAAAAATATTTGAAACTAATGGAGAAGTTAAGTTTTGCAATATTTGCAAAAACATAAGAACATGTAATAGAAAACTTAATAAAAATATAAATAACGATAATTTTACTAAAATATATAATTGTGATTATGATGTTTCTAGCCTAGAGATACCTATAGTATTAGAAGAAAATATAATTGGATATATAGAATGTGGAAATTTTATAATATATAAATCTATTGATATAGATAAAAAGTTATCGATATTATCAAATAACTCAAATATAGATATAAAATATATAAATAAAATTTACAGTGAAATCCCATTAAATCCTAAAAGTAGATTATATGTATTAAAAGAAAATTTACTAATGGTAACTGATTTTATTCAGGAAATAGCAAAAAGAAGATTCTTTGAAAACCAACTTAGTATAAAAGATGAGGAAATATTAAAGAGTAGAAAGGAAAATATAAAACTTGAAGATGCACTTAAAAGGGCTAATTATAAGCTATTAGAAGAAAAGTGCATTATAAGTCCTGTAGGAATTAGTATACTTAATACTAACTGTGTAGAGTATCCTTATGAATTAGAATTTTCTCTTGAGAAAGAAATTAAAAATATGAATTTAGAAGGCATTTGTAAATTAATAGAGATAAATAAGAAAATACATAATAATATTAAAAGTATTATTCAAGAGGTGATACTTGTATTATCTAGAACAGTACTTAGAGATTTAGAAGATTTAAATCTTATCTATTACGTAAAAAATAAATATACTAAAAAAATATCACTTGTAAGTAGTGATAAAGACTTATGGAATATATTACTTGAATTTTCTAAAGAATGTATTGATATAAATAGAGAATTTTGGAGAAAAGATAAAGTAAATTTAATTGAAAAGATAAACGAATATATACAAAAATATTATAAAGAAAATATAAATTTAAATAGTATATCTGAGATGTTTTTTATAAGTCCAAATTATTTAAGTTCTATTTTCAATGAAAAGAATAAAATTTCAATAACTGAGTATATAAATATTCTTAGAATAGAAGAATCTAAAAAATATTTAAAAAATGGGAATATGAGTATAGCTGATATTTGCAAGAAAGTAGGATTTAATAATAGCAGTTATTTTTCACAAATATTTAAAAAATTTAATAATAGCACTCCAAATGAATATAGAAAAAATATATTGGACAATAAAAATTAAGAAAGAATTGTATGAAGTATATATTGTAAAGGAGATTGAAATAGAATGTATGGAGGAATTTTATGTTTGTAATTATTTTTTTATGTATAGGGGGCTTTATAGCTGCTTTTGTAGATTCTATAGCAGGTGGAGGTGGACTTATCAGTATGCCTGTTCTTATGGCTATTGGAGTACCAATACATCTTGCTATTGGTACAAACAAATTTGCAGCATCAGCAGGTTGTATAAGTAGTGCTTATAGGTATGCAAAATCTGGCAAAACTAATAATGAACTCTTAAAAAAATTAGTTCCATTTACTATTATAGGCAGTATTTTAGGAGTAAAATGTGTATTATCAATAAATGAAAATATACTAAATGTTTTAGTTGTATTGATGATTTTAATAGTGGCAATTTATACTTTTGTTTCTAAAAATTTAGGTCAAGAAGACAGATTTGAAGGTATTAATAAGAAAAATTTGAGATTAGGAATGCTTATGGCATTTATAATGGGTTTCTATGATGGTTTTTTTGGGCCAGGAACAGGAACATTTTTAGCTTTTGGATTTATAAAAATATATGGATATGATTTCTTGCATGCTTCAGCAAATACAAAAATATTAAACTTGACAAGCAATGTAACTTCATTATTATTATTTATGATAAATGGTCAAGTATATTATAAAATTGCTGTGTTGTTTGCATTAGTAATGATAATAGGGGCTTATGTAGGTGCTAAAGTTGCAATAAAAAATGGTTCAAAAATGATAAAACCAATATTTTTAGTAATGGCATTATTTATGGTCACAAAGCTAATGTACCAAACATTGTTTTAATTGGATAGTTTTATCTTTTATAATTATTTGTATATTATATAAAAATCTACAACCACTGTAATTAGATTAGTTGTAGATTTTTTATATGATATTAACTATTAAAAACTTCAAGTATTTTGCAGTTTCTAAATGCTTATTAGAGTATATATCAGAATATATATTTCAAGTTATTTTAAGATTTTCATTAGGTCAATGTTGTATAAATATGAATATATACAAATTTTACAAAAATTCTAATTATCTTCTAATACAGTTCATATATAATACATATGGAAATTGTAATATTAGAATAGAAAAGTTATATAGTATAAAAATATAACTTTAATCTATGTATATGAAATATATAATAATTTGTAGGAGGAATATATATGAACATATCAAGAAGAGCTATGAAAATAATTGAACTGGCACAGAGAATTGCTAATAAAAGAGGTGTAACAGTACAAGAAGCTTGGAATGATGCCGTAAGAGAATACAGAGAAAAGTATGAATATGTTGCATAAATAGTGCACGTTATATTTTAAATATAAGAAAGTTTGTAAAATAAAAGGGCTTAGAGTTTTATTTCTAAGTCTTTTTATTTTTTTTGAAAGTAAAGTATTTAAATAAGAGTAATCTATGAGTGAGATTGCTTTATTTAAAACTAATTCTAAAAATTTATATAATAATTTCAATAACTATTTAGAAAAAAATCTAAATAGTTATTGAAATGAATAATTAATTATGTTATATTGTATTTAGATGAAATTCTAAATAGAGAGGTGATATTGTTGGGTTTTCCAGAAACGTTTAAGGCTCTTTCTGACCCTATAAGAAGAGAAATCTTACTTATGCTAAAGAGTAACAGGATGTCAGCAGGAGAAATTAGTGAAAAATTTAATATGACAAATGCCACAATCTCTTATCATCTATCACAATTAAAAAAGGCAGGGCTCATATTTGAAACCAAGTATAAAAACTTTATTTTCTACGAAATAAATACTTCAGTTTTTGAAGAAGTTATGCTTTGGTTTTCACAATTTATGGAGAAGGGAGAAAAAGATAATGAAAAAAATGATAAATAAACAATTTGTTTTATCAACTTTAGTATGTTTTATACCATTTATTGTATCAATTTATTTTTATAATAGATTACCAGATCAGGTTGCAATTCATTTTGACAACTATGGAAATCCAGATAATTATGCTCCAAAAGTTATAGCAGCTTTTGGTGTACCATTATTAATGCTATGTATTCATATATATACATGGTTTAGACTTGAAAATGAACCAAAGAAAATAGGATTTTCAAAAATACTTCAAAGTTTTTCAAAGTGGGGAGTTGCTATACTGTCAGTTATTTTACAAGTGATGATGATTATGTATTCAATAGGAATTACTTTAGAGACAAACTTTTATATAGGATTATTTTCAGGAATATTGATTTTCTTTATTGGAAACTATATTCCTAAATGTAAACAAAATTATACATTAGGAATAAAATTACCATGGACTCTTAATAATGAAGAAAATTGGAATAAAACACATCATTTAGCTGGGTGGATTTGGATTATTGGTGGAATATTGTTAATTATTAATGCATTTATTAATATTCCTTTTTATAATACTTTCATAATAATTATGATTGTAGTGATACCATTTATTTATTCTTATTTTATATATAAAAATTCAGCTAAAAATAATTAGGATAGTTATATATTTTTATAAAACTTAGTTAAATATTATATATTTCAGAGCTAAAACAGACAATTAAAAACTTATTAAGGTATTTATTTTAGCTCTGAAAATTAATTAATATTCAAAGTGAGAAATCATCATTGATTATATATTCTAAGGTCATTTGCAAATCAAGCTATGTGTTATAAATTGAAAATTCATATTTAATATTGAAAATACAAGTATGATGTGATAGTATAATCTATAAAAATTATTTATAAACACAGGAGGTAGATATGAATCTTGAAGAAATGAAAGAATATAGAAAATTATATAATAATAAACTAAGTGAAACAGATGAATTTTTTAAAGTATTTGGAAGTCTTAATGATAAGACTTATTCAGAGGGAGCCATAAGTAAAAAAAATAAAGAGTTGATGGGATTAGCAATTTCTATTTTAAGTCGTTGTGATGAATGCATTTGCTATCATATAGAGGGATGTGTCGACTCTGAAGCAAGTAAGGCTGAAATTATAGAAGCAATAAAAATAGGTGTAATTGGTGGTGGCTCTATTACATATCCAAATGCAAGATTTGCAATAAAAATCTTAGAAGAACTTAATATATAATTTTTGTACATAGTTATTTGTATTAATACGAATATATTAATTTAATAATACTATTGAGTATGTTTTAATATAGCATATACTATTACATAACAAATACTTATATTATTAATGTAACTTTAATATTTTACATATTGGAATTTTAGAAAGACTTTAGATAAATTTTATTAAATTTAAATATATTGATTCCTTAAAGTTGTAATAAAAAAATAGATAAACTATATAGTTTATCTATTTTTTATTATAATCTTGTCTAATTGTCAATAGTTAGAATGTTAAATAAAAGACATATTTCTTCTTTTCAAAAATAATCTTTCTCTATCATAATTGTTATCTCACAGTCATATAATCTTTTTGACAAACTAGTATTATTATGCTGATATTTTATCTTATTTTTCCTTAATAGGTATTAGTAAATCAAGTTGTATATCTTTTACCTCATGGTCTGTATTTTCTATATGGCTAAAATAGTTTAAATGTTCTTCTAAAAGACCACACATATGTTCTTGGTCTTGTAAATCACCTGCAAATTCATATTTCTCACTGTTATTCACCCATTCAAGAAGTGCATCCCATTCAGCAAAATTGCCAAAAGCAATCATATGTGCACCATATAACCCTCCTGCAAATTGCTTTCTTTTAAGTGGTGCCGAAATCTCCATATTATCTGGAATTGTCACCCATGCTTCATAACCATGATAGCCTGTTTCATCTATTGGATTAGGATGATTGAAACCATAACGTCTTAAATCTGGTTTAATTTTATTCAAATTGTTTTTACGCACGAATTCATCAAGCATTGTATTTGCATGAAGTTCTGGGTCATCACCAATATAATGAGCGGAAGCAATAGTAGTTGGTGGTAGGTATACTATACGTACATCATTGAGTTTTGATAATCTTTCATCTGCTTTATTTAACTTATTCATACCTTGTTCCTCCTTAAAATTAATACTAACAATATTGAGTGATTCAATAGCTGATAACAATGTGTCATTTTCAGAAATAATAGTTTTGAGTGGTAGTTCTGTAACTTTAATTAGTTCTTTGATAAAACAAAAGAGAATATCCTTGATTGTAGAAAGAGCCGTAATTTCTTCATCCAATTCATTTATGTTTTGACGAAAGATGTTAATAGCAGTAATTGCATTTTTATTTTCTAGAATTATTTGAATTTGACGTACAGGAATTCGCAATTTACGCAAAAGCATAATCTGCTCAATTCTAGAAATTGCTTCTTCATCATAAACTCTGTAAGAATAACCTTCACGACGAAAACTTTTAATTAATCCAATTTGTTCATAATAGCGTAGCATTCTAGTGGATATACCCATATTTTTAGATACTTGGCTTATAGTTATTGTCCTCATTATACTTCCTCCTTACAGTTTTAGTATAAACTACGACACGGTGTCAAAGTCAACAATTAAACATTAAAATTATTGATTGTCTTAATTTAATCAGTTTAAATATCTCCTATTATACTTAGCCATCTGTAAAATTAAATAAGTCTCTATGGTAACATCAAAAACTTTCGAGATAGCATATGTCAAAGACATACAGAGATTGTATCTATTAATATCATATCAGTTTGAAATTTTTCTGTTATTAACTATTTTATTTTTTACTTACTTTGAGAAACAAAATAGTTAGTGAATCTTATGTATATATCAAAGCTGCTACACAATAAATAATTTTTATTATTTTTACTGTAAAACTTTTGGAAAGAGAAGTATTGATTTTTTTATTTTATTACTGAGTTTCCTACAAATTAAATTGTATATTTTTATTCATAGGGTAGAATAAACTAGTTTTGTTAAGGATTTTGAAGGGAAAATAAAGTTAAAAAAATAAAGGCACTAATTTGTCTAACGTTTATTGGTGAAAAATAAACATATAGAAGTTATAATAAATATATAAAAATGTATGAGAGGTGTTGTATGTTTGGTAAACAAAAGGAAAGTGTTAGATTTCTAGAGTTTAATGATGTAGCAGAGAAGTTTGGAGAGAAAAAAGCTGTTGCAATTTTTGATGCAATAGCTGGAAAAAAATCTAAAGAACATATTATCAAGGACATAGAGAAATTAGTCAAAAACGAAGTGTAGATATTTATAAGGTATATTGAGCTTGAGGGTAGCTCTTTATGCCTTCTTTTTTATTGTACAAAAATAATTAAATATTCTAGTATTCATTTAATTATGGTTTGTACTACTTTTATATTGACAAGAAAGTTCTTTAAATATATGGTGTATATATTAAAATAAATTTAAAGGTAATTATGAAATACAGCTATTGATTAATTTGTTTAGGTTGGAGATTTGTATAATCACTTTCTTAATGAATTTATTGCCTTAGATAAACAAAACAGTCAAATTAGTAATGTGAGGTGAAACTTTATGCCAATTAATTCTTTTGAAAATTATCCTATGAATTGGAAGCCAAAACGACCATCAAGAGGGAAAATACTATATAAAGCTATTGCAGAACAATTAGAAGAAGATATTAATAATGGAACTTTGTTGCCTGGTACTAAATTACCACCACAACGTGAATTAGCAGACTTCCTAGATGTAAATGTAAGTACTATTTCTAGAGCCTTTAAAATTTGTGAAAAGAAAGGATTAATAAGCGGTGTGACAGGAAGTGGAACTTTTGTAGCTTATGATATACGGTCAAATTTATTTTTGATGTCAAGTAATAAAATTACATTCATTGAAATGGGTACAATGAATCCAGATTGTGCATTAGAAGAAATGAGTACTTTATTTAAACAAATAACTAAAGAATTGGATTTTAAAACTATATTTCAATATGGACAGAGAGATGGTGCTGATTGGCAAAAAGAAGCTATAGCTAAATTGATTTCCAAAACTGGATTTAAAACCTCTTCTGATAGCTTACTTCCTGCAAGTGGAGGACAAAATGCAATTGTAGCTATTTTGGCAGGTCTGTTTCAACATGGAGATAGAATAGGTGTAGACCCATTAACTTACCCTGGAATAAAGACGGCAGCCAAAATGCTTGGAATACAACTGATACCAATTAAACAAGAAAATGGAGAGATTAGTGAAGAAGGTTTATTATATGCTTGCAAGAATGAAAACATCAAGGGAATATATATAATACCAGATTATCAAAACCCAACTACACATATAATGTCAGAGGCTGGACGAAAAATGATTGCACATATTGCATCTAAATATAATCTAATTGTGATTGAGGATGCTATTCATGGTTTACTTAATGAAATACATTTGAACCCAGTTGCTAATTATATACCTAATCAGACAATTTATATTACAAGCTTATCAAAAATTCTTGCACCTAGCTTACGTCTTGCATACATTGCTACACCTAAAAAGTATAGAGAAGCGTTATCAAGTGCTTTATATAATATTAATCTGTCTCAATCATATTTTTTAACAGAAATAGCTTACCGTATGATTGCATCAGGAGAAGCAGATAAATTAATTGAGGCACGCCGTAAGTCTGCTAGGAGAAGAAATGAGATTGTCAATCAATATTTATCTGAGTATAATATTTTAGGAAATGATGAATGTATATTTAGATGGTTAATACTACCTGATGATATAATGGCAGAAAAACTTGAGTTACAGGCACTCAAAGAAGGTGTACAAGTTTATGCATCTGAGCGCTTTGCGGTTGGAAAAGAAAAACCTATTTCTGCAATAAGAATAGCTGTATGTGCTACAGAAAATATAGAAGAACTTAAATCTGGTTTAAGTGTATTAAAACGATTACTGAAAGAAAAAAGATAATTGTATTGCACACAATATTTTAATTGTGTGTAATTTTTTTTGCTGTTACAATAAAAACATAATAGATAATAGATAATAGATTTATAAGAATTGACATATATCATTGCCTTATAACAAAAAGTAATTATAGATTAATAGTATTTCAAAACTAATTTATTTTTATTTATTATAGTAAAGCTTATATAGTTAATTCAAATTTATTTTTAAGTATAATTGCAATTATATGATTAATCTATTTTATATTTTAATAATACTCAATATATTAAAAGTTAAAAGGAGTGATTTATCATGGAAAGAACTCAACAACTAAGAGAAAGTTTTATTGCCTCTATACCCATATTTTTGGGCTATATACCAATAGGTATAGTAGGAGGAATACTACTGCAGAAATCTGGTCTTTCACCTTTTCAAATAGCATTGATGGTAACTTTGGTATTTGGAGGAAGCTCTCAATTTATTGCAGCTTCAATGATTTCAGCTGGTGCAAGTATAACATCCATTGTATTAACCACATTTATTGTTAATTTGAGACATTTCTTAATGAGTTCCAATTTAAATATGTATATAAAAAATAAAAGTCCAAAGTTTATATTGCCATTTTGCCATACCATAACTGACGAAACTTTTGCAGTTAATTATGAAAAATTTACTACTGGAAATTGGACTGACAGAAATGCAATCTATCTCAATTTTTTTTGCCTAGTTTCATCAGTCTTAGCTAACTTTATTGGGGCATTTTTAGGAGAAACAATATCTGTAGATAGTTCTATTTCTGGATTTATACTGACTTCTATGTTTATAGCATTAATAGTTTCTCAAATAAAAAACAAAATTTATGTTTTAGTATTTATATCATCAATTATTATTTCAATTATTTTATATGTATTGTTTAAGAGTAATTTAGTAATTATAGTCGCATCAATTTTAGCATCTTTAATTGGGTTCTTTGCAGAAGAGGTGTATTATAAAAAGGAGGAATCTTATGAATAATAGTAATTACATATTTTTTATTATAATAGGAATGTACATTGTTACATATCTTCCAAGAGTTCTTCCAATGTTAATCTTTTCGAAAAAGGATATGCCTGAGTCTTTGAAAAAAATAATGAAATTTATACCTGTAGCAATACTTACTTCTTTAACAGCGAAAGATGTATTTTTTAATGGAGATAATTTATATTTATCTGTAGTAAATCCTAAAATTATATCTTTTCAAATTGTACTTCTTGTTGCATATAAATTTAAATCTATTGGGATTTCTATTGTTACGGGTGTTATATCTATATATTTATTTGGATTTATTATGTAATATTTAACTACTGTTATATACAAATTTAAAAATTATAAATATTTATAAATACATATTGCTTTAGATTTTATTATCTAACATAATTATATATTTTTAGTATTATCTTGTTATGTATTTTAAATTTAATTGATTAATGTTTTACGTACAAATATAAAGAACTTATTGCTCATATATTAACTTTCATATAGTAATAAGTTCTTTTTTATAATTTAAGTTTGTAATTAATTTATAAGTATTTTAATTTAATAGAGAATATTATATAAATACATAATAAATAGAAATTAGTTTATTTTGTATAAATTAAATAGTTACTCTAAATCATTTTTTATTGTATTTAAGTTATATTTTGCATCATCATTATTTTGATTAATGTCTAATGACTTATTTAAAATTTTTTTTGCATCATCATATTTTTTATTACACATTAATATAACTCCTTTTAAATTGTATGCATCACTTGCTTTCTTTTTGTAGTTAGAACTTTTTTTATCTAAATATTTTAAACAGTTATTAATTGGAAGTAGAGCCTTATCATAGTCATCTAAATACATATAGTTAGATGCCTCTATATAGTAAAGATCTGAATTGCTAGGATCAGCCGCAGTTGCTTTTTTTAGCAATATAGCAATTTCCTTAAAAGATGCTTCTGAAAATTCTTCAAGTTTTAGATATACAAAATCAAGGTATCTAGAACTAAGGTTACTTTTAAAATTTTCATGCCACAATAACTTATATCGATTTTTTTCAACTACAAAGTACCTATCAATTTTTAAAGATTTCTTTTTTCTGGAAAGCATATCTTTTATATCATAAGTTTCTTCTAGTTTAATAAGATTCTTATATTCTTTTTTATCATATTTATACTTTTCTATATTTTCTTCTTTTCCTAATTTATAGCCAATTACTTTTCTGGTCTCGATTAATACATCTTGATACTCTTTAAACCTTTCAAGACTAACTTTTTTCTTGGTGTCTTTGCTTAGTAAATCATATGCTGTTTCATAATCTCCAGAATTTACTCTATCAGTATACTTTTTTGCTACTTCACTAGCACTTTCTCTTGGAGAACATCCTGTTATTGATATTACAATTAATAATATTAATACTAAGGTTACTTTTTTAATAATGTTCATAATATAATCCTCTATAATTAAATATTTATTAATTTTATTTTATCATCAAACATTAGATAAGTCATCAGCTTTAATATATATGTGAAGTAGATAGTTTAATAAAATATTGCATATCTTAATTTAGATATATAAAAAATTTCTTATAAATAATTAAGGCTTTAAAAAGTTGTACTTATATTACTTTATAGATTCCCTAATAATAGATTTACTTATTTCTTTACTCATAATTTATTTTGATTTATACTACTAGTAATATCTGTTTTATTCGTACTAATATTTCTAAAAACCTAATTCTAATAACCAGTTTGTAAGTTTGTTTTCTCTTTCTTTTAAATTGTTATTATATTCATTAAATTTTCCTAATATAATTTCTCCTATGATTACACCATCGGACATAAATACTACTCGTTCTGTTTTTGCTGCAACTTTGGCATCATGAGTCACAAGCATAATGGTCGTACCAGAGTGGTTGATATCTAAAAGAATATCCATCACTTCATTTGTTACTTTAGAATTAAGTGCACCTGTTGGTTCATCTCCAAATAAGATTTCTGGAGTATTAATTAAAGCACGGCATATAGCTGCTCTTTGAAGTTGACCACCAGAAACCTGAGTAATATCTTTATCTTTGATTTCTGAGATATTTGTCTTCTCCATAAGTATTTTTGCTCGCTCATTAATTATTTGGCGGCTTTCTTCCTTTCTCAAGTAGGCAGAAAGGACTATATTGTCAAAGATATTTAAATTTTTTAGTAAATTGCTTTGTTGAAAGATAAATCCCATTTTTTTTAATCGTATCTTCGATAATTCTTCCTCAGACATATTAGAAATCATTTCTCCGCAGAATGTAATGTTTCCAGATGTGAGTTTATCCATACCACTTAAGTTATAAAGTAGAGTTGTTTTTCCTGAGCCAGAAGCTCCCATAACAGATACAAACTCTCCATGTTGAATGGTTAAATCAATTCCTTTTAAAACTTGATGTATATTCTCTTTGCTGATGACATATTCTTTACTAATTTTTTTAGCTTCTATAATATTATTCATAATATACCTCTTATTCTATGATAGACATAATTTTTATTTTTTTGATTGTCATACTGATTGTTGTGATAGCAATAGATACAGTTATAATTAAAGTTATTGGACAAATTATATATACAATTATTGGATTTGTTATAAATTGTAAATTGGATATACCAGAAAGAAGTAGCCCTGCTATTTTTTGACCAATTGTATTTGATGCAATAGTTCCTAAAATAATTCCAGTTGTAAGGACTAATAATGCTCTTGCAATATATTGAGTTCGTATATTTTTAGTAGAGAAGCCTAAACTAAGCATAATTGCAATTTGTGATGTATCTTTAGCAATCAACATTTTAAAAAACATTGCTGTAATAAATCCAGAAATCGAAATAGATAGAATAACAGCTAGCTTTATAACAAGTCTTAATTGGCTAATAACAGAGCCTAATGTCTGACTTACATAATCGTCCATATTTGTAACTTTTGCGGGATAACAATTCATTCTATACTGATTTAATTTATCTGTTAAATTAACTCCAGGTTTCATATTTAAATTTATGACATGCCATAAAATTGTATCTTCTTTGTAAGGTAGCATCGCTTTAGCAGTCTTACCACCATATGTAACATCTTGATAAATTCCACTAACAGTAAGGATTAGCTCATTATCTTTTTCTGAAAAAATAGATAAATTATCTCCAACACTTTTCCCTAATTCATCAGCATTTATAACAGATAGAGCAATCTCATTTTCATTTGTTGGTGCAGAACCCTTTACATATTCAAGTGGAAAAGTTGAAAAATCTCCATTTTCTATTTTCATATTTTCTATCGTCCCATCCTGGTTCATTACCTTATAAGAACTCGTTATAAAGGAAGCATACTTTTCAACATCATTGTCACTTTCAATAACCTTCAATATAGAATTAAGATGGTTTTGAGTTTCATTTGTATGTTGTAAATCAATGCGAATATCACTTTGACCAGCTCCCATATAAGTAATAAATTCTGGAGACTGAATAGTATTTAGAAAATTAAGTGGTACAATCATAAGGAAGATGCAGACAGCATAAACAAAGCAGAGTAAGCTATAAATGGTAAATCTTCCAGTTACTTCATTTAATCCTAAAAAGAAATTAACATTTGTTATTTTACTTTTGTATAGTTTTATATTATATCTGTTTCGTTTAGTGGTCATTGAAGTACCTGTTTTTAATGCTTCTACTGCTGATATTTTATTAAATCTTTTGAGTATTAGATTACAAAAGAATATAACTGCTATAAATACAATAACTGCACCAATTAATGGAATAAAAATAGCAAAAGCACTTTTTTCTACTTTGCCCATATAAAGATTGATATTTTCTGTAAAAAAAGTTCCAATAAATAATGAGGTTATATAACCAAAAAAACTTGCTGAAGATGCAATCAATATATATTTTGCCAGATACAACTTTCGGATATTACCACTTTGGATACCAATTGCTTTCATAACACCAATTTCACGATAATCTTCCTCAATAGTTGCAATTAGTGTGAATCGTAAGCATAAAGTAGCAATTATAATAAGTAGAACACTAATTAAGATAATAATTGCAACTACAATTCCATCAGATAATGCATTTAGCACTTGATAAAGAGAATAAGTTATTGATGTTCCTGTTTGTGGAAGATTAGTTGATTGATATAACGTTTCAAATTCACTAATTTTATTTATATCATTTAATAGAAACTCAATCAGGTACTCACTTTCACCCAAGTTAGCATGTAAAGTATTCCAATCATCATTACTGATTAAGAAACGCTTTGAAGTAACAAGGGAAGGGTTCATTTGTACATCACGTACAAAGTCTTTTATTGTAAATTTCATGAAGAAATCACCATTGACTATTTGTATCTTATCTCCAACATTTAAATTATTTTGTTTCATGTAATAGACAGGAACCCCTATTTCTCCATTTTCTACTTGAAATATCTCATTATCCATGTCTAATAAAAAATCGAACTTACTATTTTGCCTCACAAAACTATTTTCTAAAACACTGTCAGACTGGCTTTTTTTATCATTTCCTAGAAAAATATTCCTTCCATTGATATTTAAGAGTTCAACAGTTTGTTGTTCTTTTACAGACGGAGTTGAAGCTGTAAATTCATTGATTGATTTTTGGTTTAATTCTCCAGAATACATTTGAACATAGTGAGGTGCACGAGATTGTCTAAACAGGGAAGCCATAGAACTAGTAAGTTCCATAATAATATTTGTAGCACTAGATATTAACATAGCTGCCAGTAAAATAAATATGAATAATGCGGCTGTTACTACTTTATTTCTTGTTAAATCTTTTTGTAATATTCTTTTTAACATATTTCATCCTCGTTTCTTAAAAATTTCTAAAAATTAAAAATAGCATAAGTATAGCAATGTAAATAACTGAAGTAAGTAAACTGAGTTGAATATAAAAAAGCTCAAGTAAGTGTATAATAAGTTATTTTTTATTAATGCTGCATATTGATAAGAGATAACAATAGTTACCACTATTTTCATCAAAATTTCTATTAAGTAGTCTTTATATACTTTCATAATCATACAAATATATAGACATGTTATAATTATATTTGGAAAACAGACTGACCGTCGGTTTATAATAATGATACAGTGTTATACTTCTTTTGTCAAGTAAGCTTTAAAAAAATTATATGTTAGGTAAATCACTATTTTATAGATGACTTATAGAGAATAATAATTTATTTAGTAATATAAAGATATTTTTTATTTATTATTAATTAAAAATTGAATTTATATTTAATTAATATAAAATTTGAGGGAATATTATTTTTTAAATATTTAATTTGTGTTATTATTCAGATATAGGCAATATTAGATAAATCTAATGACGCAAAGCTATAGGGACTAAAATCTTTATATAATAAAGGTCATGTCAGCCAGTTGCCAAAAAGATAATAATTATTTTTGTTAAATTTATTTTTTAAGAGTTAGGTATTTTTAATAACTTAAAATTTGGCAAGAGGAGGGCTTGAAATGATATCTGAATTAATGTTAAAAAACTTTGATGAATCTAACCTCAATTTTAAGACTAAGATTAAATTGAATTTAAGAGAGAAACCAGATATAAACAGTATGAAATTAAAAAGCATACCAGAAGGAAAAATGGTTAAGTTAAATTGTGTAGATGGAAAATGGGCAGAAGTTGAAAGTAATTATGACAAAGGTTGGTTACTCTATAAATATTTAGAGAAATTGAGCAACACTAAAAGTAATAATATTCTAGAAAGCAGAAAAAGAAATTACATAGGAAATATAAAAACTAATGGTTTAAATCTAGAATTAAGAAATGACAGAACAACAGATTCAAAAATAATAACTACAATTCCTGATGGTTTTAAAGTTGAAGTCTGTTATAGTGTTGGAAAATGGTCAAGAATTAATATCCACAAAAATGGGAAAAGATATTCCGGATATGTATATAGTCAGTATGTAGAAGAATATTCGACTTTGGCATAATCATATATAATAAGCTTTATAAAAAAAGAATACTATAAATGCAAGTTGTCATAAGGCTATATGAAAATATATTGAGAAATAGCTCTTATACAATAACTAAAGGCAATAAATAAAAATGAATATAATATAGATTGGCACTTCATATGAGGTGCCCTTTCTATATCTATGAAAGAAGAGTAAATGAAATAAATACAAAACAGTAGACTATGAATTATATGTGGAAAGACATTATTTACAGTTTTTGTTTAACCTTTATAAACAGCTAATAATCTTTTTGTCCCAGAAATCTCTGCTAATACTATATCAATCATACGTTTTACATTAGCAACATGAAATTCACTAACTTCCTTTTTCCAATCATCATCATCTTTTTGCTTAATTCCTGTTAGATATTGATTTAAAATTTCTAATCGTTTTTCTAAAAGATTTTTTCTTTCTTCTTTTCCTAGGCATTCAATAAAGAATGCTGTAATAGAAAAAATATTAGTGTCATAATCGAATTTCAAAATAGAATTTCTCAAAGTATCATGAAATTCTATACTTCCTTTTTCTGTGATTGTGTAAACTGTTTTGTCTGGCATATTACCATCCTTTTTAACAGTACCTAAAATCAATTCTCTTTTTTCTAAAGTCTTAATTGTAGTATATACGGTTGAGTCTGCGATATTAAACCAGTACTTTACATTCATGTATTCTAACACTTTTATAATTTCATAGGCATTAAGAGGTTTTTCATTTATTAGGCCTAAAAGCATTGTTGCTGGTTTTGATAACATTACAATTCACTCTCCTTTTTGATATTTATTATTATATAACTATATATATATTAGTTCTATATTAAACTACTATTATCTAGCAGTATTATTGTATCATGGAATTTTGATAAAAAAAAGCATGAATATGGATTATGCTACAAATTAATAAATGTATAAAGTTTAATTTAATTATTTCAAGAATTTAAGTGATAAAAAATGATTTATAAGTTTAATTTTCTACTTAAGCCATTTAGGAATGAATATAAGATAACTAAAGACAACAAAGCAATTGTATATGGTGTGAATAATATGATAGATGTTAAAGTATGATTTTTATATGTTGATGTGATAAAATATGACTAACAAATAAATTGAACTTTGAAAGGTGAAATGAATGAAAAATATTTATATTATTGGTGGTACAATGGGAGTAGGCAAAACAACAGTATGCCAGTCTCTAAAATTAATCTTGAAAAATAGTGTTTTTCTTGATGGTGATTGGTGTTGGGATATGCATCCATTTCAAATTACTGGTGAAACGAAAAAAATGGTTCTTTCAAATATTTGTTCATTGTTGAATAACTTTATAAAATGTAGTGCTTTTGAGAATATTATTTTCTGTTGGGTAATGCATGAACAAAGTATTATTGATACTATTATATCTTGTCTAGATATATCGGATTATAGAATAATAAAGATTTCTTTAATTTGTGATGAAACTGTACTGAGAAAAAGGTTGAAGAGAGATGTAGATGAAGGTTTGCGTTTTACTGATGTAATAGAAAGAAGTGTCAACTATTTACCATTGTATGAAAGATTAGCAACAACTAAAATTAATGTTTCTAATAAGTCTGTCAAAGAGATTGTCGAAGAGATATCTGAATTGTAAAATTTTAGTTTTAACTCCAATGTTAATGATAGTATAGTATTGTTGAACATTCCTCTGTTGATTGAGAAGTGTAAAAAAGGAATTTATTACTTACTTTTATTTGTGCAAGTCCTACTGTTCTAGTTGGATGAAGAATAAGGGTGAAAAAACATATAAAAAATATAGTCAAATTTTAATATTTTTCTAATATTATTAGAAGTATTTTTAATAAAAAAATATATCTAATATAAAATAAATTAGAAATTTGAAAAAATTTGTAGTTTTTGAGTGAGTATATATTATAATAAAATAGATATAAATTTTTTATGAGGGGAAAAGAAATGAAAAAAAAGAAAAAATTGATTAGGGTAATCATATGTTTTTTACTGTTAATCAGTATTGTAAATCCACTTCAAGTAGAAGCTGAAATTATTAACGATTTTAGTACATCTGTTTACTCAACACAAACGAACTATACATCTAGTAATGCTAAGTTTAGGACTATTAAATCTAGAAAAAGACATAGAAGTAGTAGGTCAAATAAAAGTAAAATAAAACTAAAAAAACGAAGTACAAGTAATAGAAGGTATAGAAGTGGAATTAGAAATAAACATAGTAACAGAAATATAAAAAGACACAGTATAATATCAAAGTTGATATTGTTAGTAATAGTGATATTTATCATTATAGCTATAGTAATAGTAATATTCATTAAAAGAAATAAGAAAAGATTTTATTAAAATATAAAAATAGAATTAGTAGAGTTTTATTAAGAATAATTCAAAAATTACATAAAAGAGCTAGATAAATGATAGGAAAATGAATTAAATTATTGAAAATAAAATTTAAAAAGTTGGAATTAGGTATAAAATTTTAAGAAAGAAATTAGTATTGATTTTTATTAGTATTATTTTTTAGAAAATAGTTTTAGAAGAAGTATATTTAAAAAATTATAAAAATATATTGACATTTTTTAGGAAAAGTAATATCATTATTTTAATGGTAAAACAATATATAATAAATTAAATCCTATGACAAGGAAGAGTAGTTAAATTTAGGTTCAATATAGAGAGCTAAGGATGGTGGAATCTTGGCAAGAAAAAATTTGATGAATGGGCCTTAGAGGAGTAAATCAAAATCATATTTTTGAGAGTAGACTTTATCGTCAGTCGCACGTTATAGCGAATAGGGTATGTAAGTACCTGATAATGAGATATATATAAATTGAGTTTTATATTAAATTTTTATATAATTTAGGTGGCAACGCGGATAATCTCCGTCCTATTAATTTAGGACGGAGTTTTTTTATTTTACGAAAAATTCGATATGTAGAAGGTGGTGAAATAGATGTTATGAATTTCTAAAGCTAAAGAGGATGATTTAGAAGACTGGCAAAAAAATAAATTAAAAATTAAAAAATTAGGAGGAAATACAGAAATGAAAACAAATACAAAAAAACTAACTTTAAATGCAATACTTTTAGCAATAGGATTACTAATACATCAAATTACACCTGCTATAGGATTACCAATGAAACCAGATATACCACTAACAATGTTATTTGTAATATTAGTTTTAAATAGAGATGACTATAAAACTTGCTTAATAGCAGGAATAGTAACAGGTATATTTACAGCGCTTACATCAAGTTTCCCAGGAGGTCAAGTTCCTAATATAATAGATAAAACCCTTACAGCAAATATAGTATTTTTATTAATATATGTTAGCTATAGAATGCCTTTTATAAAAAACTTATCCAAAAAAACACAGGATACTATAGTAGTTTCAATTATAATGCCAATAGGAACACTTGTGAGTGGAGCAATCTTTTTGTTAGCTGCTCAAGCTATAGTTGGTCTTCCAGGAGCTTCTTTTGCAGCTTTATTCTTAACAATAGTATTACCAACTGTTTTAATAAATTTAGTTGCAGGAATATTTTTATTCAAGATTGTTAATTTATCAATAAGAAGGGTTAGTTACCAAAGTTAAAATTTGATTAGATATATGATTTATAATATTTTATTTAAAATCTATTTGATATGATAAAAAGTTTATTTTATAAAGACATTATAATTATTTCATTTTCTTAAATAAGATTAATTTAATATACTTGTATAGTATAAACTGAGTACATTATTAGATATCAATAGAAATATATTTTGTAGAATTGTAAATGGATTGATTTAAAATCTATTTTTATATAAAAGTAAAGTATAATCAAGGACAGCATTGAGCTGTCTTTTATTATACTTAAAACTTTAATAATACCTTTAAAAGATTTTTCTTATTTGATATAATTAAGGTTATGTGTAATATAAGAAATTAACTAGGAGGAATAGACGTGAGTAAAAGAAAACAAGTAACAATACCTATAGAGAAAATACAAGAACAAGATAAATATATAGAACAAATACACAGACAAAATGAAGAGTACTTCAACAGAACAGGAAAGAGAAAACTCGTGTTTACTCAAACCTTTGGATGTCAAATGAATGAACATGATTCAGAAAAACTTTGTTCAATGTTAGAAGAAATGGGATACCAAATGTCAATGATAGTTGAAGAAAGTGATCTAATAATATATAACACATGTGCAGTAAGAGAAAATGCAGAGCTAAAAGTGTATGGAAATTTAGGTCAGTTAAAGCATCTAAAAGGAAAAAATCCAAACATGAAAATAGCTGTGTGTGGATGTATGATGCAACAACCACATGTTGTAGAAGAACTAAGAAAAAAATACAAACATGTAGACCTTGTATTTGGAACACATAATCTATATAAATTTCCACAATTACTTACAGAATCAATAAATTCTGACAAGATGTTAGTAGATGTATGGGATGTAGATGGAGAAGTAATAGAAGGTCTTAGAAGTAATAGAAAATTTGAATTAAAAGCATTTGTAAATATAATGTATGGATGCAATAATTTCTGTACCTATTGTATAGTTCCATATACAAGAGGAAGAGAAAGAAGTAGAATACCTGAAGATATAATTAACGAGATAAAAGAGCTTGTTTCAAATGGAACAAAAGAAATAACTTTGCTTGGACAAAATGTAGACTCGTATGGAAAAACACTTGAAAATCCAGTTGCATTCTCAGAACTTTTAAGAAAAGTTAATGATATAGAGGGAATTGAAAGAGTTAGATTTATGACATCTCATCCTAAAGACATATCTGATGAGGTGATATATGCAATTAGAGATTGTGACAAGGTGTGTGAATTTTTACATTTACCAATACAATGTGGAAGTAGTAGTCTTCTAAAAAAAATGAATCGACATTATACAAAGGAATATTATCTAGAAATAATAGAAAAGGCTAAAAAAGAAGTTCCAGATATTGCTTTTTCAACAGACTTAATGATAGGTTTTCCAGGAGAAACAGAAGAAGATTTAGAAGATACTCTAGATGTGGTTGAAAAAGTTAGATATGATTCAGCATTTACATTTATTTATTCTAAGAGACAGGGAACTCCTGCTGCTAAAATGGAAAATCAGATACCAGAAGAAATAAAACATGAAAGATTTAATAGAGTATTAGAAGCAGTAAATAGAATCTCAGCAGAGATAAATGATGAATATAAAAATAGAGTAGTTGAAGTTTTGGTCGAAGGAAGAAGCAAAAATAATGAAAATAAATTTGCTGGTAGAACTAGACAAAATAAACTTGTAAATTTTGAAGGTGGAAGTGATGATTTAATTGGAAAATTAGTTATGGTTAAAATCACTGAACCTAGAACATTTTCATTGAATGGTGTACTAGTAAATGATTAATACTGTATAAAATAATAAAATTATGTAAACCAATTGAAATAGATGTACTATAAAACAAAATATATTAAATTTTTTAATTTTAAGAACATATCATATATATTATGCTAATTTCAGTTTCTATTATAAATAAAAATAAATTTGATATAGGATGTAAATTAATTGTACATCTATTTTTTATTCTATTTTATCAAAGCTTACCTAACTATATTTAGTATTTCTTTATATATACTAAAATATTATATAATAGACTATGGGCATGCAGGAAAGGCAACTATACCATTATAAGTTTATATATGTTATTTTTTATAGAGCTTTTTAAATGCTAAAATATCTAATAGACATAAAAAAGCAGTCAATCTTTCACAATTAACTGCTACTTACTAATTTTTATTTTTTACATTTCTTATTAGAGTAATAGATGTTGAAAAGCACACTAGCAAGTATAACTATTATAAATATTACAGCAAATGGAAGCATTTTTTTTTCATCCATTTGTCCACTCTCTACTCTATATCCCAAAAATGACATGATAAATAACATTATAGATACAATAAAAGTAACAATACTAGAACTTCTACATAGTTTTTTTACATCATATCGAGCTTTTTCTTTATCACTCATAGTATTATAACCTGCTAATAACATACTTGCTTTTCCATTAAATAACAATATACTTAAAATGAAAGAGGCAATTGCAATTATAACTGTGAATCCTACTGCAAACATTATAAGCACCTCCATATACTCTGATTTATCAGTTTACTTGTTTATTAATATTTTACCATAAACATACATTAAAATCATTTATTTCATATCTTAATCTTATTAGATATATTATCATACTATAATTTATTTATAGTGTGATATTAATAAATAGTGCTTAGCTTGAAATTGTATCAAAAATTGTGTAATAATAATTGAACAATAATCAAGTATAAAATATAATTTCATATCTTTTTTAGAATTTTAAATTTAGAAAATTTTAAAAACTTCGTATATAAAAATTTGAGTATTTGAATACAAGTATTATTCTGATAAGAAATTTAAAAAATTTTCTAATATCTTTGCTGTTATTCCCCAAATTACATAATCTTTATATTTATAAAATAGAACAGGATAACTTCCACTTTCAAATTTATAATCTTTTTGATTTGGAATTGAACCATATGGAAGATTTTCATCAGGAAAAACTTTGACTGTATTATTATAGGTATTTGGAGGATTTTCTAAAAGATATTTTATAGGTACCAAAAAAGTATGGTCAACTTCACCCTTATTTATATTTAAATTATTGATGTTCTTTATATATCCTAAATAGGGATGTATTATAAATTTTACAGGCGTTATAAGTAAGTCAAGACTTGCTATAACTTCTATATTGTCATTAAAAGTTCCAAGTTCCTCACATGTCTCTCTAATAACGGCTTCATAAGGAGTTTCGTTAGACTCTATTTTTCCACCTGGAAAAGAAATTTCATTGGGTTGATGCTTTAAATTTTTTGAGCGAACTTCAAATAATATATGATGTATGTTATTTATTTCTACTATTGGAATTAATACAGATGCTCTTTTCATATTTTCATAACCGTTTATATATGGTTTGTAATCTTTAAATTTATTTTTAATATTGTTTATCATTTTTTCCTCCTAAAATAATATTATTAAAAAATATAGAATTAAATTCCGACAATAACAATATATATATAATTATATTTATCTAATTCAATATATAGTAATATCTATATTATTATATAATAAATCAATAAATATATATTAACAAGTATTAACAAATACTAAAGTATTTAATTTTAGCAATGTTTAAACTAAGTTATTATAAAATAGTTTTTTGACATTCAATTGAAAAATATATTTTTACTTTAACTGACATTCATTTTTTTATTTTTACAATCTCATTTAAGGTGAATTTTACTTTAGAATCATCATCAAAAATAAAAAATTCAGTATTCATAAAAAAGTAAAGTGGTAAGATAATCTTACCACTTTACTTTTTTATGAATACTTTATCTAAAATATTTATGAATTAAAAATAGAGTGAATTCTATTTTTCTAATTCTAAATATTTCCTAATAACTGACTCTGCTAAACATTTTGACGAATCAATAATATTAATTGATGGTTGTATCTTTTCTAAGACAACATTTAAATCAGTGCAAGCAATTACTATATTTCCAATAGATTCAAATTTTACACTTTCTAGAAGTTCATTCAAAATATTGATATTTTGTGGATTATTCTTATCTGCTTTTATATTTTGGATAAGAGCATTTATCTTTTTTTGCCATTCATCTTTAAATATAAATTTATGACCAGCATCTGTTATCCCTTTTTGATAAATTTTAGATTCAAATGTTGAACTTGTTGAAAGTAGAGTTACTTTTTGTGGAGTAGAAGGTAAATCTTTAACAGTTTCTTCTACAATTTAATAATGGAATACTTATTGATTCTTTCAATTCTTTAAAATATATATGAGCTGAGTTGCATGGCATCGCAATAAAGTTTGCCCCAACGGATTCAAGTTTTTTTAGACCCTTAATGATAGTTTTTTTCATAAGTTCATGATTTATTGGGCGGTCAATATAAAATGGAGTAGGTAAGGAATATATCATAATTTCAGGAAACTCTTCATCGTACTTCACTCCATATTGAGACTGACATTCATCAATAATTAAATCAACAAATGGTTCTTTGTATTAAAAGAGCCATAGTTCTGTTCATATTTTTAGAGTGTTGTTTGTTTTTCAAATATTCCGCAATTCACTCTAGAATAAGGGTGGTGAAAATTTATGCTTTCGATTCTAAACGATTTTCTTAGGACAGTTTTAGTAAGTAGTTTATTTACGGTTCTATTATTAGTTTTTAGAATGACTATTTTTAAAATTTTTAGTAGAAGATTTAACTACTATATATGGTTTATTGTTATTATTAAGCTATTGTTACCATTTACATATTATACTTTTGCATTTAATGAATTTAAATATCAAGAGAATATTAATAAGGTAAATCTAGAAGGTTTTAACAATCTTTCTACTTTGTGTACTATGATTTTAGTTTCTGTTTGGGCTACTATTACAATATTTTATTTGATTTCTACTTTATGGAAATATATTAAACTTAAAAATCTGATAGATGATTTGTCTTATGAGGTTGATGACAAATACATAAACAATCTTTATAGTAATTTATTAAAAGAACTTAATATAAACAAAAATATACAAATTAAATATTCTCATGAAGTTGAAACACCCTCATTTTTTAATTCATGTATTCTTTTACCACCATATGATTATACACTAAAAGAACTGGAATGGATATTTAGACATGAGCTGATGCATTTTAAGAGTAAAGACCTTTGTATTAAATATCTAGTATTATTTTTAAAAATAGTATATTGGTTTAATCCTTTTATGTACATTATGGATAAGATTATAGATTTAGATTGTGAACTTTATTGTGATGAAAGAGTTTTAAAAAATCGTAGTATAGAAGATAAAAAAGAGTATGCTTTGACTGTTATAAATGCAATGAAAAAAGATTTAAATTCTTCAAATAAATTTGTAGCCAGATTACATAAGAAATCAGATATAAAAAAAGAGTATCTAATATGTTTAATGAAAAAAATAGAACAGGTATTTTAATGGCAATAATTTTATGTTTATTCTCATTGATTACATATTTTAAATTTGATTCAATTGCATCAAATCCAGTTAAACATTCTTTAGAGGCTCCAATGCCAGTAAATACAGGGAAAGAAAAATCTTTTACTATAACTGTAGATTAAAAAGTTTTCAACTAATATATAAATTAATTTAATAATTTATTATAATACACTTTTTGAAAGGTTATAATGTTATAGAATACTAATAATGAAGGAGAAGTACATAGGATGAAAGAACTTGATTTCAAAGCAATAGGTCAAAGAGTAAAAATTGCAAGGATAAAGAAAAGACTAACTCAAGAAGTTGTTACAGAAAATGTAAAAATTGTTTCAATCACGCTTAGATAATGTATATTAAATAAATATTTTATTTAAAAAGCTTCTATAAGTTTAATTATTTTGGAGCTTTTTTATTGTATCAAAACAAATTTCAAATATGTCTTTAGAGATTAGTTGGATTATAACCTTTTCATTATAAAATTCACTAATATCTTTGGTACAATAGAATAAAAAGGAGACTTATTATGAAAAATTGTTTAGAGTGCAGTTATACTTTTACTATTATAGATAGATTTAAAAATATATTTACAGGAAAACTTAGATGTAAAAAATGTAATACCACATATAGAGTGAAAAGAAGTATTTATCGTTTTATATACTATTTAGTTATATATCTTTCAAGTATATTTGTTGCGCCAATTTTTACAAATTATAAAGGAATACCTTTAGGTTTTTTATCTAGATTATTAATACTTATTTTGATACTTAATTTTTTTATAATAGCATATGATTTAATTCCTCATAAATTTCAAAAATATACTAAGATAAAGTAATAAGTTTCTAGGGAACTAATAAGTCTTTTAATTGTAAGATATTTTTAATAAATTTGAAATAAATAACTGCTATACTTTATGTATATTTAGTTTTATAGGGGGGATAAAATGAATTTTAAAAATAAAGGCAAAGTATTAAGTTTATGTTTAATCTCAATTTCAATGATATTTACAGGGTGTACTAATCTTAAGGAGGAGAAAACCACTAAAATCAATATATTAGCAACTACAGACTTACATGGAGAAGTTACATATAACATAGCTGAAAAAATAAACGAAGAAAGAAAAAAAGACTCTAATATAACATTAGTAGATGCAGGAGATTTTTATGATTCAGATGGTTTAGGGGCAATGAATCAATATCTTAGTGAGGCTCGAGATGCTTACGAAAAAGATGAAGTAATTAAAAAAGAAGTACCTATAGTTAGACAAATGAGTGAAGTTAAATATGATGCAGTAGTACTTGGTAATCATGAGTTTGTTTCTAGTTCTAAAAAAAATTTAGATAAAATAATAAATGAATTTAATAGTGAAAATATAGAAGTTTTATCTGCAAATACATATAATAGTAACAGTTCAAGTTATGTTAAACCTTACACAATAAAGACAATTGAAACAAAAGATGGTGAAGTTAAGCTTGGTATACTTGGTCTTACAATCAAGGAAGTCGGAGAAGGATGGGATTTTGATGAAAACGGAAATAAAATTAAGGCTAAGTCCAGAGATTTAAAAGATATGGTTACATACCAGGATTTATATATGAATGATATAATAGAAGATGCTAAAAAATGGGTGAAGGAAATAAAAGAAAAAGAAAATCCAGATATACTATTAGCCGTAGTACATAGTGGAGAAAAACCTAAAAAGCCTAAAAATCCAGGTAATAGAATACAAGAACTAGCTAAAGAAGTTGCTGGAATTGATGCGATAGTAGCGGGCCATACTCATAAGGAAATTGAACAACATGATTATACAAATAATAAAGGTGAAAATGTAATAGTTACACAACCAGGCAGCCATAACTCTTGTATATCAAAAATAACATTTGAATTAGAAAAAGATGATAATACTTGGAAAGTACAAGATAAATATTCAAAGTTAACTAAGCTAGAAGAAGATAAAAGTTTAGAAAATTTTGGTGATTTGATAATAAATTTACATGAGTTAAATGATAAAAAGAGCGAAGTGAATTTGTCATCATTAAGTAAATTCAAATGGGACAGAGCTTATTTATTTAGCAATGATACTAGTGTTGAAAAGATGTACTATATAGTTGGCTATAAATGGAAAAATCTTATAGATATAGAAAATGATAATAGAATTAAGATGGTATTTATGAAAGATGAAAAAGTTTCCTCATATGCTTGTTTTAATGGAAAAGACTTTGGTATAGACTTAAAAGTAGATAAATCTAAGTATCAAGATGGTGTACTAGAGATACTACCTAAAAAGAATGATAAATTTGAAATAAAGAAAAATAGTGAAGGATATGATATTCAGTTAGTGTATAAAGAACAACCAGCAGTTAAATTTAGTTTTTATTGTATTTTAAATGAAAGTAATGCCCTTAAAATCCAAATAAATGGATTTTAAGGGCATTTTTACTAGATATCTTTAAATAAGTCTTTAGATGCTAGTATTCCTTGTGAGTGTATACAAAAACATCTACTTTAGTGTACGATTTGATTAATACAGGTTATTTTAATATAATATAGATAAATAGGAATTTGAAGGAGTAAAAGATATGAAAAATGAAAGTATAAGTTATTTGGGATTAGGATTATGCTTTGGTGTTATTTTAGGTTCAGTATTTAAAAATTTATCTATTGGCTTATCCCTTGGGTTACTTATTGGAGTAGTATTAGATAGTAAGAAAAACAAAAATAAATAAAATTTCTATAGTAGAGTATATCTAAAAGTAAGAATTTGTATTGTGATATTAAATTAGGCTACAATCTATCTAAAACTATTTAAATTAGTATCCAAGCTGTACAAGAAATAAAAAATACATTTTTATATAATTTATCTGTATTAAAACAATAAGTCTTAAAATTTAGTTTATGGATTATACTTAGAAAAAAAGCCTTTAGAATCCAAATAAATACATTCTAAGGGTTTTTATTAGATATTTTTAAATAAAAATAAGTTTTTAGAAACTAGTTCAAATTTATCTTTTAAAAACGATTGAACCTTCAATTAAATGTATATGAACTAATTTCCAAAACTTCTCTACATAATTGATTGAGAAGTTCTTCTAGTGTTTCTGCTTTACCTTTACTTGCTAATTTTTTATTAATGCCATCTTCTTTTTAATCAATTTTCTATTAACAATACATTTAAAATGTAGATAAAACTAAAAAGGGTTTTCTAGAAAATAAAATCCATTTAATTATACTTACTTACCAATACCATTACTTGATGTAAACAAGATTCCACAACATTTTCACCATACTCTAGTATAAAATCGTTTAACTGCGTATCTATAAAATTACAGTAATCATATGAACTGCATATATAGGCAGTTAGTATATGTGTACATCTATCTACTTTATTCATAAACATATATTATTTATCCCCCTAAAAAACTTTCATAAAAAACAAAAAGAAAATATCTTTTTGGCAACTGGCTGACATAACTTATTTTATAAGTGTTAGTCCCTATAGCTTTGCGTCACTAAATTTCTCTAGTTTTGCCTATTTAGTTTTATTCTACGATTATAATATTACAGGAAAACGTTTTGTTTTTCAATATATAAACTAAAAAAATTAAATATAAAAGTTATTTTGTCCTTTAAAAATAAAACATACAAGTAAATTATGTAATAAAGCTTATTGTGTAAAAGGAACTGTAAATTTATATTATTAATTTATTTGAATTATATTGATGAAGTAACACAAACTTAATCAACAAGAAGTGGTCAATATATTAAAAAGAGTATAGATAATCAATATATGTGTATAAAAATCTATTATATCAAAAATAATAGTATCGACAGAATAAAGTTATAGTAAGTAAAAGAGGGTTACTGAAATTTTAAAAAATTAGTGAGGATAAAGATAATAAATCATAAACTATTATATAGTTTTGTAAATTTTAATACAGATAAAATATATAATATAAATAAAAAATTTGTTAAAATATAATAAGTGTAGTATAATCAAGTAGAAAAGATATAATATATTTCGGGGAGCTAATATGCTGAGAGGAGATTTTATCTCGACCCTTTGAACCTGTTTGGATAATGCCAGTGTAGGGAGACCAGTAAAGATAAAAATAAGTCTTATCCTATTTTGGATAAGACTTTTATTTTATTTAAATATACTATGTTTTTATCTATTAAATATTTTAATAAAAAACAAAATATACCTAGTAGGTATTAATTATTTTAAAAGGAGTGATTTAAATGGTAATTGCAGACATAGCAGTAATGCCACTAAGACCTTACAAAGGTGAAGAAGAAATGTATAAAGTAGTAGATGCTTGTATAGCAGAAATTGAAAACAGCGGTCTTAAATGTGAAATAGGAGCAATGAGTACTACTGTTGAAGGTGATTTTGATGAAGTTTTTGAACTCCTAAAAAAAGTGCATAAAATCCCTTTTAATCTTGGATGTGAAAGAGTTATAACAGTAGCTAGAGTAGATGAAAAAGCTGGGGGTTTAACTATAGATGAGAAACTTAGAAATCATAGATAAAGTCAAAAATAGTATATATCCAATAGCAACATTTTTGTTTATACTTATTTTTTGGCAATCTGTGGTAGAAGTTTTAAAGGTTCCTCAATATATACTACCTACACCAATAGATATAATTAATGTATTTTTTAAAGATTATCAAAATTTATCCATGCATGCCATGGTTACTATAGGGGAAGCAATATTTGGATTTATAGTTGCAATAATAATATCTTTAATAATTGGAATATTAATGGATTTTGTATTGATAATAAAAAAATGTCTTTATCCTATTATGTTAGTGACTCAAATGATACCTACAATAATAATAGCTCCACTTTTTATGATTTGGTTTGGCTTTGGGACAATGCCAAAAATATTGATGGTAACGCTTACTTGTTTTTTTCCTATATTAATAAGTTTTGTAGATGGTATTGAGAATATTGATAAAGATTATTTAAATTTGTTTAAGACTATGAATTCAAATAAGATTAATACTTTTATTCATCTTAAATTTCCTATGTCAATGGATAAATTTTTTTCTGGACTTAAAATATCGGCTACTTATGCTGTAATGGCAGCAACTGTTGCAGAGTGGTTAGGTGGAACTAAAGGTCTTGGTGTTTATATGCTAAGGTCAAAAAGTGCATATGCACTTGATAAAGTATTTGCATCTACTATATTAGTAGTTATATTTAGTTTAATATTTGTAGGAATTGTACAAGCTATAAAAAAAGTTGTTATAAAACATAGATTAGAAGATTAAATGTATTTGAGGGAGGATATTATGAATTTCAAAAAATTAGGAATATTAGGTTTAGTAAGTGCTCTTATATTAGCAACAATAACTGGATGTTCTTCTGGAAATAATAGTGATAAAGACAAAAAAAATAGTAAAGATACTTCTTCTAAAAAAGTGACTTTTGTACTTGATTGGACACCAAATACGAATCATACTGGATTATTTGTGGCACTTGATAAAGGTTACTATAAAGAAGAAGGCTTGGATGTTGAAATAGTACAACCACCTGAAAGTGGAGCTGAGACTTTAGTAGCAACAGGAAAAGCTGACTTTGGTATAAGTTATCAAGAGCAAGTCACTTATGCAAAAACTAGTGAAGACCCACTTCCAATAAAAGCTGTGGCGACTGTTATACAACACAATACTTCTGGATTTGCATCTCCAAAAGAAAAAAATATAACTACAGCAAAAGATTTTGAAGGAAAAACTTATGGAGGCTGGGGTTCTCCATCAGAAGAAGCTGTTTTCAAAGCAGTTATGAATAAAAATGGAGCTGACTTTAATAAATTAAAAATAGTTAATACTGGTCAAGATGATTTCTTTGCAGCTATGAAAACTGTAGATTTTGCATGGATATTTGAAGGTTGGGATGTAGTTAAAGCTAATTTAATTGATTATGATTTAAACTTTATACCAGTAAAAGACTTAGATGAAAGATTAGACTATTATACACCACTTATAATTTCTAATGATACTGTGCTTAAAGACAACCCAGAACTTGCTAAGAAATTCTTAAAAGCTACAACAAAAGGTTATGAATATGCAATAAAAAACCCTGAAGATGCTGCAAAAATTTTAGTAAAGCATGCTCCTGAAGTAGATGAAAAATTAGCAATAAAGAGTCAAGAATACTTAGCAAGTAAATATAAAGATGATGCACCAAGATGGGGCGAAATGAAAGATAGTGTATGGAATAACTATACATCATTCTTAAAAGAATATAAATTAATAGATAAGGATATGAAGGCAAGTGATGCTTACACAAATGAATTCTTACCACAATAAAAAAGCAAAAATATCTATAGAAAATGTATCAAAGACATATAAAGATGTAGATGTTTTAAAAGATATAAGTATTGATGTTTATGAAGGCGAATTTGTTTCTATATTGGGGCCAAGCGGATGTGGAAAAAGTACTATCTTTAACATCATAACTCAATTGACAGACTACAATAGTGGTATGGTAAACATAAATGGTAATTATAGTTACATGTATCAAAAAGATTTACTTTTACCATATAAAACTATAATAGATAATGTATCTCTTCCACTGGTACTAAAAAAAGAAAAAAAGGGCAAAGCTAGGTCTATGGTAAAACACTATTTTGAGGTTTTTGGTTTGGAAGGATATGAGTATAAATATCCAGCAGAACTTTCCGGAGGTATGAGACAAAGAGCTAATTTTTTGAGGACTTTTATAAATTCTAATGACATAATGCTTTTAGATGAACCTTTTGGTGCACTCGATTCATTAACTAAAACATCTATGCAAAAATGGCTTTTAGATGTTAAGAAAAAAGTAAATTCAACGATACTTCTTATAACTCATGATATTGATGAAGCTATAATGTTATCAAATAGAATCTATGTTATCTCAAAAAAACCATCAATAGTAAAAAAAGAATTTATCATAGATAATAGAAATATAAATGAAGATAATCTTGAAAATGTTATTAAACTGAAAAAAGAGATAATATCTTTATTATAAAATTCTATACGTTTTTACTTAGTGATTATTAAACCTAACAATCCAAAGTGCAATTAGCATTTTGGATTGTTTTTTAGTTATACGTCAAAATTTTATATATTATGTTAATAATAATCATCTACTATGATATAATATTTAATTAGAAAAGAAGGAGGTTTAATAATGCAAATAGATATGAATAAATTAACTCCTATGATGAAACAGTATCTTGAAGTAAAAAATAGGTATAAAGATTGTATACTGTTTTTTAGATTGGGAGATTTTTATGAAATGTTTTTTGAAGATGCATTAGTAGCTTCAAAAGCTCTTGAAATAGCATTAACAGGGAAAGCCTGTGGTTTAGAAGAACGTGCTCCTATGTGTGGAGTGCCATTTCACTCAGCCAATTCATATATATCGAAGTTAGTAGAAAATGGATATAAAGTAGCAATAGGTGAGCAAATGGAAGACCCATCTACTGCAAAAGGAATTGTTAGGAGAGAGGTCATAAGGGTTATTACTCCTGGAACAGTTCTAGATGGAAATCTACTTGAAAATAAAAAAAATAATTATTTATTATCTTTATACAAAGATGATGCCAATATAGGTTTAACTTATGTAGATATAAGTACAGGAGAAACTAATGCAACTTATCTAAATGAAGATAAAGTAATAGAAGAAATTGCAAAAATTCATCCTACAGAAATAATTGTAAATGATTTGAATTTTATAGAAAAACTTAGAGATATAGCTACTGTAAGCAACATATACATAAATGAAAGTTTTAGTGACAACTATTTAGATATAAATATATTAAAAGAATATTTTCCAGATGTTTATCTACAAAAATTAAAGTTTGATGATAAGGGTCTTATAAAATCGAGTTTATCAATTCTTCTAAATTATATATATAACACTCAAAAGCAGATAACATCCAATATTAACAATATAAATATATACAATTCATCAGAGTACATGGTATTAGATATGTTTACTAGAACTAATTTAGAACTTACTCAGACTATAAGAGGAAACAAAAAGAAAGGTTCACTATTACATGTTTTAGATAAAACATCTACTGCAATGGGAGGAAGGCTTCTAAGAAAATATGTAGAAGAGCCTCTGATAAATAAATCTAAAATTGAAAATAGATTAAATGTAATAGAAGAAATAAAAGATGATTTTATACTAAGAGAAGACTTAAACGATATACTTAAAAATATATATGATATAGAAAGAATATGTGGGAAAATAGCATTTGAAAGAGTAACACCAAAAGAATTAGTTCACTTAAAAAATTCAGTAGAAAAATTACCAAATCTAAAAGACACAATAGACTTATCAAATGCGAATAGATTAAAAGAGTATGTATCAAAAATGGACAAGTTGGATGATATATACAGTTTAATAGATGAAGCCATTTTGGAAGAACCTACAATAACTATAAAAGATGGGAATATAATTAAATCTGATTTTAGTGATGAACTTAAAGAATTGAGAGATATTTCTAAAAATGGTGCTTTTCTTGTAAAAGAAATAGAAAATAGAGAAAGAGAAAAAACAGGAGTTAAATCATTAAAAATAGGATTTAATAAAGTATTTGGATATTATATAGAAATAACAAAGGCCAACTTTAAACAAGCAAAACTAGATGAGACATATATAAGAAAGCAGACACTTAGTAATGCAGAGAGATATATAACTCCAGAGTTAAAAGAAATAGAAGAAAAGATACTACATGCTGAAGAGAAAATTAAATCTCTAGAATATGAGATATTTGTAAGTATAAGAGATACTATATATAAAAATATAGACAGAATACAAAAAGTAGCTAAGATTATAGCTAATATAGACGTTTTCGTATCTTTGGCAACCGTTGCTCACATGAACAACTATATAAAACCACAGATAAACGAAAATAATAAACTTGATATAAGAAATGGTAGACATCCAGTTGTTGAAAATATAGTAGGTGAAGAAAATTTCGTTCCAAATGATACATATTTAAATCGTGGAGAAAACATCATTAACATAATAACTGGTCCTAATATGTCTGGTAAATCAACATATATGAGACAAACTGCTATAATAGCACTTATGGCACATATAGGTTCTTTTGTTCCAGCAGAATATGCTAATGTACCAATATTAGATAGAATATTTACAAGAGTAGGGGCTAGTGATGATTTATCTCAAGGTCAATCTACTTTTATGGTAGAGATGAATGAGGTCTCTCTTATATTAAAAAATGCTACCGAAAGAAGTTTAGTTATTTTAGATGAAATAGGACGTGGAACCAGTACTTATGATGGTATAAGTTTAGCATGGTCAATAGTAGAATATATTCAAAAGAATATTAGATGTAAGACACTATTTGCAACACATTATCATGAACTTACTGATTTAGAAGAAGAATTTAAAGAGGTTAAAAATTATTCAATAGCAGTTAAAGAAGATGGAGAGGGAATAATATTTTTAAGAAAAATAATTCCTCAAGGTGCAGATAAGAGTTATGGAATCTATGTTGCTAAATTAGCTAAATTGCCAGATGAAGTCATAGATAGAGCAAAATATATACTTAAGGATTTGGAAAAAAATCATGTTTATAACAGTGTCGCAATAAATGGAGATAAAGAAAAAACTACTGTGATTAATAATGATTTAGATGAAGAACTGCTTAAGGTAAATCAGAGCAATTTTAAAAATAAATACGAATCTCTAAAAATAGAACATGAGCTTATAGTAAAAGACTATAAACACATGAAAAAGGATTATGATAAACTAAATTCTAAGTTTAAAACATTAAACGATGAAGTTAGTTCAATGAAGAAAAAGGATAGTAAAGAAGAAATTAATAAAGAAGATTCTGTAAAGGAAGTTGCACTAACTCAAATATCTTTTGATAGTGTAAAGAGAGATGTATTGTCAGAAGAAATTTTAAACTTAGATATTTTAAATATGACTCCATTAGATGCTATAAATTCTCTTTACAGTCTTCAAAAAAAAGCAAAAGAAATAAAATCTTAGAGGTGTAAAAATGAAAAATATAATTAACATCCTAGATGATTTGACTATAAATAAAATAGCAGCTGGAGAAGTAGTAGAAAGACCATCTTCTGCATTAAAAGAATTAATTGAGAATTCTATTGATGCAGGTGCAAATAAGATTTCTATAGATATCATTGATGGAGGAAAAACTTTAATTAAAATCACAGATAATGGAATAGGAATACCTTCAAGTGAAGTTGAGAAATCCTTTTTAAGACATGCTACTAGTAAGATAAAAAAAATTGATGATTTATATGATTTGTACTCTCTTGGATTTAGAGGAGAAGCATTAGCATCTATTTCAGCTATATCAAAATTAGAAATGATTACTAAGACCAAGGATGAAATGGTTGGAACGAAAATATTTGTAGAAGGTGGAAAAATAGTCTCAAAGGAGCCAATTGGTTCTACTAATGGTACAACAATCATTATAAAAGAGATTTTCTTTAATACACCAGCAAGACAGAAATTTTTAAAATCTACTCATGCAGAAACTATAAACATAAGTGATTTGATAAATAAGCTTGCAATAGGCAATCCTAATGTCCAATTTAAATATACAAATAATAATAAACAAATGTTAAATACTCCAGGTGATGGAAAGCTTATAAATACTATTAGGAGTATATATGGAAAAGAAATAACAGAAAACCTAATAAATATAGAATTTAAATGCAATCACTTTAAAATTGATGGATATATAGGAAATAATAACATCTATCGTTCCAATAAAAATTTGCAACATATCTATATAAATAAAAGGTTTGTAAAAAGTAAAATAATTATAGATGCAATAACTGAAAGTTATAAATCTATAATTCCAATAGGTAAACATGCTGTTTGTTTCTTAAATATAGAAGTAGAACCAGCATGTATTGATGTAAATATACATCCTAATAAGCTTGAAGTTAAATTTGAAAAAGAACAAGAAGTGTATATAGAACTAAGAGATTTTTTAAAAGTTAAATTAATACATTCTAACCTTATTGGAAAGTATGCTACGTATAATGATAAGAAAACGCAGCCTCGAATTGCTATTAATAATAGAGAAAAAAGTATAGATTATGAATTTAAAAATAATAATTTCGTTGAAGCTAATTCAAAAAATAATAATACAACTAAAGAGAAAGATGAATTTATTGAAGTTGTAAGTTTATCAAGTGAAAAACTAATAGATGAATTTCCTTCTGTAAGTGAAGTTTTAAATGCAAATATAGAAAATGAATTAAAAAATACGGGTTATTTAGGAGAAGAGGTTGTAAATGACAATATACAAGAAGAATTTCAAGTTGATGGGCCTAAACAAATTGATAGTTCTAAAAATGAAGACAGTCATTATTTAGAAAAAAGTATTAAAGACAGCGAAGAGGAGTATTTAACTAATTCAAAACGTAAATTTTCCTTATATGGATATTCTGTAATTGGGGTTGTATTTAATACTTATATAATCCTAAGTAAAGATGATTCTATGTATTTGCTAGACCAACATGCTGCACATGAAAGAGTTTTGTATGAGAGATATATGGATAAGTTCTATAGACAAGATATCAATATGCAAATACTTTTAGACCCAGTAATTCTTGAAGTATCAAATGTAGACATGCTTCAAATTGAAAATAATTTAGAGTTATTTATGAAATTTGGTTTTGAATTAGAAGTTTTTGGCAACAATCATGTAATGATAAGATGTGTTCCAACTATATTTGGAATTCCAGAAACTGAAAAGTTTATACTTCAAATAATTGATAATATAGATGAGATTACAAGTAATTATGATTTAAAAGGTGAGAGATTTGCATCAATGGCATGTAGATCTGCAATAAAAGCAAACGATAAAATATATGATATTGAGATAAAAAGCTTATTGGAACAATTAGAAAATTGTGAGAATCCATTTACGTGTCCTCATGGAAGACCAATAATGGTTGAAATTTCTAAGACCGAAATAGAAAAAATGTTTAAAAGAATTATGTAAAATATTTTGGATAGTTAGAATATATGGAAAGGAATGTTATGAAAAAAATACCACTTATAATACTTACAGGTCCAACTGCTGTTGGAAAGACTGATTTGTCAATAAAGTTAGCAAAAGATATGGATGCAGAGATAATTTCAGCAGATTCTATGCAAATATATAAATATATGGATATTGGAAGTGCAAAAGTTACTTCAGAGGAAATGCAAGGAGTAAAGCATTATCTTATAGATGAGGTTAAACCTGACTATCCATTTTCAGTTTCAGAATTTCAACAAAGAGCAAAAAAATATATATCTGAAATAAATCAAAAAGGAAAGTGTGTTTTAGTGACTGGAGGAACTGGTCTTTATCTGAATTCTTTAATATACAATATGGATTTTGCAAAATCTGATGCTAACAATGAATTAAGAGAAGAACTTCAAAAACAACTTCTTGAGAATGGAATAGATTACATGCATGATAAATTAAAATCACTTGATGAAGAAGCTGCTGATAGAATTCATAAAAACAATACAAAGAGAGTTATAAGAGCGCTTGAAGTTTGTCTAAGCGGTAAGAAAATGAATGACTTTTCAAGTGACTTAAAATTTAATGACGATTATCAACCTATAATAATAGTTTTGAATAGAGATAGAGAGCATTTGTATGAAAGAATAAATATGAGAGTTGATATTATGCTAGAGAGTGGTTTGGTTGAAGAAGTTAAAAAACTCTTAAGCATGGGATTTAAAAAAGACATGATATCAATGCAAGGTATAGGATACAAAGAGATATTGAAGTATTTAGATGGAGAATATACATATGAAGAAGCCATTGAAATAATAAAAAGGGATTCTAGAAGGTATGCAAAACGTCAGATAACTTGGTTTAAAAGATATGAAACGGCAAAATGGTTTGATTTGGATAAATATGAAGATATAGATTTATTAAAAAATGAAATAATTATATATATTAAAAATTCTATAAAATAATATATATAAATTTTTAAGTATACAACTTCATATTGAAAATTTACCATAACTTATATAGAATATAAGATAGGAATATTTTAGATGTTCAATTTAATCTTGGGAGGGTACAAATCTAATGAAAAATACAGTTTTAAATTTACAAGATTTGTTTTTAAATAATGCTAGGAAAGAAAGGATACCTGTTACTATATATTTAGTCAATGGAGTGCAAGTCAAAGGGCTTGTAAAAGGATTTGACAGTTATATAATATTGATAGAAGGGGACAATAGACAACAAAACATGATTTATAAACATGCTGTTTCGACTATACAACCTGGTAAATATATTAATTTAACTAATCAAAATCAAAATAATAATAATAATAACAACAATAACAATAGATAATTAATTTAATTTAAGATAATTAAAAGGAGACTTATGCTAACTTATAAACTATAATTTATTTGTTTTAGTAAAATAGTCTCCTTTGACATGTTTAAATAAAATAACAAAGAGACAGGTGATAAAATGCTTAATGAGACAAAAGAATTACTGAAAGATTACTATGGTGTAGATGAAGATACTTTTAAACTATCACAAGAAACAATGGAAGATATAAAATATAAGTTTGAGGAAATAAAAGAAATAAGAGAATACAATCAATATAAAGTTTTAAAAGCTATGCAAGAATCTAAATTAAGTGACATGCATTTTAATTGGACCACAGGATATGGATATAATGATATTGGACGTGAAAAAATAGAGGAAATTTATTCCAAAGTTTTTAATACAGAAGATGCTCTTGTAAGACCAATAATTGTAAATGGAACACACGCACTTACTTTATGTATACAAGGAATAGTCAGACCAGGAGATGAAATTCTATCTGTTACTGGAAGACCATATGATACTTTAGAGGGTGTTATAGGTATAAGAGAAGAAAAAGGTTCTTTAAAAGAATATGGTGTTACATATGATGATGTAGATTTTTTAGAAGATGGAAATTTGGATTTAGAAGGAATTAAAAGAAAAATAAATGATAAAACTAAACTTGTTATGATACAAAGGTCAAAAGGGTATTCTTGGAGAAAATCACTTTCAATTAGTGATATAAAGGAAGCCATTGATGTAATAAAATCTGTTAAACCAGAAGTTATAGTAATGGTTGACAACTGTTATGGTGAGTTTCTAGATACTAAAGAACCAACTGATGTTGGAGCAGATGTTATGGCTGGTTCTCTAATAAAAAATCCTGGAGGTGGACTTGCATTAACAGGTGGGTATATAGCTGGTAGAAAAGATTTAATTGAACTTATATCATATAGAATGACTTCTCCTGGAATAGGTAAAGAATGTGGTCTTACCTTTGGAACTACTAGAAATGTTCTTCAAGGATTTTTCTTAGCACCATATGTAGTATCTCAAGCTGTAATGGGCGCTATATTTTGTTCAAGAGCTTTTGAAAAATTAGGATATGATGTATTGCCAAAATATGATGATTTAAGAAGTGATATTATTCAGTGTGTTAGACTTAATAGTGGTGATGAAGTCATAAGTTTTTGTCAAGGAATACAAGAAGCTGCTCCAGTTGATTCTTATGTTAAACCTGTGCCTTGGGATATGCCTGGATATGAAAGTGAAGTTATAATGGCAGCAGGAGCATTTATACAAGGTTCTTCCATAGAATTAAGTGCAGATGCTCCAATAAGACCTCCTTACAATGTTTATTTCCAAGGAGGGCTTACATTTGACCATTCTAAAATGGGTACTTTAAAAGCAATTGAATTTATAAAAAAACTAAAAAAGTAAGCATATTTTTCTTTTAAAAGGTCAAAATATTTACTAGTATATTATGATGAGAATTGAAGGGTGATAATTATGAAAGAACAAATTAAAGAAAAAGTAAGTTCCCTACAAGATGAAATGATTTCTTCAATACAAGAAAGTGTAAAAATACCTAGTGTTATATCTGAGCCAACTGAAAATTTCCCATTTGGGGAAAATATAGATAAGGCTTTAAGAGGTATTTTAGACTTATGTAAATCTTTAGGGTTTAAAACAGTATATAAAGATGGATATTATGGCTATGCAGAAATAGGACAAGGTGAAAAAATGATAGGTATACTTGGTCATGTTGATGTAGTTCCAGAAGGTGACTTAGAAAGCTGGAATTATCCTCCATTTGAAGGTGTTTTAGAAGATGGTAAATTATATGGAAGAGGAACACAAGATGATAAGGGACCTACAATATCAGCAATTTATGCAGTAAAAGCTCTTATGGATTTAAATATAGATTTAAATAAGAGAATAAGATTTATTTTTGGAGCTGATGAAGAAAATCTTTGGAGATGTATAAATAAATACAAAGAAAATAATGAAGACGTACCAGACTATGGATTTACTCCTGATTCTAGATTCCCAATAACAAATGCAGAAAAAGGTCTTTTACAAGTTCATTTAACATGTGATAGTAAAAGTGATATAGAATTATCAGTTGGGAAGGCTTTAAATGCAGTTCCAGGAAAAGCAGTTTATATTGGAAAATATTCTGATGAGTTAAAAAAAGAATTAGATAAATTAGGTTTTGAATACACTGTTGAAGGAAATAAAATATGTATAATAGGAAAAAGTGTTCATTCAGCAGCCAGTGATACTGGTATAAATGCAGTAGCTAGACTTTGTATAGCTCTTAATAATATAGGGATAGATTCTAATATAATTAAGTTTTTAGCAGAAGTTATTGGTGAAGATGCTAATGGAAACAATATAGTTCCTAATTGCAAGGATGATGTGTCAGGAAAATTAACAGTAAATATAGGTAAAGTAACTATCGATAGTAAAAAAGAATTTGCTGGAATTGATGTAAGAATTCCTGTAACATATAAAAAAGATGACTTTGTAAAAGAACTAAAGAAAATAACAGATAAATATAATTTAGATTATAAAGAATATGATTTCTTGGATTCAATTTATGTTCCAGAAGATACACTTCTTGTTAAAACATTGAGAAAAGTATATGAAGAGGAAACTGGTCTTGATGGAACACCTCTTTCATCTGGAGGAGCAACTTATGCAAGAGCTTTAGACAATTGTGTTGCCTTTGGAGCTATTTTCCCAGGGAAACCAGAAACAGAGCATCAAGCTAATGAACATTTGATAGTAGAAGATATTGTAAAAGCTGCTCAAATATATGCTCTTTCTATTTATGAATTATTAAAGATTTAAATATAAATATAAAGCTGTCTTGTAATAGGATTTTTTCTAGTAAAAGACAGCTTTATTATTGTATTATTAAATAGGTTAATAAGATAAATATTTAATAGATATAAAAAATAATAGTAATGTTTATATAGGAGGAATTATATGAAAATAGCTATATTTTTGGGAGCAGGAGCATCAGCTGCAGAAAATTTACCTATTCAAAATGAATTATTTAGTGAATACTTTAAGAAATTAAAACCTAAAAATTATGATACTGATATGAATAGAGAATTGTATGCTTTTTTTAAACAAATGTTTAATATTGATATAAGAAAAGATAATCTAGATAATGCAAATTTTCCAACATTTGAAGAAGTTTTAGGGCTTTTAGATTTAGCAGAACAAAGAAGAGAAGGATTTAGAAATTTTGGACTTGAAAATTTAAATAATAGGAGTGATAGTATACGTTTTTTAAGACAGTATTTAATACTGTTGATGGCTGAAGCAATCCATAACACACCTAGAACAGATAATAAATATCACAAACTTCTAGTTGAAAATCTTTTACAAGATGATTTACTCCTTGATACAACTTTTATTAGTGCAAATTATGATATACATATAGACAATACAGTTACTGGTTTAAGAGATAAAAATAATTTGCCTATTATGCTTGATTATGGTGTAGAATTTACTAATTTTAAGGAAGAATTAAACTGGAGAAAACCGAAAGAACCATTAATTAAACTCTATAAGATACATGGTTCATTGAACTGGCTTTACTGTCCCATTTGTAACAGTTTAACTCTTACACCACATGAAGGTGGTGTTATGAAACTAATTGAAAACAGTTCAGAGACAAAATGTCTAGAATGCAATGAATTGACAGAACCTATTATAGTTCCACCAACATATTTTAAGAATATGTCAAATATATTTTTAAGTAATGTCTGGAATGAAACAGAAAAAACTTTAAGAGATACTGACCTTTTAATATTTTGTGGATATTCATTTCCTGAAGCTGATATGCATATAAAATATATGTTAAAAAGAGTTCAGACAAATCGAAAAAAAGCCCCACTTAAAATAATGGTTTTTAACAATCATTCACAAAAACAAAGGATTACTTTAAAGAAAGAAGAAAGAAGATATAAACGTTTTTTGGGAGAAGATATTATATTTACTGATAATTCTTTTCAAGATTTTTCTATGAATCCATTAAATTTTATAAAAAGTATATATTAATTTGGCAATAATAGGATAAAATCCAATAGAAATAAAGTGAATTTAGGTATATAATAGAAAATAAAACATAGGGGGTATAAAAATGAAGGTTTTTGATTTAACTCATGTGACACATAATGATATGCCTGTATATGCAGAGCCTAATAGACCAGATATAAAAAAAATAGCTATTATTGAAGAAAATGGATATCAAGAAACATTAATCAGTGTATTTTCTCACAATGGAACTCATATGGATTCGCCAAAACATATGTATACTAAAGGGGAATCCTTAGATACATTGGATATAGAAAATTTTGTTGGTCAGGCTTATGTATTAGAACTTGAGCAAGGAAGCAAAAATATAGAATTGGAATATCTAAAAAAATATGAAGATGAGATAAAAAGTAGTGAGTTTATAATATTTAAATCAGGCTGGTCAAAGTTTTGGGATAAAAAACAATATTATGTAGGTTATCCTACTTTAACAGAAGAGGCTGCACACTATATAGCTGATAGTAATATAAAAGGAATAGGGATTGATATGTTGTCAGTAGATAGATATGATACGTTATCGTTTGAAGTGCATCATATTTTATTTGAAAAAGGTAAAATAATAATAGAGAATCTTACCAATTTAGAAGCTGTGCCAGAAAGATTTTTATTTATAGCAGCTCCATTTAAGTATAATGATGCTGATGGTGCTCCAGTAAGAGCAATAGCCATAGTAGAATAATATTTTACTATAAAATAAAGTGACATAGGTGTAATATACAAAGTATTAAAGGAGATTATAGTATGATGAGTGATTTAAAAGATAAAATGACAGAATTATCAGATGAAAATGAATTAAATTTAAATGAAACTAAAATATACAATGTATTAGATAAATTAAATATTAAATATGAGGTAGTAGAACATGAAGCTGTATATACAGCAGAACAGTTAGTAATTTTAAATGATATAACAAAAGGATGTCAGTGTAAAAATTTATTTTTAAGAAATGCTAAAGGAAATAAATACTATCTAATTGTAGTTAGAGGGGATAAACATGTTGATTTAAATTCAGTTAAAGAAAAAATAGGAAGTTCTAGGTTATCATTTGCTTCGCCTGAAAGATTATACAATGTACTTAAACTTCTTCCTGGAAGTGTAAATCCTTTTTCATTGGTAAATGATACAGAAAGAAAAGTAGAGCTTTACATAGATGAGGATGTAATTAAAGAAGAGTATTTAAATTTTCATCCGAATATAAATACTAAAACTGTAAACATATCTAGAAAGGGCTTTGAAGAATTTTTGGAATATTTAAAATATCCAATACAAAGTATTGATGTTTAAGTTTTGATAATGGGAGCAAATTTTAATTAGCTAATCGAGGGGAGAAAAAATGTTTGGAGTAATAGCAAATAGTCTAGCAATTGCAGGAGGATGTATAGTAGGTCTTATAATCAAAGGAGGATTACCTCAAAGAGTAAGTGATACTATAATGAATGGAATTGCATTATGTGTATTATATATAGGGATATCAGGAGCACTAGAAGGAAAAAATACACTAGTAACGATAATATCTATAGCTTTAGGGGCTTTAATAGGAGAATTAATAGATATTGATAAATGGGTAAATAAATTAGGGGCATTTTTACAGAGTAGATTTTCTAAAGGCAACAAAAAAGATTCTATTGCTGAAGGTTTTATATCATCTAGTTTGTTGTTTTGTATAGGGGCTATGGCAGTAGTTGGTTCATTAGAAAGTGGACTTACAGGAAGCCATGATACTCTATTTGTAAAATCAGTAATAGATGGGATAGCTTCTATTATATTTACGGCTTCTTTAGGTATAGGTGTAATGTTTTCTGCTGTATCTGTATTTTTATATGAAGGTATTATATGTTTAGGGGCATCATTCTTAAATGGATTTTTAAGTGACCCTGTAGTTACAGAAATGACAGCTGCAGGAAGTTTATTAATTATAGGTCTTGGTTTAAATGTACTTAAGCTAACAAATATAAAGGTAGCAAATCTTTTGCCAGCTATATTTATGCCAATATTATTTGGTGTGTTTGGATTAATCTAGAAATTAAAAACTTAAAGTTTGTCTAAATTTTTTAAAAACTTTAGACAAATTTTTTATTTAGAAGGAAAATGGCTTTTATCATCAAATTAATAATTATAGTAGAAATAAGTTTAATATTATGATTATAAAGTTTATATTAAATTTATTTTATTGATGAAACTAATGGGGGAGGTTAAAACTCAATGATTACATTTGATGTAAATGGAGCTATTATCAGGTTTGATGATACAAAAAATAATTATAATAAGATAAGAAAAATTTTTAAATTGTATGCTTTAGAAATTTCTAAAAACTTTGAGAGAGATTGTTTAAATAATTTTCAAAATCTAAAACAAATATCAGATAGAGGTCTAAATCTAGGAGAAAAATATATAGAAGAATCTTTTAAGAAAGGAATCGAGACTATAGTGAGTTTTGGAATTATAACTATAGATATTGATACCTTTAAAAGTGTTTATTGTGAAAAATATTTAGATTTTAAAAGGCTTTTTAATAACTTAAATAAAACTTTTATTATACCAAATAAGAATAAAAAAAATAATTATGCAAATTTTTTAGAAATCGAATCTACAGTAAAAAAAATGAGTAATTATTTGTATAATGATTGTTTCAAAATTCATTATGCTGTTATAGATGCTCTTATAGAAAATAGAGTCAGTGAAGTCCATTCTTATATTGATGAAGAATCTATAAAAAAATCTAATGCCTTATTTAATAATTATAAAGATGGTTTTATTGGAAAAGCAGATGAGTGTAAGGTTGTAAAACAAATAATAACATTAAATCCATATAGAGAAGACGTATACGAATTTTTGGTAAAAGAGGATGGTGATTTTAGTAAAGAGATTGAAAGATTAACTGAGTTTTTAGGATATGATATAAAAGAATATAAGGCTTCCTTAATGGATCTTTATATAAATGAACTAGTAGAGAGCGATGAAAGTGATGCTGAAAATGCAAGAGAGAAGATTGAAAAGTATGCTAAGTATATTGGATGTAGTGATGAAAATCTATATATAGCAAGAGTTAATGCCATATACACTTTTGCCAATGCATAAATTTTATATAATCTGTAAATAAAAAAATATATGATTGTACTAAAATTTTAAATAAAAAATACTTGTTAAGCTTACTAAAAAATAATTTATATTTTCTAGATAAAAATCATTCCTTTAAAGGGGTGGTTTTTTATTTTTTCAGCTATATTCTATCTAATTTCTTAAAGAAAATTTCTATGGTATTTTATTAATGATAAAGACTATATTTAAATTTCATTTTTTTTATCATCCAATATAAGAAGCAAAATTTAAGTTAAAAATGGTTCATATTGTTAAGAGAATTTGAATCAAATAAAAAAGACAATATATTGACTAAATTAATTTGAATTGATATAATAAAATAGTCAACATAATGTCGTATATTTGAATTATTAATAGTCTACTAAAGAAATTTATTTCAAATATATATAACTCATGAACACTAATTATTATATGGAGGAATCAATTATGAAAGTAAATGTGTACGATGTAGAATCACTTGTAGATGATAAAATTAAAGTTATAGTTTCAGACTTAATTCCAAATAGTAAATTAAGAGTATCTATGAAAATGGAATTTCCATGGTGTAAAGGAGAGGAATTTTCATCTTATGGAGTATTTTATTCAAATGAAAAAGGAGAAGTGAATTTAGATTCAGTGGAACCTTTAGAAGGGTCTTATAAAACGGCTGACTGCATGGGGTTAATTTATTCCTTGAAAAAATCGAAAACTGAAGGTAAAAATTTTGCAGAAAATATATCTATTGATAAACCAATAATCATGAATATGATATTTGAATCTGATATTGAAAGAAAAGAGGTTAGGTTGAAGAGATTGTTTAAAACAGAAGATATTATCACAAAAGACATATCAGATGAATTTATAGGAAAATTATTTTATAAACAAAATTCTAGTAATAAAACAATTTTAGTTTTAGGTGGTTCTGATGGAAATTTAGATGCTTTAGAACTTTTAGCAGCTCCACTTGCATCTAGAGGATTCAATGTACTAACAGTTGCTTATTTTGATTTAGAAGGATTGCCAAGTAAATTAGAAGAAGTACCATTAGAATACTTTGAAAACGTATTTAAATGGATTAGTGAAAATGAAATCACTAATACTAAAGAACTATTTGTACATGGAACATCAAAAGGTGGCGAATTAGCACTTTTACTTGCTTCAAGATATAAGCAAATTAAAAAAGTAGTAGTATCACAGCCTCATGCGTATTGTTTTCAAGCACTTGATGGACAGATGAATGGAAAAGATACTTCATCATGGTCATATAAAGGTAAGCCACTTCCATATATCAAAGTCGACAATAATATATTTTTTGAAGACCAGAAAAAAGATATAGAAAAAGGAATCCCATTTGGATTTGCCAGTACCTATAAGAAAAGCATTGTAAGGGCAGACAATAAAGAAGAAGCTAGAATAAAAGTAGAAAATTCTGAAGCTGATATTCTTATGATTTCTGGAAAAGAAGATAATATTTGGAATAGTTATGATGGTTGTGTAGAAATCATGGAAAAACTTAAAAAAAATAACTACCAATATAATGTGGAACTATTAACATATGATAAGATGGGACATCCTTTACCAATTCCATATATTGTGCCTCTAAAGGAAACTTTATTTGTGAATATGGATGGAGGAATATTTTCTTCAGGAGGAACTGTAGAAGGTAATGCAAAAGGACAGTTTGAATCATGGAAAAGAACTATTGAATTTTATAAAGAACCTTTATCAATTGATATAAAAAAATAAAAATGACTATATTTTTCTATATATGCACAAAATCTATCAATTTTACAACTTTAATTTATTGTTTATGTAATTTGTATGTTATATACTAGTTTTAACAAGATTGATAATTTATAAACAATTATAAGAGTTATTGAAAGGTGGAGTGAAATTATGGAAAGACTCACTAGAAGTGAACAGCCTCATATAAAATTTGGAATGTTTAAGATACGAATTCCATTTATACATTACAGATTTGAGAAACCAGAAGCTATTCAAGGCATAATATCAAGTATGACAAGCTTAGGAACTATTGGACTTAGCACGCAAATATTAGGATTACCATATGAAGTCGCATGGAGTATGGCTATCATTAACTCAATATTGTACTGCTTACATGTTTTTATGGGAGACCCAGTAGTTCCTGGCTGGATTACAGCTTCTATAACTCTTACAACTGCATATTTGTTAAAGTTCAATATTGGTATTGAAAGAATACAAGCATTAACAGCTTTACAAATAGATTTAGGAATTATATTTATTTTAATGGGAATAACAGGTATAGCTGGAAAACTAGTAAATAGAATCCCAAATTCCATCAAAGGTGGGATACTTATGGGAGTTGGTATATCAACTGTAATATCAGAATTTAGTCCTAAAGGCAGATTTGAATCTTATCCAATATCTATAACAGTAGGGATTTTAGTTGCTTGTTTTGTAATGTTTTCTGAAAAATTTGATGCTCTAAAAATAAAGAATAAGTTTTTGTTTCGATTAGGTCAATATGGCGTGGTTCCAGCTATTTTAGTGAGTTTAATTATAGGAATATTTAGTAAAGAAATAGGAATTCCTAGCTTTAATTTTGAAAATATTATTTATATAATGGATTTTCAAAAACTAATAGATACAGTATCTCCTTTTGGAATAGGTTTTCCAAGTGTAATATTATTTATACAAGGATTGCCAATGGCTTTCATGATATACATAATTGCGTTTGGTGATTTTATAACAGGTGAAAATTTAGTTCTTTCTGAAAGTAAAAACAGAACAGATGAGTATATTGATTTTAATTCCAATAGGTCTAATGTTATAAGTGGAATAAGAAATATTGCTATGGCAGTTATTTCTCCATATATAGCTATGTGTGGTCCATTGGCGGCAACTCTTACTGGAAGTGTTGCTCAAAGATATAAGGTCGGAAAGGAAGCAATGCAGTCTATTTTTAGTGGTATGGGTACGTTAGTATGGGTTTCAGCTATTTTTATTTGCTTTTATCCAATTGCACAAATAGCTACTCCTCTTATACCATTAGCATTATCAGTGACACTTCTAGTTCAAGGTTATTTATGTACTAAACTATCAATGGAACTATGTGATACTGGCGTAGAGAGAGGTTTAATTGGGCTGATGGGTGGTGTAATTGCTGCTAAAGGTGGAACATGGGGTCTTGTAGTAGGCTTTATACTTTATTTTGTGCTAATAGATTCTAAAAAGAGAAGAGAAAATGATAGTAATTCATCAGAAGATTATGTATATGAAATATCAGATAAAAAGAAAACTATTTAAAATAAAAAATGAGTTGCAATTGTCTGTTAATTGATTAATTGCAACTCATTTTTTATTTATTAACCCCAGGAATGACAAAAAAATGTAAAATTTTTTCTTGACATAATTTTTTTGATATATAATAATTGTTATACAACACATGTGTTTTATAAAATTTTAATGGAGAAGTGAACTTATATGCCACCTAAAGCAAAAATAACGAAAGAAATGATTTTGAATATTGTCTTGGATATTACAAGAGAAACAGGATTTGAAACTGTAAATGCAAGGAGTATTGCAAGTAAATTACAATGTTCTACTCGACCAATTTTTACTTGTTATGAAAACATGGATGAATTAAAATCTGAATTTCTTGCTTTTGCATACGAATACTATAATCAGTATGTTATTAATTATCATAACTCTGAAAATGTCAGTCACTATTTATTACTTCCACTTTCATACATTGAATTTGCTCAAGAAGAAACACATTTATTTAAGTTGCTATTTATAAACGATTTAGATTTGATGATGGAAGAGGCAAATGATTTTTATAAAGAAATTGATAATGAAAAAAAGGCAAGGCTTTTTTCGGAAAGCATTGGAATAGAGTTAGAATGTGCAAAAGTCATATTTTTAGATTTATTTCTTTATACTCATGGCATAGCTGTCTTAACAGCAACAAAAAAAATAACATTAGATAGAAATAGTGCTGAAAAAATGTTAAAAAATATATTATCAGCTTTTATAAGACAAGAAAAAACGGATTGGAATTTATCTATTTGATGTTTACTAACTAATACAGAAGGGGGTGCAATATGAAAACAAACCAATACTTAATTGATTTTTACAATAATTACGACGAAGATAGTCGGTTGGCATTAAAGTATGGAACAGTTGAATTCCTAACTACTATGCATTACATTGAGAAGTACATAAAACCTGGCGACCGTGTGCTTGAAATTGGTGCTGCAACTGGTCGCTATTCTCACACGCTGGCACGTCAGGGATATGACGTCGATGCAGTGGAATTGGTCGAACATAACATAGAAGTTTTCCGTAAAAATATTCAATCAAATGAAAATATAACTATTACTCAAGGTAATGCTATGGATTTATCTGTTTTCCCAGATAATGAATATGACATTACATTGTTGTTAGGTCCGTTGTATCATCTTTATAACAAAGAGGATAAGCAACAAGCTCTACATGAGGCTATTCGTGTAACAAAACATGGGGGTGTGATTTTTGCTGCATATGTTATATCTGATGGCTGTCTTATTGATGAAGGGTTCAACCGAGGAAATATCAATGTAGCTGAATATATTGAAAAGGGCTTGATTGACCCACAGACATTTGCTACCAAGTCAGAGCCAAATGATTTGTTTGAACTTGTCCGTAAAGAAAACATTGACGATTTGATGTCTGTCTTTCCTGTAACAAGACTGCATTACGTCGCATCAGACGGTTTAGCCCTATGTATGCATGAAGCAGTAGATGCTATGGATGATGACGCATTTGAGTTATATTTGAAGTATCACTTTGCTACTTGTGAACGCGAAGATTTAATAGGCGTTACGAGTCATTCGATTGATATATTCAGAAGATAAACAATAGAAGGTAAAAAAACAAACAGAGGGTCGTAAAATCAAAGTTTTCTGACCCTCCGAATTTTGAAAATCTATGTTGAGTGTAGTATAAAAGTAGCTATTTTTATATCTATTCTTATTGAGAGCGTAAACGTTCTGTAAGGGATTGTTTTTCTAGATTTCTTATAAGTAATTCAATTATTAATATTTGTATGCATATTAACACAAATGAAAAAATTAAAATAGAAAAGATAGAAAAATTGAAATTAATGAAGTCTAATCTAATAACATCTTTTATAAAAAAGCAGAGTAATTTTGAACCACAATAACCCAATATAATCGATACAAATATAGCTTTAATACTCAAATTCAAACCTTCTCGATAGAGCATTTTGTGCAACTGTTTTTTTGTCATTCCAACTGCCTGAAGCAAGGCAAACTCTTTTTTTCTAATTAATACACTATTTACAAGAATATTTGTCATATTAAGGATACCAAAACAGGAAATTAAGCCAACAAATACATATGCAGCTATAATCATATACTTAAAAGCTCTAGTTAGCATTTTATAATCATTATCATATGAATAAAGGATTAAATTTGAATTATTTTGAATAATATTTAATAGTTTTTCTTCAACTTCTTTTGAATACTTTTTATCAGATAAAATTGAAAAATGTAAATTTGTATTATATGGTGTTATTTTATCTAAAGCCTTATCTGAAGTAAAGAACATACATCCTGTATTGGAATTATCGATTATTCCAACTATTTTCATTTGTCTTTTGATGATGTCATTTCCACTAAATATGTTAAATGTAATTGTACTTCCAATTTTCAAATCAATTCCATAAGATTTTGTTTTATATTTATTTACAATTAAGCTGTTTGAATCCAATTGATTATAGTCAATTTTTCCATTTACAATATACTTTTGGAATGATTTTGCAAGCTCTGGTGTGATACCTTCAATCAATGTTGTAACTTTACTTCCATCTTCATCTTTAATTGAAGGGTCTATAACTTCACATTTAATTCCTTTAGATTCAATTACCTTTTGTACTCCATAAATTGAATTGATTTCATTTTTAAGAGTGTTTGTAAATGGATTATTTTGCTGAATTTGTGTAATGCGTTCATACAAATTGTCAATTTTATTTCCAATAATATAATTTTCATTATAAACGAATGTCTGAGACATCTGTTTATTAAAATCTATAGAATTAGCAAGACTAGCAATTGAAATAAATAATATTCCACTAATACTCAATGAAATTAATGCTATTAAATTTTTCTTTCTATTTACCTCAATATTTTTTAGTGCTAAATTTTTAATATTTATATGATTAAGTGTTTTAATTTTATTTCTAAATTTAATTTCTGCATATTGCATAGCTTCAATAGCAGAAGTTTTAGAAATAATTCTAGCTGGTTTATTTAAAGAAATTCTTACAGTCAAAAATATTACTATTGATAATACTACAATAATAAATAAGTCAGTAGTCATTTGCCATGCTAAAGGTTGAATTATATATGTAATTATGCAGGAAGATATAATGCCTATTGGAATAAAAATAATAGATAAAATATTTCCTTGTAGGTAAATAATCTTTCTTAATTGCAAAGAAGTCATACCAAGTGCTTTCAATTTTGCATACATTTGAACCGAATTAACAACTGAAATATAAAAAATACTATAAATAACAAATAAACTAGAAAAAAGAATAATTACTCCTACTATTAAAACTGTAATAACTTGTTCACTATCAATTAAATTTGATTCAATATAATTATCATTTAAATATATATTATGTTTTTTAATATTTAAAGAGGAACCAATTTCATTTAATTGAGTCTTAATTGAAGTAGGGGATTTTTCTAAATTTTCTTTTGATAATCTAACTAATACATCTACAGTATTTGGAGTTGCTTCATCAAAATTATTGCTTTTGATTTGTAAAGGTGTAGAAGCTACATTCTTTAGATAATCATTGGAAACAACTGTATAGTATTGCTTAGCATTATCTTGATAATAATTTTCTACAAATCCAACAATAATAAAATTACTTTGTATTTCTTTGTTAGTAATATTATCACGATATTTTAATGTAATACTATCTCCAAGGTCTTTATTTAAACCAAGTTCATGCAGATATTTTTCTGAAATAGCAATTTCATATTTATTTGTTGGGATAGTTCCTTTTAGTAGTTTAAAATTTAGAAGCTCAATTGCAGTCTTATCTGCATATATCATTGACATCCTATAATCTGATTTTATCTCATTACCAAGTAACTTATAAACTCCTACGCTACTAAAGTTTTTATTTTGCTGTAATATATTTTTTGATTTTTCATTTACAGATTGATATCTCGCATGATAGGGAGATGCATTAATTAAATCCATAGAACCATTATATGAAACTAAAGCAGTCGTTAATAATAAACATGTAGAAATCATTATAATAATACCTGAAAGAAAAAATTTAAGCTTATTAATTTTTAAATCATTCAATGCTATTTTTCTAATGAAAGCACCATTATTATTTTTAAACATATATTTCACCTCCTAGTTATCAATTTTTCCATCTTCAATACGAATAATTCTATCTGCTAATTGTGCAATTTCATTATTATGGGTAATCATTACAATTGTTTGGTTAAATTTCTCACTTGTCATTTTAAGTAAACCTAATACATCTGCACTTGTTTTACTGTCAAGATTACCTGTTGGTTCATCAGCAAGTATAATAGCAGGTTTCGTTACAAGTGCCCTTGCAATAGCAACACGTTGCTGTTGTCCTCCAGAAAGATTACCTGGAACATCATATAGTTTTTCATCTAGTGCTAGTAGACTTATAATTTCATTTATAAAGTCTTTGTCTAGTGTTTCACCATCCAATCCAATTGGCAAAATGATATTTTCATATACATTAAGTAAGGGAACAAGATTATAATTTTGGAATATAAAACCTATGTTTCTACGTCGAAAAATTGTAAGTTGTTCATCATTCATAGTTGATAATTCTTTTCCTCTTATAATTACATTTCCGGATGTAGGATTGTCTAAACCGCCCATCATATTTAATAATGTAGATTTACCACTACCAGATGTACCTACAATAGAAATAAATTCACCTTTTTCAACAGATAGGCTCACACCATCAAGAGCTTTTGTAATGTTTGAATTTCTACCATAATATTTCTTTAAGTCTATTACTTGTAAAATACTCATCATAAGGACCTCCTTCATATATTGTAAGTACAGTATATAATCAAAATGTTGCAGAATTATCACAAATAAAATATTTGAAAATTTATTTATTAGGCAAAAATATAGAAAAAGTAGAGCCTTTTCCAATTTTTGATGTAACTTTAATATATCCACCTTGAAGAGATATAATTTTTCTTGAGAGATATAGACCAATTCCAATACCATCTATATCATGTACATCTTCTTCACGATAGAATCTCTTAAAAATTTCTGCTTGGTGACTTTCCGATATGCCTTTTCCAGTATCAGTAATATCTATTTTAACATACATAACCCAGCATTCTGTAGATATATGTATTTTACCTTTAGGGCTTGTGTACTTCACTGCATTATCTAATATATTGAAAATAGCTTCAGAAGTCCATTTTTTATCATGACATATACATAAGTTTGAATCACAATCAACTGTAACTTCAATGTTCTTTTTTTCAGCATCAAATAAAATTCCACTAAGTGAAGTAGCAATTGTTTCATAAATCAAATTCTTCTTTTTAGATAATGTAATTATACCTGTTTCTAGTCTTGAAGTTTTTATCATAGACTGCATTAAAAATTCTAATTTATCTAATTGACCTTGCATATCCATCAAAAACTCATTTTGAATTTCCGTTTTAAGATTCTGATTTAATAGGGTAGTATTAATTATCTTTAAATTTGCAATAGGAGTTTTGATTTGATGAGATATATCAGAAACTAATTCTTGTAAATCAGCTTTTTCCATAGCAATATTATGACGACTTTCTTGAATGACTTCATACATTCTAATCATTCTATGATTAATACGCGACAAAAGAGTTTCTTCTTCAAAAGCAATTTCTAGATTATCTTCACTATTCATCATCTTATCTAAAGTTAAACATATCTCAGAGCAAAAGAGAGTTATTTTCTTATGAAGTAAGAGCATGATTAATAATATAAAACCACAGAATATTATTGTATATATTAATAATAGGGCAACTATTTTAAAATCATTAGTTATTATATAAATTCCTATATTGAATAGAATAGTTGTAAGAGCCATACTAACAGCAATTATTAAATAAATAGAATTAAAAGAAAATTTTTTAAAATTCATTTTTTTCACCTATCCACATGTATCCCATACCATATACTGTTTTAATATATTGAGAGTCATCTTTTTCAATTTTACTTCTAATTCTACTTATAACAGATGTCAAAGTATGTTCATCTACGAAATTAGCATCTATATCCCAAAGTTTTTCTAAAAGTATTTTTCTTGTTAGAATATTTTTGGGATTTTCAATAAATAGTTTTAAAGTACGATATTCTAGTGGCGTAAATACAATTTGATTGCCATTTATACATGCAGAGAGCTCAGAAAAGTTAATCTTGAGATGTCCATCATCATAGCAATCTTGTTTTGTTTTTGTTGTAATATGCTTTAAAAGTGCTCTTACTTTTTGTTTAAACACATTGATGTTAAATGGTTTTGTTATATAATCCAAAGCTCCAAGTTCATAACCTTTAATCATATCATAATCCATATCATTGGCAGTTAAAAAAATTATAGGGATATCATAATTTTCTTTAATTTTCTTGCATAAATCAAATCCGCTTTTATCTGGTAGATTAACATCTAAAATAATTAAATCAAATTTGTGTTTAGCAATAGATTCTAAAGCAGATATAGCTGTAAATTTTGAAATAACCATATATCTCTCTTCATTTAAGTTATATGATAGTGTTTTATTTAATATAGTATCATCTTCTACTACTAATATTTTTTCCATATATTCACTCCTTTTATTTTTAATATTCTATATAAAGTCAATTATAGACTCAAAATGTTGCTAAATTGTCATAAATAATATAAATTATTTATATAAATAAAATATTTAATAAATAATCTGCCCTAGAATTTATCATAGAACAGACTAATTATTAAATATATAAAATTATTTTAACCAAGATGGATTTCCAGGTACAAATATTCTTTTACCAAATTTTGAAGTATATTCATCCAAAGCCTTCTCAATAAGCTCATTATTGCCTTTAAAAGAAGTAGTGTTTTTTATAGTTTCAAGGTTTTGGCTAAATGGGCAAGCAGATATACACATACCACAGTCTGTGCCTAGATATCTCCATTTAATATAACATGTTTCATGTTCAATCACCCAATTATATTTTCCATCATCACCAATTTTAATATCATTAGAAAGTGAGTGAGAAGGGCAATTAAAAGAACATTTTTTACATACTTTGCAAAAGTCTTCAAGTCCAAAATCAACATATTCATCTTCTATAAGTGGAATGTCAGTAGTGACAACCCCTAGTCTAAGTCTAGAACCATAATCTTTATTTGTAAGTATTGCATTTCTCCCTATATCACCTAATCCAGCATCGCGAGCTATAAAAACAGGCATTACTAGATAATTAGCATCCATATGATTTCTAGCATCATATCCTAGGTTTCTTATGTAGTAACTTAAAATCATACCGACAATAGATGCATCTACATAACATTTTGAAGTTTCTATAACTTCACATATCATTGGGGCTCTGTTTATCATTTCTTTATCCATTTCACATCCAAATACAATTGCATATTTATGAGATAGATTAACTTCTTCACCGTAGTTTTCTTCATGTCTTCCTCTATTTGTATAAATATGGTAGTCTTTTAATCTAGTTATACCAACCACAGAAGCTCCATATTGCTTTGCAAACCCTTTTATCTTTTTAGTCATTGACTTTGCATCTACATCTACTTTATTGTCACAAATTTTTCCTTCACATAGTGATTTTATATCAGATAAAAAGTCAAATGCACTACTTGCCATTGGAGAATTTATCTCATTATAAGTCATAGTTCCTTCACTACATAAATTTGGTCTACTTCTTATACTATCATCAACTTCTTTTTTTTTAGGATTTTTCTCATAATAGTCATTATAAGCAAAACCATTTTTTTTATAATTTGCTCTTGCAAACATAGTATTTCTTTCATCAACCCTTTTCAATTCTATTCCCCCTAGTAAAAGTATAATTAAATAATATAACCTTATCCTTACATAACTTAATTATATAAGAATAAGGTTATATTTTCAATTTAAGCGTCGTTAAATTAAATAATTTGTATTTATACAAGTTTTATAATATTTTTACATATAAATTATATTAATAATAAATAATAAAAAATTTAAGAATAAATATGATTTATTGTCTTTAAATGGAGTGTATTGACATATTGTAAAAAATCTTATTATAATAAATATACTAAGAATTAATACAAATTGATAAAGAAAGAAGTGAATTTATATGTCAAGAAATAAGCATTCTGATAAGATAAGAAGTCAGATATTAGAAGTTGCATGGCAAATATTTGAAGAAAGTGACTATGATGATGTAACCATGCAACAAGTCGTAGATACTCTTGATATATCTAAAGAATCTGTATACTATCATTTTAAAGATAAAGAAGTCCTGTTCGAAGAGATTATATCAAATATTTTAAAAGTAGAGATAGAAAATTTAAAGTTAATATTACATAATTCTGACTTTACGATTAGAGAAAAAATATCTGCGTTTATCTTATGTATATCTAGCTCAGAAATAAGAAAGAAATTGATTGATTATATGTGCTCTCAAAAAAAACCTACCTTCTTTATAAAGAGTATACGAGCATCTACGCTTGAAATGACTCCTTTATTATCTTGCTTAATAAAACAAGGTATTGAAGAAGGCGTTTTTAAAACTGATTATCCAGATGAAATGTCTGAAGTATTTATAATATTAATAAATATTTGGTTAGACCCAGTATTATTTAGTGAAAGTACAGAAAAACATTTCAAACGTATTGAATGTCTAGCTAATTTATTAAGTGCAAGTGGTGTACCTATTATAGCTGATAACGACTTAAAATTAATTAAAGCATTTTATAGAGAATGTTCTAAAGAAAAATAACCTATAAATAAGAAAAATAATCTATAAATAAAAAACTGTAATTAAATTTGAGAAAAAATAAATTTAATTACAGTTTTTTTAGTAAAATAAGTGTATCTATATATTTTTTAATAAGATAGAGCAAGAAAATACTATTTTACAAGTTTAAAAATAAAAATATAAGGAGGAGAAAATTTGAATTTATTAATTATTGAAGATGATACAAATTTAAATGAGGGTCTTTTTTATGCTTTTGAAAGTGAAGGATTTAATGTTTTAAAAGCTTATACAAAACAAGAAGGCTTACATGTATTTAATAATAAAAATATAGATTTTATAATTTTAGATTGTAACTTGCCAGATGGAAATGGATTTGATGTATGTAAGCAAATACGTGAAAAATCAGACATTCCAATTATAATGCTTACTGCAAGAGATTCAGAAATCGATGAGGTAACAGGATTAGAGATAGGGCTAGATGATTATATCACAAAACCATTTTCTCTATCTGTATTAAAAGCGAGAGTTAAAGTAGCAATAAGAAAAAAATCAAATAATAAAGTGATATATTCTAATGGAATAAAACTAGACCAAAATTCACTAAAAGTATATAAAAATGAAGTGGATTTGGAGCTTAGTGCTGTAGAATATAAGCTTATTAATTATTTAATTGAGAATAAAGGTCAAATATTATTAAAAGAACAAATTTTAAATCATATATGGGATAGTGAAGAAAATTATGTTGATGAGAATATTGTATCTGTAAATATAAGAAGACTTAGAATGAAGGTAGAAGATAATCCATCTAATCCAAAGTATATAAAAACAGCTTATGGAATGGGATATCTATGGAATGAGGTAGAATAATATGTTGGTTCTATTTTTTGCGATATGTATGATAATTATATCTATAATAACTATTAAAAAAAGTCAAAATACATGTGATGAATTGAGTCTAATGTTAAATCAATTATTGGAAGGTAAAGAAGTTTCTTATCCAGATACAAAAGATACAAGAGTATCAAAAATTTCTTATCAAGTAAAAAAAGTTAAAGATATGATAGAAATAGAAGTAGAGCAGTCAAAATCAGAAAAAGAAGCAATTAAAAGTTTAATTTCAAATATGTCACATCAATTAAAAACACCACTTTCAAATATTACCATTTACTGTGAACTTTTAGAAAATATGAATCTTCCTACATCAAAAAAAGTGGAGTTCTTACAAAAAATGAAAAATCAAACTTTTAAAATTGACTGGTTGTTAGAATCTCTATTTAAGATGACCAAATTAGAAGATGGAGTTATTAGATTTGAAACAGAAGAATTGATGATTAAAGATACTATTGTTCAAAGTATCAGTACTGTTTTTAATAAAGCAGAATCTAAAAACATAAAAATAAATTTAGAAACATTTTCAGATATAAAGTTATTTCATAATAAGAAATGGACTATAGAGGCAATTGTAAATGTCTTAGAAAATGCAATAAAATATTCACCATCAGATAGTATAATTACTATTTCTGTAGAAAAAATGGAACTATATACTAAAATTATAATCAAAGATGAAGGAATAGGTATTGATAGTAAAGAATTGAACAATATTTTTAAACGATTTTATAGAAGTAAAAATGTTGAAAATCAAAATGGTACAGGAATTGGTCTATATCTTACAAGATTAATTTTAGAAAAGGAAAATGGAAATATTATAGTAGAATCTAAATTAGGAAGAGGAAGTTGTTTTAGTATCTTCTTACAAAATTGTAAGAGTTTAAATTAACTTTGTAGGATGGGTGTAATTATCGTCACTTACAATATCTTATAAGAACTTATACTTTAAGTTATGTTGAAAGGAGAAATAAAATTAGTATATTAGTGATGAATCATTTAGTAAAACATTATGGAGAAGATGAAAACAAGGTCAATGCTCTAAATGGAGTAAGCATAGAAATTGAACAGGCTACATTTACTGCTATAGTTGGAACTTCTGGGTCTGGTAAAAGTACATTATTAAACATTATAGGTGGGTTGGATAACCCTTCATCAGGAGATGTAATAATTAAAGGGAAAAACATATCTAAACTAAGAAAAAAGGATTTGACTGTATTTAGAAGAAGGAATATAGGTTTTATATTTCAAAATTACAGTTTAATACCAGTATTAAATGTCTATGATAATATTGCTCTTCCTGTTACATTAGATAAAGGAAGTTATGTGGACCATGATTATATTGAAATGTTAATGAATACATTAGGAATTTGGGATAAGCGTCTAAAATTTCCAAGTGAACTTTCTGGTGGACAACAACAGAGAGTAGCAATTGCTAGAGCCTTATCAAATAAACCTGCACTTATACTAGCTGATGAACCAACAGGAAACCTTGATAGTAAGACCACAATGGAAGTAGTATGTTTATTAAAAGAAAGTAGTGCAAAATTTCACCAAACAATACTTATGGTAACACATAATGAAAATATAGCACAAATATGCGATTCTATTATACATATTGAAGATGGAATTGTAGTAAATAATGGCGGTGAAATACTATGATATCTTTAATGAAGTTTGCAATTCAATATATTAAACATTATAAAAAACAATCTATATCTATAATTTTAAGTATCGTACTATCAGTAGCCTTATTAACAGGAATTGGTTCTCTAGTATATAGTGCAAATAAAAGTAGAATTGAGAAAATAAGAGAAGATAATGGAGATTATCATTTTTATTTTAAGGTAGATAATAAACAACTACAAAAAATTAAGAAAAACAAAAAATCAAATGAATACACTGTAAACAGACTTGGTATAACAAATACTAAAGGTTCTATAGATGAACCTTTCATTATGAAGTTTTTAAATGTGGATTCATCTTATTTAGATATGACAGGTAGAAAATTATTAAAAGGAAAGCTTCCTAGCAAAGAAGGAGAAATAGCGCTTGATACCTATTCATTAAATAATTTAAATCTAAAAGAGAAAATTGGAACGGAGATAAAATTAGACGGAAAAACTTATAAGTTATGTGGGATTTTATCTAATCTTTTAAATCCAGAAACTACTTTGGAGGGCTTTGTAGATAGTTCTACATTTTCTGAAGAAAATGGTAATTATATGGTTTATGTAAAATTTGATGAAAATAAAAATATAAAAAAACAAAGTTCTAGATTTATGAGAGAATTTAATATATCGAAAAAAAGTTCCCATGTAAACTGGAATTTATCAAGTGAATTTGGTGTAAAACCTCCAATAACTTTTGAAAGATATAGTATATTTCAATTCTTAAATTCTTTAAAGTTAAATACAAATGCAATTATTTTAATTATTGGAATATTTAGTGCAGCAGCAGTATATAGTATTTTCCATGTTTCTATACTTCAAAGAGTATCACAATATGGCGTTTTAGAAGTGTTAGGTGCTAATAATAACCAACTTTTACTACTATTGTTTTTAGAATTATTTTTACTTTTCATAGTAGGTTTTCCTATAGGGTGTATTTTAGGAATAGGAGTAGCTTCAACAATACATCAACAATTTCCTCATATATTCTTAGGTAGCGATATTATTTCAGGGTCATTTTTTATAAGTGATAAATCTATTTACTTAGGATTTTTATTCTTAGCATTATTGTTAATTTTAATCACTATACAAGTTGTATATAAACTAAACAAATATTCTAGTATTGAGTCAATGAAAAATTTTGAAGTTACTAATAAACAAAATAGAGATATAAAAAGCATAAAGTTTTCTAACATGACAGCAGTATTATCTCATAAATATATGACTCAAAAAAAAGGAATGTTTATAGGAATTTTGTGTTCATTAGCTCTTGGGGGAATTATTTTTCTATGTTCTAGCTATTCTATACAACTTACCAGAAATAATAATGAACTTACAATGAAAGCCGATGATGGTTTAAATTCTGACTATCAAATAGCTATGCAAACAACTGATTTTGATGTAGGAATACCAAAAGATAAAATTTCAAAACTAAACGAAGTAGAAGGAGTATCAAGTATTTACCCAGTAAGGTATTTTTTGGGAGGTATACACATTAGAGATGAGCAATTACTTTGGAAAAATTTCTTTAAACCTCTTGAAAAAGATTACAGAATAAAGAATTTTTTCAATGGAATTTGCACTAAACAAAGTGATGGGGGACATCTCTTAAAGACAAATATCTATGGATATAATGCTGATATGTTAAAAGGATTAAATCCTTATATTATTGATGGAAAAATTGATAATTCTGACATGGTTAAAAACAACAAAGTGATTGTTAGACTTCCTATGGATGGTACTGGTATATATGGTGCAGTTGACGTAAAGCCAGGAGATACTATCAAAGTTAAAGTACCAAAAACAATGAAACCTACAGATGAGATTATTAAGTTTAAAGAAGAAGATAAAAATAATTATACAGTAAAAGAATTTGTAGTTGCTGCTACTATAAAACGTGTAATGGCAAATAATATATACTTTATTGGCGATTATGGTATGGATATAGTTATGACAAATAAACAAATGGAAAGTAATTTTAATATCATAAATTACAATATGGCCAGTATAAAAAAGATGAAAGAAAGCAATAGCATGGAAGTAGCTAAAGAAATAAAAAATGTTATACATAATATAAAACGATGTATTGTGACAGATTATACCATTGCTATTGAAAAAAATAATATTTATTTAAACCAGAAATTATTGTTTATATATGGGATTGTATTTGTACTTCTAAGCATAAGTTTGTTTCATATTATCAATACAGTGAGTTATTTAGTTTTTTCAAGAAGACATGAATTTGGAATTTTAAGAGCTATGGGAATCACAGATAATAAGTTCTTGATTATGATGATGAGGGAAGGTTTTTTATATGGATTATATGCAAGTATTATAATGGTAATTGGAAGTATTATTGGGCAATCCATGATTTATTTTATAGTAAAACGCGTATATTTATATATAAATCCAGTCTTTAATATAAGTATGTCTCTATACATGGGTATGATTATTTTAAATATTACTATTAGCATTATTGCAGTTATCATTCCAGTAAAACAAATATTAAAGAGTGATATTATTTCAGAAATAAATAGAGATTAAAATTTTTAATAACGATTAATAAATTAAACTATGTAAATATTAAATAACCTCTTAATTGATATACAGTAAAGTTATATCAGTTAAGAGGTTTATATTAGTTTTTAATCTAAATAAATTATATAAAATGCCTTAAAATATATTATTTTGTATAGTTATCAAAATAACCTTGTATGTAAATAATAGGAGTACCTTTATCTCCACTTCCAGAAGTTAAATCTGCTAAAGAACCTATAAGGTCTGTAAGTCTTCTTGGAGTAGTACCTTGAGAAACCATATTTCCTGTTAAATCATCAGATTTATTATCTTTTTCAACTATGTATTTTGAAATTGCTTCTTTTAACTCATCTCCAGATAAGTCAGCAAAGTCATTATCAGCTAAATATTTTAATTTTACCTCATTTGGAGTACCTTCTAAGCCTTTTGTATAAGCAGGAGAAACTACTGGGTCAGCTAGCTCCCATATTTTTCCTACAGGGTCTTTGAAAGCTCCATCTCCATAAACCATTACTTCTACATTTTTACCTGTAATTTCTTTTATACTGCTTTGAATTTTATTTACGACTTCATCACAATTTATAGGGAATAATTTTACAGTTTCTTCTGTAGCTTTGTTTGAACCTAAAAGTCCATATTGGTCATTATATCCACTGCCATCTACACTTGATGTCATTATATCATCAAGAGAATATACTTTTTTAGCACCATTTTGATTTAAAATTCTCTTTGTTCTCTGTCTTGTATGTATATCACAAGTTAAAACACTTGTTGTGTAATTAAGTATAGTTTTTGGGTTATTAGCAAAAATTATTTCTACTTCTGCTCCACACTCTTTAATTAAATTTTTATAATAATCAACATAATCAACACCAGTAAATGTATGTTTATTATATCCAAATAGCTCTCTATATTTTTCTTCTGTTAACACATCTGACCAAGGGTTTATTCCTTTGTCATCAAGTTCATCAAGACTTATTAAGTGATTTCCAACCTCATCAGAAGGGTAGCTTAACATTAATACAACTTTTCTACATCCTTTTGCAATACCCTTTAGACATATTGCAAAACGATTTCTACTTAAAATTGGGAATATAACACCAACAGTATCATCCCTAAATTTATCTTTTACATCTTTTGCTATATTGTCAACATGAGCATAGTTTCCTTGTGCTCTAGCAACAACAGCTTCTGTAACAGCAATTACATCTTTGTCTCTAACTTCAAAGTTTTCATTCTTTGATGCATTTAAAACAGAATCAACAACTATTTTAACTAAGTCATCTCCTTGTCTTATAATAGGTGCTCTAACACCTCTTGAAACAGTTCCAACTAATCTATCCATTATTTAAAATCCTCCTAAAGAATTAATATTGTCATATTAGTACCATGTATATTATAATTCAAATATAATCATAAGTAAAATAAATAATACTAATATTTGATATAAGGAGTAGTTATGTATGAACGTAAAACTTGAATTATATAAAGTTTTCAATGCAGTTGTAAGTCATAAAAGCTTTTCTCTTGCTGCCAAAGAATTATTTATGTCACAGCCAGCTGTAAGCCAGTCAATTAAACAATTAGAAGAACAATTAGATACAATATTATTTTATAGAAATAATAAAGGTGTAAAGTTAACTCCAGAAGGGAAAATTTTAAGCGAACATGTTGCTACTGCATTAAACTTAATTGCATCAGGAGAAGATAGAATAAATAAATTTAAAAAATTGGAATATGGTTCATTAAAAATTGGAGTAGGAGATACAGCAGCACGTTTTTTTCTATTAAAGTATTTGGAAATTTTTCATAAGAAATACCCACATATCCATGTATCTACAATAAATAGAACTAGTAGAGAACTTATATCATTACTTAAAGATGGTAATATTGATATAGCAATCATAAATATGCCAATAGAAGATGAGACATTAAATATCGTCGAATGTATTGAGATACATGACATATTTGTATGTGCAAATGATTACATAGAATACAAAGGAAAACAAATATCTTTAGAAGAATTAAATTTGTTTCCTTTGATAATGTTAGAAAATAAAGCAAATTCAAGACTTTATGTAAATGAATATTTTTTATCAAAAGGTATAAAACTAAATCCAGATATAGAATTAGGTTCTCATGAATTACTTTTAGAATTTGCATATATAAATCTTGGAGTATCTTGTGTTATAGAAGAATTTAGCATAGATTACTTAAATAGTGGAAAATTATTTAAATTAGACATAAAAGAACCAATACCTAAGAGAAATATAGGTTATTGCCATTTAAAAAATATATCTCTATCACTAGCAACGAAAGAGTTTCTAAGTATGATATCTAATAATATGTAAATTTGTGTTTAGCAATTCTAAAATAAGTTTAATAAAAATAAATTAAAATGAGAAACACCTACATATACATGTATCTTACAATAAATAGAACTACTATAGAGCTTCTATTATTACTAACAATGTTTTAGATTTGAAAGATTTATAATAAGCTAATTATTATTAAAATTAGAAATAAGGTTAATTTGAGCACATTTATATAATTAATATCGTATTTTAAATATGAACAGTATATTAGATTAATGTATAAAGGAGGATTAGAAATGTCTGATTCTGAATATCCTCAAATGAAAACCTTAGAAACTAGAAGCTGTATACTAAGACCTGCATCATTAAATGATACTGAAGATTTTTTTGATTGTTATAAAAATAAAGTAGTAGTAAAACATTTACCATTTAGTGAGCATAAGTCTTTAGAAGATACAAGAAAATTTATAAAATCATTTTTTTTAAATCCATATAAAAAAGGAAAAATAGGTCACTTTGCAATAGTATACAAAAGAGATAATAAAGTTATTGGGAATATGGGATTTAATAATATAAATCCAAAAGCATTGGAAGCAGAAATAGGCATATGTATTAATCCAAATTATTGGGGGCATGATTTTGCTACTGAAATAACTAAAAGAGTAATACAATATGGATTTAGGGAGCTAAATCTAAATAAAATCATTGCGATAACCTATGAAGAAAATACAAATTCTACAAAATCATTAGATTTATTGGGCTTTAAATGTGTAGGAAAATATATCAAAAAAATTCATACTGGAAGCACAATAAAAAATGTCCCTTGTTATCAGTATGAATTAAAAAAATAATGAGTATTTAGTGTTCTAATAAGAGTTAGATAAAAACAATGCCAAAATCATATTATATCCACTAAAAAGGTTTAGTATATTAATATACTCACACTTTAATATAATATGATTTTGGCGTCTATAAGTTATTAAAAAATATATAAACAAAGTTATAAAATAACTTATTAATTAATTTTCTAAGTTTTTAAATCCTTCTCCAAGAACCTCATGTACATCCGTAACAATAACAAATGCAGTAGGGTCAGTCTTTTTAACTAATCTCTTAAGATAAAGTTCTTGTTTTTTAGAAACTACAACAAGTAGTACTTCTTTATTTTCTCTAGTATAACCACCTTTACCATCAAGAATAGTAAGACCTCTATCAAGTTCTTTTGTTATAGCTTGTCTTAAACTTTCAGGTTCTTCAGAAATAATAAAAAATGCTTTTGAATGATCAAATCCTTCCATTATCATGTCTGCTATTTTTATTAAGACACAAAGTGCTATCCCAGAGTAAAGGCCCGTTTCTATACTACGATTTACTATACCAGAAGATATAACGACCATTCCATCTAAACAAGACATAAATTTTGTAGCTTTTATCCCTGGAAACTTTTTACTAAGTATAAGTGCAATTAAATCTGTTCCTCCAGTAGAAGCATCTGATTTAAACATTATTCCTAAACCTATTCCAACCAAAATTCCTCCTGCAATAGCAGATAGTAGTAAGTCATCAGTTAATCTCAATTTTGACAGTGGGTCTGTCAATTGGACTATAGCAGAGAATACGACTGTCCCAAATAACGTTTTTAATGAATTTTTTGTACCCATAATTCTAAAGGCAAGTATTACTAATGGGACACCTATGATTAACATGATAGCTGATACTGGAAGTCCTGTAACTTTATTTAATACTAAAGATAGACCACTAAGCCCTCCAGGAGCAATTGTATGTGGTTTTAAAAACATATTTATACCAATACTCATTGATATACAACCAAAAAATAACCCAAGCATTTCAAGTAAAATTGGCGACTTTTGTTTTTTCATATAAACACCTCCATGAACTTGTCACAATTTAATATTATAACATATTTGACCAGTTTATATTATATAAAATTTCTTGACATAAGCAATTTCAAGTGTTTTATTATTCTTAATATTTGTAAAATATTTCTAAAATACATGATTTTCTGTCATTCTTCTAACACAATTATTTTTTAGTGGAAATTTTTTATATGTTATAATTTTTAATTCTTTTATTAAAGTATCCCCTATAAAAGTGGTTCTATGATATGCTTTTCTATTTTCATTAATATACACATATTATTTTGTATTCAGATTTAGATAGTTTGATAAGTAATTTTAAACTGTTTTATATATCGTCACTGTTTTGTATATTGTCATAGTGCTTTATTAAATAAAACAGATAACTTGATAATATGAAACTATACACATATAATTTAAGAAGTATCATATTTAAGAATATTTGCATTAAAAATAGTTAAAAAACACAAATATATAAGTTTAAGAAAAGAGTTGATTAAATGCGTAAGTCTGGATATAAGACAATATTTTACTCGTACATTATTTTTTTCTTAGTGCTTTTCTGTCTGGCTTTAACTGCAATAGGAATTTTATTATCACTTATTAATGTCCAACATCCAAATGGAAAAAGTATACGTAGTGACTGGCCTCAAAACTTTATGGAAAGTTTTACTGAGCAAATTATATTTATAAATAATAAACCACAAATAAAACAATCTGATATTCTTTCATATGAACAAGTACAGAAATATGCTTCTATCATGCTTAAGAATATAGAATATACAAATACACTTATTAACGATTTAAAGTTAACGTATCAATTAGAAAATGGTATGATTCCGTTGAATAAGTAAAATAGCAACTTGATAAGGTTTTTGAAAGAGTTAGCCATTGATATTTTGAATTATCCAGAATATGGAACTAATATAATTGAATTTGACAGTAACATTGACAATATTAAATTTACTTTTGATTCTACACTGCTAAAGCGTGCATTTAGTAATTTGATTATTAATGCTTTTGTGCATGGAAGTCAAGGTACCAAAGTTTCTTTGAATGTAATGGTAGATGATAAAATTAATATAACTGTTTTAGATAATGGAAATGGAAAAGGAATGACAGAGGAAGAAGTATCAAATTTATTTAATCGTTATTATCGTGGCACTAATACAGAACAAAAAATAGAAGGAACTGGTTTGGGGCTGGCAATAACAAAGCAAATTATTGAACTTCATGGAGGAACTATATCAGTTGAAAGTATTTTATCTTTAGGAACTACATTTCATATTTCCTTTCCTATCAATTAAGGTTAAGTAAAAGATATATTAAGGTTGATAAATTATCATATTTATATGGTAGTTATCAACCTTTTCTTATTTAGGAGGAGATTTAATGATTATCATTACATAAGTAAAAACTCTTTCAGCTGATTTTATTTATGGAATATTAATTAGCATTAATGAACTTTAGAGTTATATTAAATCAAGAAAGTAGGTGTAAATTTGAAAATTATATTAAAGTATATCTTAACAAATATTAAAGAAGGAAAAATAAGAACAGCAGTTATGTTGCTATCCATAATTTTATCAACAGTTTTACTTTTCGTTTCCTTTTCAATTGGATTGTCTTATGAAAGTGCACAGCGAAAAATGGCAAGAGGTATGGCTGGGACTGCAACAATAGCTGTTCAAAGTACAGATTCAAATAAATTAACTAGTTTAGAAGATATACCAGATTTAAGTTCCATAAAATCAAAAGTTGGAATATTAGAAAGCTCTGCTGTTTATCATGAAGATGGATATTATGAATCATTCAATATTATAGCAGCAAACTTACCACAACTAAACAAAATTAATAAGCCACTATTGGTAAATGGAAATAATATGGCGGATATACAAAAATTTTGATAGAGCCAAAAGACGATATAACAACAGAAAATTTGGTAAATAAATTATCAGAAGAAATTTCAACTGAAGAATATAAAGTATCAAATACTGTAAATGAAGCTAAGATAATTGCAGATGCTAGACAGAAAACAATGCCATTTTTTCTAATAAGTTTTTTTGCATTAACTATGAGTATTTTTATTATATATAGTAGTTACAAGGTAATTATATTAGAACGTCTTCCAATCATTGGAACATTTCGAAGTATTGGTGCTAATAAAAAAACAGTAACTAATATTTTACTGTTTGAAAGTATATTGTATGGAAGTGTTGGAGGATTACTTGGGATTCCTATTGGTATAGTTGTTTTAAATTTTATGCTTCATGGTCTTGGTAATTCTCTTGAACAAGGTATATCAATTCCAACAGTAATATCTCCCATAGTAATTATTTCTTCTTTTGCAGTAGCGATAATTGTTTCTCTACTTAGTTCATATGTACCTATAAAAAAGACTAGCCAGTTGCCAATAAAAGATGTTGTTTTGGGAACAGTGGAAGAAAAGAATATTTCAAATCGTACTATATTTTGTATAGGTATCATAGTACTTTTTTATCTATTCTACTTCCAAGAATAACAACTGAAAATACTTTGTATTTGGCTGGAGGATTTTCGTTATTAGGGTTGATTCTATCTACTATTATTCTAATTCCTATTTTTACTGATACTATGTCTGTAGCCTTTGAATTTATTTATGAAAAGATTTTGGGAAATGAAGGTAAATTAGCTGCCAGAAATATGAAAAATAATAAAAATGTCACACAAAATATTACATTATTATTTATAAGTATTTCTGCTGTAATTGCAATAAGTGTTGTAGGAAGTTTTGTCAAGACATATATAGGCGATGTATTTCATGATGCCAAATTACAGGGGTTCGCAGATGGAAAGATGAATCAAGAATTTATTGAAGATGTTAAACATATGGATGGAATTAAAAAAGTTTTACCTATCTATGTTATGAACAATGAAATAGCTTGTGACAGTATAAAATTTTCAAGAGTAGAAGCAACCGATAATATAAAATCGTATAGTTCTATGTTTGCAATAAATTATACTAATTCTTATATGGAGGAAGTAACAATTAAATCCTTTGAAAAAGAACGCTCTATTATTTTGAATGAAGATACACTTAAAAAAACAAGTTTCTCTGTAGGGGATAAAATAAATATATCTAATGGTGGTAAAGAGTTTTTTTACACAATAGTTGGAAGTTTTAAATCTCGTGCAAATGATGTAGAAGCTGTTATACCATCTAGTTATGCGGTTAGTGATTTCGATAAAACTACATATGGATTTTTAGCTTATACAGCAGTTAATCCAGATGCTATTATGATTCAGATAAGAGATTTGTTTGGAGATACATCTAATTGGAGTCGTACTGTTGAGGAATTCAACAATGACTCTTTAAATACTATAAATAGCTTTTTATCTCCTATGAATAATATGACCTATTTTATTACTTGCTACAGTAGGTATAGTTAATAATCTATTGATAAACTATATTCAAAAGCGACGAACTATAGCTATGTATAAATCTGTAGGACAAAGTGATAAACAGAATATTAAAATGACTTTAATTGAAGGATTTACATCAGGTTTATTTGGTGCTGTTATAGGAGTATTAATATCTATATTAGAAATTAATACTATTTTCATAGTTGCAGGTTCAAAGATTTCAATGACACCAGATTTAGATTTTAAAATATTCATTTTTACTGGAATGTTAGGTATTACAGTAACATTGATAGGTTCAGTAGTACCAATTATAAAAGGAAAGAAAATGAAATTAGTAGAAGAAATTAGTAGAAGAAATTAAATTTGAATAAAAATGGAGGCTAACACATGAAAACAAGCTATAAGAGTATAGCCATAGAAGCAAAAAACATTATTAAAGAATTTAAAGTTGGTAATATAACTACTAAAGTTTTAAAAGATATATCTTTACAGGTAATGAAAGGCGAATTCGTTTCTATTATGGGACAGTCTGGTTCTGGGAAGAGTACACTTTTATATATTTTAGGTGGGCTAGATACTCCAACAAGCGGAAATGTATATATGAATGGAACAGATATATCACATTTTAATGATGATAAAATGAGTATAATACGTCGTAGAAATATAGGGTTTGTATTTCAATTCTATAATTTAATACCTAATTTAAATGTTGAAGAAAATATTATGCGACCTCTATTACTAGATGGGAAAAAAATGAATGATTATAAAAATCAATTAAACGAAATTTTGGAAATTGTTGGATTATCAGATAGACGTAAACATATTCCACGTGAGTTGTCAGGTGGTCAACAACAACGTGTTGCAATAGCACGTGCATTAATAGGAAGACCAGAGATTTTATTTGCTGATGAACCTACTGGAAACTTAGATAGTAAGACAGGAGCAGAAATAATTCAATTACTCAGTAAAATAAATCAAGAAAGTGGTCAGACAATAATTATGGTAACTCATTCATCTAAAGCAGCTGAAAGTAGTAATCGTATTATTACAGTTCTAGATGGTGTAATAGCATAATAATTGGTAGATGCATTATGCTAATTTTTACATAATAAATTTAAAGATTTTCTTAAACATTTTCCATACTTTTCAGATTGTATAAATTTTGTATATATGAATTAGACTATGTTAAATGTGTTATAATATTAAGGCAATGAATAAAAGATTATAGTATATATGAATTATTTTATTTGCTGTTTACTAAACATATTATCAGGGTATTTATTTAAGACAGTGAAATATTTAAAAGGTTTAAGTAATAATTGATAGAAGTTTTGGCAAAATATACAAAAACTAATTGATTATATACGTTATATGGGTATATAATAGATATTGTTTTAATAAAATACTTGAAAGGGAATGATTTGATGAAAATTACTTTACCAGAAACAGCTATTGATACTTTAAAAAGTATCCTAAAAGACAATCAAGATAAACCTAACAATGTAAGAGTATACTTTGCAGGTGTTGGTTGTGGAGGTCCTTCTTTTGGATTAGCTTTAGATGAGAAAAAAGAAGATGACTTAACTTATGAAGTTGGAGAATTACAATTTGTAATGAGCTCTGATGAATACAGTCAATATGGAGATATAATTATAGAAGATACAGGGTTTGGATTTAGAGTAATTCCTGAAAACATGAAAGATCAAGGTGGAGGAGGATGCTCTGGTTGTTCAGGGTGCCACTAGAATTGATTTTTTAGTATATTGAGAACTCTCTTTGATAGAAATACTTTTCTATTTTAAGAGAGTTCTTTTTATTTTTAAGTAAGATAATGTATAATAAAAAATGTATTTTACTAATTTTTATATGTAAGGAGAATTTATTGTGAGAAGAAGACGAAAAAAAGGTGCAGATGAAAAACTTTTAAGTTATACAGAATATGTCTTAAGGGAAGATATAGACAAATTAAAGGGAAAATGGAATATAAAGTTTGGAAATGATAATCCAATACATGTGGAATTTGGAACTGGAAAAGGTCAATTTATTACAACCTTGGCCAAACAAAATCCTGATATAAACTATATTGCTATGGAATTAAAGGAAGAAGTACTCTTAAAGGCTGTTGAAAAAGCTGATGATTCTAATTTAGATAATATATTATTTTTATGGGCGGATGTAAGCGATATTCTAAATTATTTTGAATCTAAAGAACTATCTAGGATTTATATAAATTTCTGTGACCCATGGCCAAAAAATAGATGGAGTAAAAGAAGACTTACTCATTCTGGATTTTTAGAAATGTATAATAATATTTTAGAAGATAATGGAGAAATTCATTTCAAAACAGATAATGAAAAATTATTCGAGTTTAGTTTAAATGAAATTGCTGCAAATAATTGGCTCTTAAAGAATATTTCTCTTGATTTAAGCAGTAGTGAGTATAAAAATAATGTTACAACAGAGTATGAGGATAAATTTATGTCACAAGGAATGCGAATATTTAGATGTGAAGCTAAAAAACGTAACTAGTAATATGTTTATAAGTTTAATAGTAGAAATTTATGCTAATTTATATTAATAAAGTGTACGAAAGTAGGCATATATAACAAGGAAACAGAGCCCTCTCATAGAAATTAATTTACTATGTAAAAAATTTTGTTTTATGTGGGAGGGTGCTATGAATTTAGCTAATTTAATACCATTTCTTATTTCTGCGACGGCTTTAAATCCAATAAATTCAAACGATAAGATTTTAAGTGAAAACCAACTTAAAGATATTTTTCCTGATGCTAACCTGAGAGCAGTTGTAAAACGATATGTAAATCCAGATGAAATGACTATAAGTAATATAAAGGCTTTGGATGGAGAATTTTATGCAACAGGGGAAAATATTTCAAATTTAAAAGGTATATCATATCTTGAAAACATAGACAATTTTATTTTTTGGAACAATAACATAAAGGAACTTCCTAGAGAAATACTAGGTTTAAAAGATATGGACTCAATTAATCTTGCAAATAATTATTTAATTAATGATAATACAGTCAATTCTCTTTCTAATAATGGTGTAGATGTAAATTGCGACTTGAATTTTATTGATACAAAAGACAATCAATATAAATTGGATTCTAAATACCATAATGTTGACATAGCAAAAGGTGAGAGTATTGATTTGAGAAAAATAGTTACAAAGAAAATTGATAGTTATTACAAATATTGGGAAGTAACTAATAGCCTTCCAAAAGATTTAAACTTTGTGGTATCTGTAAGTGATAAGAGTATACTTTCATGTAAAGATATGATTATTAAGGGTAATAATAAAGGGCAAGCAGTTGTGAAAGTTATACTAAATGACAAAGATGATTTAAATATATCGCAAGAAGTTTTAATCACTGTAAATGTAAAATAACATAAAATAAAGTGTATATTCATATAACTTATTTAATTATTATATTTTTAATTTCAATATTAAATCAAAGCAAAGGTTGCTAGTAACAAAGCACTAATATTAATGTTTTGTTACTAGCAACCTTTAGATATCTATAAATAGATTATCTAAAAAATCCCATTTCTTTTGTTAGTAGCCCATATCCCTATTAAAATTATCAATGAATATACTATATACAAAAATATTCTTATATACTGAACATCTAGTCCAAAAAACTCAATATTACTTTGTGAGGTATGCAACATCACAAGTACTGCAGATATACCAATAAGCAAAGGATTAATTACTATTTGCTTATCAGTTCTTAAAATCATTATTTTCCCCATCCAAATTATCGATAATATAAAAAATAAAATTTTAAGACCAAACTCTAATGTATCTACCAAAGCGAAAACATCCCTTCATTTATAATAAATTTTTCAGCTTAATCAAATATAAAACCCTAATATAACTTTTTAAACTTGTACTAAATCCATATAAGATAATTTAATTAAGTTCTATAAAACTTTATCTACATTAATATATACTACACTATACTTTGCATTTCTTAAATATAAATTAATAAATTTAATAAAATTTTGTTCATGAGCATATAAAGATATATTTCATTATTTAAATGCATATCATTATATATACAGTTTTAGGAGGCGAGGTATATGGATTCTAAATTTTTTAATTGGTACACTCAATCCTTAGGAGGAACTTTTGGTATTATATCATGTATATGTGCTTATTTAAATGGATATATGTTTGTTTATACAAATAGTGCTAGCAGTTACTTTGAAAGTATAGGATTTTTAGGAATAATTTCAAGCTATGTATTACTTCCACTTTGTATGATAACTTTGGTTTTTGGAATTATACGTTCTTATACTCCAGATACATCCGATAAAAGTATTTTTGATATACCCTTTTTTACTTTAAATAAAAGATTAATACTTGTTACAGTAGTTTTTGGATTTATTGGTGCTAGATTTTATTTTATAATTCCTGCAATTTTAATGACTTTTAACTTATATAGTAGTATTTTAATCACTAAATTAAAAGATATACTATATAAGAACAAAGAAAATGATACTAATATGAAAGAAAGTGAAGTCTAAATTGCATAATTTTGGTATTTGTCTTAAAAATCCCCGAGGTATTAATTTGTATTTTATTATATTTTGCAAAATATATTGAATTTTATTCATTTTATACTTATAATTTATATTAATAATGGAAAATTAAAACAAAAGAATTTACTGGTTGTTAATTTAAAATTAAAATATATCTGAATGTGTTGATTCTATAGTCAGCACTTTTTCTTTTATAAATTTGCTTTTTGTGATATAATATTAGCACCAGGTAATAATACAAGGGGGTAACAACATGAACATCAATGAAATTAAGGAATTATTAAAGGTCATAGACTCAACTAACTTAGAATATGTAAAGCTTGAAAGTAGCGATTTTAAATTAGAAGCATCTAAAAAAACTGAAGTTACAAGCTCACCTGTTTTAAGTGTACAACAAGAATCGGTAGTAGATCTTTCTTTAGAAAAGCCATTTGTAAACGAGGCACCTGTAGTATCTAATGAGAATTTATCAATAGTAGTAGCTCCTTTGATGGGAACATTCTATGATTCTCCAAGTCCAGATGCAGAAAGCTTTGTCAAGGTTGGCGATGTAGTTGAAGAAGGTGACACTTTATGTATATTAGAAGCAATGAAACTTATGAATGAAATAACAAGTGAAATTAAAGGTGAAATAATTGAAGTATTAGTTGATAATGAAGAACTAGTAGAATATAATCAACCTTTATTTAAGATAAAACCATTGTAGTAGGAGGTATTTAAGTTGATAAAAAAAATACTAGTTGCAAATAGAGGCGATATAGCAGTTAGAATCATCAGAACGTGTAAAGAACTAGGCATAAAAACTGTTGCTATCTATTCTGAAATAGATAAAGATTGTTTTCATAGATATATAGCTGATGAATCTATTTGCATAGGGCCAAATAATATAAGCAAGAGTTATAATAACATAGAAAATATTATATACCTTGCTCTTAAATTAAAATGTGATGCTATTCATCCAGGTTTTGGCTTTTTATCAGAAAACCCTGAATTTGCAAAACAATGTGAAGAGAATAATATTATTTTTATAGGTCCAACAAGAGAACAAATGATTTTGATGGGAGATAAATCTAGAGCAAGAGAAACTATGATGGAATTAAATATCCCTGTTGTTCCTGGTTCAGAATCTGTTTTAAAAACTAAGGAAGAAGCTTTAGAAGTTGCAAGAGAAATTGGCTATCCTGTTATTATAAAAGCCTCAAGTGGAGGCGGTGGGAAAGGTATGAGAATCGTTAGAAAGGAAGAAGAGCTTTTTTCAAATTTTGATATGGCAAGTTCAGAAGCTCTAGCAGCATTTTCTAATAGCGATTTATATATGGAAAAATTTATAGAAAATCCTAGACATATAGAAGTACAAGTATTTGGTGATAAACATTCAAATGCAATACATTTAGGTGATAGAGATTGTTCTATGCAAAGAAGAAATCAAAAAGTAATAGAAGAGTCTTTAAGCCCATACCTTTCAGATGAAGAAAGAATAAATCTTCATAAAATTGCAGTGGATATAGTAAAAGGTGTAGGTTATATCGGTGCTGGTACTATTGAATTTATAGTTGATAAAGATAAAAACTTTTATTTTATAGAGATGAATACAAGAATACAAGTTGAACATCCAGTCACAGAGATGGTAACAAATCTTGACCTTATAAAACTTCAAATATCTATAGCTAATGGAGAAGAAATACCTTTTAAACAAGAAGATGTTATTTTTAGAGGCCATGCTATTGAGTGTAGAATAAATGCTGAAGATTCATCAAATAATTTTGCTCCATCACCAGGTAAGATAGAGTCATTAAATTTACCTGGAGGTTTTGGTGTTAGATTTGATACTTTTGTATATACAGGATATACTATACCACCTTTATATGATTCTATGATAGGTAAATTAATATGTTGGGCTGAGACTAGAGAAGAATGTATAAATAGAATTTATAGAGCTCTAGATGAAATTATTGTAGAAGGTATTAATACAAATGTAGAATTCCAAAAGGCACTTGTAACAAGTGAAGAGTTTAGAAAAGATACTCATCATACCAAATTTATAGAAGATGTCTTTATGAAGAAGGAATTTGCTACATTATAAGGAGTAAATAGATTATGATAAAAAAATTTTTATCATCAAAAGAATCTAAGTATGTTACGATTTCTTTAGATGACAACTTTAAAAAGAATAGTGTAGATGATAAATTTTGGACTTATTGCAAAGGATGCGATAGTCATGTATTTAGAAAAGACATAGAAGAAAATTCATTTGTATGTCCAAAATGTTCAAGACATTATGGTTTAAGAGTACGAAATAGAATAAATTTATTGATTGATAAAGGAACTTTTATGGAATTTAATTCTGATATAGAATTTCAAAATCCATTAAACTTTCCTAAATATAAAGAAAAAGTAGACTCTTATAAGGAAAAAACGAATGAGTCAGAAGCTGTTGTCACAGGTTATGGAAGATTAAATGGAATTAAAACAGTTATTTGTGTAATGAATCCTGATTTTATGATGGGAAGCATGGGTTCTATTGTTGGGGAAAAAATAACTTACTCAATAGAATATGCTGCCAAAAACAATTTACCTATAATTATTTGTTCTGCTTCAGGAGGAGCTAGAATGCAAGAAGGTATGGTATCTCTTATGCAAATGGCAAAGACTTCTCAGGCACTTGCTAAGCTTGAAGAAAAGTCATTACCATATATATCAGTTTTAACTGACCCTACCACTGGAGGAGTAACTGCTAGTTTTGCTATGCTCGGAGATATTATAATTTCTGAACCAAATACATTAATTGGTTTTGCAGGTCCAAGAGTGATAGAACAAACAATAAATCAAAAACTTCCTGAAGGATTTCAAACTTCTGAGTTTTTACTTGAAAAAGGTTTTATTGACATGATAGTAGATAGAAGAAAAATGAAGGAAGTATTGTATCAAATTCTTGCTATGCACAAGAAATAGGGCATAAAGGAGGAACTGTTTTGATTGAAAATAATAATGATAAAATAAAAGTCTTAGAAAATGATATTAAACAATTAGTAGCTATTTCTGAGGCAAATAATATAGATTTAAGTGATAAAATAAACTCTCTTAATGAAAAATTAGCAAAGCTTAAAGAAGATGCCTTTTCACATCTATCACCATATGAAAAGGTAGTGTTAAGTAGAGATATAAAAAGACCTACAACTTTGGAATACATAGAACATATTTGTTCTAATTTTTTAGAGCTTCATGGAGATAGGCTTTATAAAGATGACCCTTCTATAGTTGGAGGAATAGGGCAAATAGGAAAATTTAATGTTACTATAGTTGGTCACCAAAAGGGAAGAGATACTAAAGAAAACATAAAAAGAAACTTTGGTATGCCTCATCCAGAAGGATATAGAAAAGCGTTAAGACTTATGAAACAAGCTGAAAAATTTGACAGACCGATAGTGACATTTATTGATACATCAGGAGCTTTTTGTGGCTTAGAGGCAGAAGAAAGAGGACAAGGAGAAGCTATTGCAAGAAACTTACTTGAAATGAGTAAACTTTCTGTTCCAGTAATCACCTTTGTAATTGGTGAAGGTGGTAGTGGAGGAGCTTTAGGAATCGGAGTAGGTAATGATGTGTGTATGTTAGAACACTCAGTTTATTCTGTAATTTCACCTGAAGGTCTTTCTAGTATCTTATTTAAAGATTCATCTAAAGCAAAAGAAGCTTGTGATGTTATGAAACTTACAAGTAATGATTTATATGATTTAAAAATAATAGATAAGATTATAAAAGAACCTCTTGGTGGTGCACAAAAAGATATAGAAGCTGTTTCAAAGGAAATGAAGTCTTACATTTTAGAAAGATTAAATCATTATAAAGATATGCCTAAAGAAGAAATAATGTCTCAAAGGTATAATAAATTTAGAAATATTGGAAAATGCTTATAGAATATAAAGAAATTTGTAGATTTTTCATTATAAAATGGTTTTAAAAAATAAAGGTTTTCTTAAATCTATTATAGAAGTATATTTTTATAAAAGTATACTTTAAATGATGATTGTAATTAGTAAATGGCAATTGTGATTTAGTACTTTAGGTAATGGATACTTTAACAAATTAACAAGGAGATGTTGAAATGGAAGTACTAAAAGTTTCATCAAAATCTAATCCTAATTCTGTAGCTGGAGCTTTGGCTGGAGTACTGAGAGAACGAGGTATTGCAGAAATACAAGCTATAGGAGCTGGAGCTCTAAATCAAGCAATAAAATCAATTGCAATAGCAAGAGGCTTTGTTGCACCTAGTGGAATGGACTTAGTGTGTATTCCCGCATTTACTGATATAGAAATCGAAGGTGATAAGAAAACTGCAATCAAACTTATAATTGAACCTAGATAATATATCTTTTTGTTAGAATTTAATTAAGTTTTAAAGGTTGACTATGGAAATGATGTCCTGTAGTGAACCTTTTTTACTTTAATATATTTTATTTTATATAATTTTTAATGTATAATCTTAATTAAACAAATAAGTTTGAAGGAGATGTAGATTATGAAATTAAAACTATTTTTAGAAGAGTATGCAGTATGTAGATTAAATAATAACAGTGAAATACCAACATGGATAGATACAGAAAATTTTTACTCTATAACTAAAACTGATGATGAATTGAGCATTGTATGTTCAAACAACAATATCCCTTCTGATATTAAATCAGAAAAAGAATGGAGAATACTTAAAATCTTAGGCCCTTTAGATTTTTCACTTATAGGAATTTTATCTAAGATAAGTGGGTTATTAGCTGATAATAAAATAAGTATATTTGCAATTTCTACATATGATACAGATTATATTTTAATAAAAGAAAAAGATATAAAAAATGCTTGTAAAATTTTAAACTGTAATGGATATGAGATAGAGTAGTTGAAGACTTAAATGCGAGGTTCTAGTTTATGATTCATATAGTTGAGATTTTTAAAATAAGTATAATAAATATCTTTTGTTTTATAGGAATATTTATTGTATTTGGATTAATTTTTAGTATTATAGAAAATTTAAATAATAAATTTATCTTTTTATCTTTTGGAAAAACTGGTGTCATTGTAACTGGAGCTGTTGGAACTTTTATACATGAATTGAGTCATTTAATAATGTGTTTGATTTTTATGCATAAAATAAATTCAGTAAAATTCTTTAGACCAATTGAAAGTAAAAATGATGGAGTATTAGGATATGTAAATCATAGTTATAAAAAAGATAATATTTATCAGAGTATAGGAAATTTTTTTATAGGAATTGCTCCAATTATAGGTGGAACAATGATGATTATTGTACTTTTTAGAATACTATTACCAGATAGTTACATTAAAATAACACAAAACATAGATTTAAAATTATATGTAAGTATGATTAATAATTTTAATATAGCGGGTTTTATACAGATTATTTTAGATGATGTTTCTAATTTTGTAAAAACAATATTGTTAACACCTGATATATATTCATTAAGATATTTTATATTTATGTTTTTAATGTATTCAATTTCCACTCATATGTCACTTAGTAGTGCTGATTTGAAAAGCAGTTTAAAGGGTTTGAGTTTTATAGTTATAGTTATATTTGCAATTAGTCTAATTACATACTTATTTGGGCTTAATGGCTTAAATATATCTAGTTTAATAGTAAAGTATAATATATTTGTAAGTTTTTTTATGACGATAGGGCTTATTTTTTCAATAGTAACTCTGATAATATCTTATATTTTAAGTTTGGTAAGTCCATTTAAAAATTTTAATTAAGATACTAAATTTTATACTATTTTTAGTTTTCTTATTTTAGTTTCCTTGAAAAGATAGTAAAATTCAAGATTGAAAAAGATTTTAGTAAAGCATAAAATTTCTCAATATATTTTAGTAAATATTTATTAAACATATATTGAGAAATTTAAAAAGAGTACTTGAATCGAACTAGTCTTTAAATGTGGATTTAGGGAATAGTTAGTGCGAAAACCAATTAGAGCGCTACTAATCTCTTAAAAAATACATTAATTGATTAAATTAAATATTTATGCTAACATAGCTACATTGTTATTAATAAAAATAACTTACAAATATTCATAGTTATTAATAAAAATAACTTACAAATATTCATATTTTAATTTTAGGAGGTTTAAATTTGAATAATGATAAGAAAATTATAAAAGTACATAATAAATCTGATAAACCTGATAATATTGTCATCAAAGAAAATGAACTTATAGAAAAATGTCTACTTTTGGAAAATAAACTTCCTGTATTTATGAAAGATTATTTTATATATCTAAAAGGTTCTGTTGCCGTCTCTACACGACTTGCTTATTTAGAAGATATAAAGTTTTTCTGCTTATACATGATTGAGACAAAGGAACTAACAAGTGCAGATTGTATAAAAGACATTACAGAAAGTGATTTTAACATGATAAAATCAAGAGATATAAACTTATTTTTAGGCGATTATTGCAGCAGATATTATAAAAATACAGAAAAAAACACATTAATTTTTGAAAATAATAATAGAGCTCTGGCAAGAAAAAAATCATCCATCTCTACTCTATTTAAATTTTTATATAGAAATTCTCAAATAGATAATAACATAACTGATGGATTTAATCCAATAAAGCTACCTAAACCACAACCAGATGCTATTAAACGTCTTGAAATAGATGAAGTTGCAAAAATGTTAGAATCAGTAGAAACTGGTGAAGGTCTTACTGAAAAAGAAAAAGTTTATTGGAAAAAAACTAGATTACGTGATAAGGCTATATTAGCTCTATTTGTTACATATGGGCTTAGATTAAATGAACTTAGAGAACTTAATATCTCCTCTTTTAATTTTTCAAGAGGTGAATTCAAAATATATAGAAAACGTGGAAAAGAAGTCTTAATGCCTATAAATCATACTTGTGAACATGTAATAAAAGATTATTTGCAAAATGAAAGAACAAGAGATGATTTACTAAATGATGAAGTTAAAGATGCATTATTTTTATCTCTTCAAAATAAAAGAATTACAGCAAAAGCTATAAGAACACTTGTAAAAAAATATACATCTATTCCACTAGATACAACTAGAGATAATGGATATAGCCCTCATAAATTAAGAGCAACTGCTGCTACCTCTCTGATTCAAACAGGATTTTCTATATACGATGTTCAAAATTTACTCGACCATGATAATGTCACGACTACTCAACTTTATGCTGCACATAAAAAAAATGTAAAACGTGATATAGTTAAGAATTTTGAATGGATTGAAGATGATTAAAAATCAGGAACAAATGTTTGCAGATATAAATGGATTATGTTATAATTAAAAATATAAATGTATGGAAATAAAAACAAAATATGTTTGGAAATGAGTGATGTTATGTATTTAGATCTAACTGAAAAGCAAGTTTTAATACTGGAATTTATAAAATCTCAAATCATATTAAAAGGCTATCCACCTGCTGTAAGAGAAATATGTACTGCTGTAGGGTTAAGATCTACTTCAACTGTGCACTCTCATCTAAATAAACTTGAAAAACTGGGATACATAAGAAAAGACCCTACTAAACCAAGAGCTATTGAAGTTTTGGAGCGTAGTAAAGTCAATGATGTTTCTGGAGCTAACCAGGAAATAATAGAACTTCCTTTAGTAGGTCAAATAACAGCTGGAGAACCCATTTTAGCGCAACAAAACATAGAGGAATATATTCCATTCCCTGCCAGTTTAGTAAAGGGCAGTAATAACTTTGTATTAAAAGTAAAAGGCGAAAGTATGATTAATGCAGGAATTTTAGATGAAGATTACGTTGTAGTAGACAAAAAAAATACAGCCTTAAATTCTCAGATAGTAGTTGCACTTATAAATGGTGAATCTGCTACGGTCAAGAGATTCTTTAAAGAAGGAAACTTGATAAGACTTCAACCAGAAAATGATTTTATGGAACCAATTATGCTTAAAGACTCAGAAGTTGAAATTGTAGGTATTGTAACTGGTGTATTTAGAGTTATAAAATAACTATTAAAGAATATCAAAAAAATAAGCTATTTAATAGATAAAATATATCTTAATTTCTTTATTTTATCTATTTGGAATAGCTTATTTTTATATGTATTTACTATTTTGTATTATTTGCTTTTTATTTATTATTTCCTATATTTTAACTATTGCTTTCCATAACATATATCACATGGGTCATTTTTCTTACTTTCTGCAATTGAACCTGATAATATTTTTTTACTTCTTGAAAGTCCACTACAATTTTTTGTTGAGTGATAACTCTTCCCTTTTGGAGTAAAATACACTATTTTTGACAAATTCGATGCATTTTGTTCCTTATTTAAGGATTCATTCTGGCCTGTATTGTTATTTGACTTTTCGGAGCTTCCATCTTCTCTAACACCTTTTTTGTAACTTCCATCTTTACAGCTTGTAAAAACTCCATCACCTGTAGATTCAAATACTATATCTGAACATTCGTCACTTCTATGTACTTTTACACCCATCTTTTTTAATTTGTTCATTGTTTCTTCATGTGGATGACCATATGAATTACCTTTTCCAACTAAAATTACTGCATATTCAGGGTTAACTTTATCTAAAAAAGCCTGAGATGAACTACTACGAGAACCATGATGAGCTACTTTTAAAAGGTCTACTTCTCCAAGTTTTGATAGTATTTCTTTTTCTGTACCTTCTTCAGCATCACCTGTAAATAAGGCTTTATCGTTACCATTAGTATATGCAAGTACTAGTGATTGTTCATTAGTAGTATCTCCTCCATTTGTATTTAGAACTTCAAAATAGGAATCTTCAAGATAAAACTTTTTATTTTCAAGAGGTACACTTGGAGATAAATCTTTATTTGCTAAAGCATTTATAAAATCTCTGTAACTCTTTGTTTCTGCTGAACCATTTGATACAAAAACATTTTCTATATTGAAATTTTTTACAACAGAATCAAGTCCCCCTAGATGGTCTGCATGAGAATGAGTAGCTATAAGATATTTAATATCTTTTACCCCTTGATTATTTAGGTAGTCTACCATTAAATTCTCATCATCGTTATCTCCCCCATCTATCAATATAAAAGTTTTGCCCTCTTGAATTAATATTGCATCACTATTTCCAGTGTCAATAAAATGAATTTTTACATTTTTATCACTTGATATACTACTAGATAAAGTTTCTTGGTTATTTGATTGATTATTTTCACTGTCTGTTGCACTGCTACAACCAGTTAAATAAATAGATACAGAGATTATTAGCAGAAATATTAAGGATTTAACTTTAGAATTTTTTTTGTTATTTATATTTTTTTCTATCACAAACTACGCCTCCATTTTCATAATACACTAGTAATTATAACATGATATGCGTTTTTATGATATTTTTTTACATAATATTTTAATTAGCATTTATAAAATAATAATAAAAAAAATTGACACTGTATAAGTTTTATATTATATAAAATGAATTATTTTACATCAGTAGTACCCAGTTATGCATTTTAAACGACCATTTATGTTTAAAATATTGCAAAATTCTTCCAAAACTTATAATATATTAAATATCAACAAAAATAAATAAACTTTTTCCTTAAAGAAGGCTTAAAGCTCACACCAACTGCCTTCTTTTTTTTTATAATTTTTTAACTATTTATTTTGATTAATATTTATTTCATATTTTAGCTCTACTCTTCTAGATGCATCTCTATTTACACTATTATCTCCATTTTTTACGAGTTCAGCTTTTGACCTACCTATTGCAATAATATGTTTAGTTACTTCATCTTTATATTTATAATTACCTATTTCATCTCCTACTATAAATTTAGCAACGCTATATGCCCTTCTTTGTGATAAATCTAAGTTATAGATATAGCTTCCTACATCGTCTGTATGACCTTCTATAACTATTTTAGATATATAGTCGCCATAATCTTTATAAATAGTTTCTATGTACTTTGGAACAAACATTTTTAACATCTCTTTAGCCTCTGGTTTCAAGACATCACTATCTACATCAAACATTGTCCTTTCACCAAAAGTTACTTGACCATTAGCCTTATCCACTTTCACAGGTATACCACTTTTTTTAAAGGTTTCTTCAACAGAAGCATTCACATTTTTAGCTAAATCTTGTTCAACTGAGCCTGAGATACTTTCTGAACTAAATAAGATAAGAATTACAACCATCAACACAGTGGATAATAAATCTGTAAATGTTGGCCAGAAACTACTCTTTTCAAATTCTCTGTTAACAGTTCTTCTATATTTATTATTCATTTAACTCATCCTCACCTATGGCCTTTATTTCTTTCTTTTCTATCTCATAAATTTCTTCACTCAAAGGATTAAATATGCTATCAATATTATTTTCAAATAAATCTTCACTATCAAGAGGAACTTCATCTTGCATGAAGGAGTTATTAAACATAACATCTAGCTTATCTTGAATGTCTAAAGAATTCTCAAACATTATATCTAGTTTGGTTTGTAAGTCATTAGAAAAGTTCTCAATAATACTTGAAAGATTCTTAATTGAATCGTCTAGAGTGTATTTTTCATCTAAAAGAATTTTTTGATTTTGAGATATTTTGTTTTCATGAGTCATTAATTTAGTTAACAAATCTTGAGCACTTCTTTCATATAAAGCAAATCCTGCATTTATATTTCTTATATAATCTTTAATTTTATGCTGGCTTTCAGTGGAATTATATATATTTTTTGATGATTCTTTTATATCAAATAGAATTTCCTTATTTATATTATCTTGATTATCATACTTATCAAACAGTTTCACAAATTTTACATTTAAAATATTAAACTGTTTATCTAATTTTCTTACACTTTGGTCAAATGTCTTAATAGAACTTTGAGAGCCTTCTAAAAGACTTTTTAAAGCTTCTATTCCACTGATAAATTCATCATTAAAATCATTTAAGTCTTTAGATATTTTATCAAATTTTTCAATAGCTTCTATAGACTTGCTTATTTGTTTTATTGTATTTTTTACTTCTTCTACTTTTAAGTCCATTCTTTCTGATTTAATATGAGTTACCTCAGATGTCAGTAGATTCTCAGATTTTAACATTATTTGTATCAAAACATGTTCACAGTCTTTTATCTTTGTAAAATATCCTATAATTAGAGAAAATACCACTCCAAATATACTAGTTGTAAATGCAGTTTGCATGCTACTAATAGTCGAAGGAAGTGAATTTATAATATCTTTAGTATCAACACATAAAAGCATTGTAGAAAGTCCAACAAAGGTACCTAAAACTCCAAGTAATATACTTATTGAAGATGAATTTTTTATACTTCTAATTTTTTCTAATATCGGTAAGTTATTATATTTTAAATCTGATACAACTTCTTCTACAAATGAAGTTATATTTACATCAGCATAAGGATTTTCTTTACTATATGTATAGTAATCATTCCTTATTTTGCTATAAAACACACTCGTTTTATAGTCTCGGTTGATTTCTTCTAGTTTTGAACCTACAAACAAATACAACTTGTTGTTTTCTATAATTTTAAAAATAGAATACAAAGTTATTGCAAGTAAAAATAATATAGTTATTGGATTAGTAAATATTGACTCTATCAAATTAGTTATTATGTTACTCAATTTTATCCCCTACCTTATAATTTATTTATCTCTAATTTATACGTACAAGTTACTAAGAAAATACGTAAATAAACAAAATATTTATATTATATTTATGAAAAATGGTACAAATAGGTTGTAATGTTAATAACATAATATATACGAGCTAAAAGTTATAGGGGGTGGCATGATGAATGACAACATAGTAGAAGTTAAAAATATCAATATGAACTTCTACACTAAGGAAGGCGAGCTTGAAGTATTAAAGGATGTCAATTTTAATTTGAAAGAAGGCGAAATACTAACATTACTCGGACCTTCTGGAAGCGGAAAATCTACAATTTTAAATATTCTTACTAATCTTTTAAAACCAACTAGTGGTGATGTAAAGATTACTGGAAATATTGGATATATGTTTCAAAAAGATAATCTGCTTGAATGGAGAAATATAATGGATAATATAACTATTGGTTTGGAAATTCAAGGAAAAAAAGATAAAAAATCTTTAGATAGAGTTGAAGAACTTTTAAAGACTTATGGACTATGGGATTTCAGAAGTATGTATCCTAAAGAATTATCTGGTGGTATGAGACAAAGAGTTGCTCTTATTAGGACACTTTCTGTAAATCCAGATGTTTTACTTTTAGATGAACCTTTTTCAGCTCTTGACTATCAAACTAGATTGTTGGTTTGTGATGATGTTTATAGTATTATTAAAAATGAAAATAAGTCTACTATTTTAGTTACGCATGATATTGGTGATGCCCTTTCTATAAAAGTGCAACTTTAGAAATTAATCTATTTTTTTGTTTAAATCCATCCATTTAGATTCTAACTCTTTTATCATATTATCCTCTATTCTTACTCCAAATGATTTAATGCTCTAATACTGGTTATTCCATGATTTAATAATGAATATAATGAAATATTATGTGCTTTAATATCCCAATAAATGAGTCTTCCAAATATGCGGGAGTTTCCTGGTGGTAAAGTTGAAAAAGATGAGTCTCTTGAGAGTGCAATTGAGTGTGAAATAAAGGTTTCTATATTGACAGTTTTGCAATAAAGTTATAATATTAATAGGATTGTAGTTTTTTATAGCATATGGAAAATTATGTTCATTTTAAAACTATTAATAAATATAATTTTTTATATTTGGATAATCGTAAAATTAAAATAAAGGATGATAAAAAATGACAGAACAAAATTTAAGCTTGATTGATGAAGTTAAAAGAAGAAGAACCTTTGCAATCATTTCCCATCCCGATGCAGGAAAAACTACATTAACTGAAAAGTTTCTATTATATGGTGGTGCCATTCGTGAAGCAGGATCGGTTAAATCAAGAAGATCTCAAAAACATGCAGTATCTGACTGGATGGAAATTGAAAAACAAAGAGGTATATCTGTTGCATCAAGTGTTCTTCAATTTGAATATAATAACTTTTGTATAAATATTCTTGACACTCCAGGGCATCAAGATTTCAGTGAGGACACTTATAGGACTCTTATGGCAGCAGACTGTGCAGTAATGGTTATTGACTCTGCTAAAGGTGTCGAGGATCAGACAAAGAAATTATTCCAAGTTTGTAAAATGAGAGGAATACCAATTTTTACTTTTATAAATAAAATGGACCGTCAAGGAAAGGATCCCTTTGAACTACTTGAAGATATTGAAAATGTTCTAGAAATTCGCTCTTGCCCAGTAAACTGGCCAATTGGTTCTGGTAAAGAGTTCAAAGGTGTGTTTAATCGTCATAAAAATCAAGTTGAACTATTTGATGATGGTAACCATGGACAATCTATTGCTAAGTCTACAACTGGAGATATATCTGACGAAAGATTTAACACTTTATTAGGTGATGCTCTTCATGAAAAACTACTAGAAGATATTGAACTTTTAGATATTGCTGGAGATAATTTTAATTTAGACGGAGTATTAAATGGTGAATTGACACCTGTGTTCTTCGGAAGTGCCCTTACTAACTTTGGTGTAGAACCATTTTTAGAATCGTTTCTAGAAATAACACCTCCGCCAAATCCTCGTAGCAGTAATTTAGGTGATATTGACCCTAATTCTAATAGCTTCTCAGGATTTATATTTAAGATTCAAGCTAATATGGATAAATCTCATAGAGATAGAATTGCATTTTTAAGAATTTGCTCTGGTAAATTTGAAAAAGGTATGACAGTAACTCATGTACAAAGAAACAAAAAGGTTAAACTTTCACAACCTCAACAGTTTGTAGCACAAGACCGTGTTATAATAGATTCAGCTTATCCAGGAGACATTATAGGGATACATGATCCAGGAATATTTAATATTGGTGATACATTAAGTGAAAAAAAATCAAATTTACAGTACACTGGCATACCACAATTTGCTCCTGAACATTTTGTAAGAGTATCTACAAAGAATGCTCTTAAAAGAAAACAGTTCTTAAAAGGACTTACACAATTATCAGAAGAAGGTACTATACAGATATACAAACAACCTAATTTTGGTATGGAAGAACTTATTGTAGGAGTAGTTGGAGTTCTTCAGTTTGAAGTTTTAGAATATCGTCTAAAACAAGAATATGGTGTTGATATGATAATGAACACACTACCTTATCGTTATATACGTTGGATTGAACCTGATACTTTTAAATCGGATAAGCTTTCAACACCAATGGATACAATATTAGTTGAAGATAAAAATAGCAATCCAGTATTGTTATTTCAAAATGAATGGTCTATTAGACATCTAATTGAGAGAAATGAAAATTTAGTTTTAAGAGAAACTTCTTTATAAAAAAATAAATGTTAATCCCCCTACGTCTATTTTTAAACGTAGGGGGATTAACATTTATTTGATTATTATTAACTTAATTCAGTTTCTTGTTAATTTTGAGATGCCCAATCTGCTGGATATGTTACATATATAAATCTAGCATAATCAGGTACAGAAAATTGTATCTTACTTCCTTTTGGTATAAATATTAACTCACCTGAAGAAGCAGAAACCTTTCTTCCATCTATTAATATATCTAAAGTTCCATCTATTACATAATCTATTTCATCATAGTTTAGAGTCCAGTCAAAAGTTGTTTCCTTCATTTCCATCATACCACAACCTAATCTTGGGCTTTCCTCTAATGTAAATAAATCTTTTGTGTAAACTACATCGCTTGGGTTTCCTGTATCTAATCTATCAGATTCACTAACCTTTACAGTTGGTAATTTTATAGAAGTTATTCCACTAACATCTTTATTTCTAACAAAATCTACAGTATCTTTAGTTCCATTTATTTTTTCTTCTATTATTTGTCTTACTAATGTTTCAATTAAGTTTTTATCTATATTTGCTATATCCATCTTATACATTCTCCTTCTTTAATGTCTTACTTGCTATAACCATAGCTAATAAGACTGCTGTTATACCACCAATTAATTTAGCAACTATCATTGGTGTTATCATATTAGCATTAAATCCTGCTGTAAATCCTAAGTGGTCTCCAAATACGAATGCTGCTGATACAGAAAATGCTACGTTTATTATCTTTCCTCTATTATCCATATCTTTCATCATACCAAACATTGGTATACAGTTAGCTAAACTTGCAACAAGCCCTGCAGCTGATACATCATTCATTCCAAGAACTTTTCCTAAAGCCATTAATGGTTTATTAAATACCTTTGTTATAACAAATACTAATGGGAATGCTCCTGCTAAAACTATTGCAATATCTCCAACTATTTCTATACCTTCACCTATTGGCTTCATTCCAGGTATTACAACTATACCTGTTAAGGCTTCAACTATTGCAGCAGCAAGTCCTAAAGTTATAACTATCACTACACCCTTTCCAAAATATGTAAATCCTTTTATCATAGCATTTTCAAATTTCAATAATCCAAGTGCTATAACGACTGCAAATATTATTATTGGTATCAAGTTCCTAAGAACCATCATTACTTCAAATTCTGCAACTAATCCACCAACAAATGCTCCAATAGGTATTGTTATTATCCCTGCAAGTATTCCTGTTGCTAAGAATTTTTGGTCTTCTTTTTCAATTATTCCAAGTGCAACTGGTATTATAAACACTATTGTAGGTCCCATCATAGCACCTACTATTAATCCTCCAAATAATCCAGCATTAGGGTCTTTTGCAAGCTCAAGTGCAAGTGGTGCACCACCCATATCATTAGCTAACAAACTTCCAGCAAACATAGCTGGGTCAGCTCCAAGCATATCAAACACTGGTACTACAATTGGTCTTAATACATCAGCAAGAACTGGTGCTAGACATATAACACCTACCATTGCAACTGCAAGTGAACCCATTGCCATTATACCTTCTTCAAATTGTTCTCCAAGACCAAATTTACTACCTATACATTTATCTATAGCCCCAAGTACCATGAAGACTACCATTACATAGATTATAATTTCATTTATACTCATAGTTCCCCCATTATTTTATTAGATTTTTTATTATTTGACTATCTACTGATGATATTACAGTCTTATATATTGTGAATTTAACTTCTATACCTTTATCTATACTTTTAAACTCTATAGTGCCTATACTTTTATTCATCAAACACTTCAAATGAATCGACTACTCCAACTATCGTTGCATCTACTGGAACATGAGCTTTTTCAATCGATTCTCTAGCTGAGGAACCTTTGGATATAAGAACTAAGTCTTCATTTCCTGCTCCTGCATTATCGGCTGCAACCATGAAGCCTTCCTTGTATGTGTCTTTAGTTTTTAAAATTTTTACAACTAAAAGTTTTTGACCACATAATTTTTCATCTTTTCTTGTGGCCCAAACATTACCTACAACTTTTCCTATATCCATAAAATTACCTCCTTACACTTTCTTTAGTTTGAGATGGTGTATTTTCATAAAATCTACAGCTAATGGAGTTATTATACTTTTTTTATTAACTAGTATATTTTTAACTCCATTTATAGTTGGTTTTCTTAAGTCAGCTTCTGATATAAGTTTTTTATTTCTTAAATCTAAACTAAATTCAGTATCTATCTTCATATTTTCTACATTGTTTAGACTTTCTATATCTTTATTTAAAGCTTTTGTATTTTCTTTTTTAGAAACTATAGCACTTGATACTTCACTTTTTATACTTAACTTATTTTTATTTATAGTATTTAAGTCTTTTATAATTTCTACACCAAATTTACATATTTCATCTTCAAAGGACATAAACTTCTTATATAATGCTTTTGGTGCAGTATCCTTATATTTTTTGTATTCAATTCCTTCATCTAAGAGATATACTTTTTTACGCTTCATAATCATTTTTAGTATAAATCTTTCTTCTTCACTTGTTGAATTCCCAAGTGCTATGTTTGATAATCCTCTCATACAAAGTTTCGAAACTATCACTATTTCACACTCTTTTGTACTTCTATCAAATTCAACTATTTCAAATTCATCTTTTAATAAGTTAAATTTACTACTATCCTGTTCAAATACAATTACAGCTTTAGGTTTACTAGATACTTTCAATTCATTATTATTTATTTTTTTATAAACTTCTTCTATTATTAGATTTACAAGGTCATCATAATTCATATTTAATCCTCCCTAGAGGTATTTTCTATATTCATCTTTCATACTTTTATGTATTTTTAATACTTCCAACATTGTATATAGTAAATGAAATTAGAAGTTAAATTAATTTATGCTTTCTTTATTATTTTAGCAACAGTCCCTTTTGAATAGCCACATGCATTGGCTTCATCATAATCTATGTGCATGTAAGTTTTAAAGCTGTCACTAACTCTTATTACTACATCATCAAATGTTAAAGGTCTCTGACCCATTACCTTAGCTTCAACTATTTCTTTATCACATACATTGAATTGTTCAGCATCCTTAGGAGTCATGTGTATATGTCTTTTAGCAACCATTAACCCCTTATCAAGTTCAACTTCACCATGTTGTGTTGATATTTTAATACTTAAAGTACCTTCTAAGTCTCCACTTTGTTTTATAGGAGCTTTTAATCCAAGAGTTGAACCATCTGTTAAAGATATTTCTACCTGAGTTTCATTTCTACATGGCCCAAGTACAACTACATTTTTTATACTTCCTTTAGGACCAGTTATTGTGACTCTTTCATTACAAGCATATTGACCTGGTTGAGATAAGTCTTTTAATTTTGTAAGAGTATATCCCTTACCAAATAATTTATCTACATCTTCTCTATTTAAGTGAACGTGTCTTCCTGATGCCTCAACTTCTATGAATGCTTCTTTTTTAACTCTATTTATTACTTCTTCTACTATTTCATTTAATAGACTCTCCATTGCGTCCTCCAACTACTTATATTTATTAGTTCTAACTTTATATATCATTATCCAAAATACTGACGATAATCTATTAAGTGCCTTTATTAAATCTTCTCTTTGAACATTTCCGTACTCACCTTTAAATGCTTCGTAAGCTGCAAGTTCAACCTCTCGTGTATTGCTTCTTATACTATTTATAGCTACTACTACTTCTCCCATTTCATAACTTGGGAACTCATGTCCTATACCAAAGTATTTTTTAGGATAGTGAGATTGTTCTCTAAGTTCTTGTGGAGTCAATCCTAAAAGTTTAAAATCTTCTAGTTTTTCTTCTAAAACCTCACATCTCATTATATTTCTTACAAAGTCTAATACCTCTTGTAATTCCTTAACAAGCTTTGGCATACCTAGTTTTTGGCAAAGAATTTGTGCTTTTAGTATTTCTGATTCAAGAGAATCTATTTTACCTCTTAGTATTATTCTTTTATGGTCTTTAAAAACTAAAAGATTTCCATTTAATTGAGTCATATGTTCTGGTTTTTCATCTAATTTAGCACCAAATACAGTAGTATATTTATATGTTTTCTCTTTAACTACTTCTTTTATAACTTCTTTGGGCTCATTATTTATATCTGAAAGCTTATCAATATATTTGAGTTCAATACTTCTCTCAGTTAAATAAGATTTTGCAGAAGGAGTTATTATTTGTCCTTTTTCTATATAGAATTCAGTTACATTGCCTTTGTTTTTTCCTATTTTTCTTTTTATTTCGTTTTCTGTTAAAACACCCATTTTATCACATCTCCTATTAGATGTATAAAAAAGGCTACCTCAAAATACATTGAGTTTATTAGTAAGACTCATTTTTGAGATAGCCTCTTTTTTAATCAAAATTTGAATTTTAAAATTGCTTTTATATTACTCAGCTGATACTTTTGGTAATATAGCATCTACTTCAAAATGTGGTCTTGGTATAACATGAACTGATATTAGTTCTCCAACTCTCTCAGCAGCTGCAGCTCCAGCATCTGTAGCAGCTTTAACAGCTCCAACATCTCCTCTTACCATTACAGTAACTAATCCTCCACCTACTTGTTCTTTTCCTACTAATTGTACATTTGCAGCTTTAACCATTGCATCTGCTGCCTCTATCGCTCCTACTAATCCTTTAGTTTCTATCATTCCTAATGCGTTTGCACTTGCCATAATCTTATCCTCCAAAAATTTAATTTTATAGTTTTTATTTTTAGAAATTTATAGCTATAAATTTCATTGTTTGTTTTAGTTATGCTAGTTCTTTGACTAATCTTTGAACTAGAAGATTTATTAATTCTTCTTTATCCATTGAGTCAAACATTGATTTTTCAACTTGAGATGTATCTCTTCCAAGTTCTTCTATTTCTTTGATTCCATAAGCTACTCTTTTAACATTTATTAAATCAAGTGGACCTACATTGTTTGAAGTTGAACTTCCACCTATTGCACCACAACCAAGTGTTAGTGCTGGCACAAGGTTTGTTGATGCACCTATTCCTCCAAGTGCTGAAGGAGTATTCACAAGTATTCTTGATACTGGCATGTTAAGAGCAAATCTCTTTACCAACTCTTCATCATTTGCATGCATTGAGAAGGTATGACCTGCACCTTCATTTATTAATATTTCTCTACATCTATTCATAATAGCCTCTACATTTTCTTCAACATAGAACGCTAGTATTGGCGTAAGTTTTTCTCTTGAATAGGCTACATTATGACCAACTTTATTTTCTCTTGCAACGAGAACTTTTGTATTTTTAGGTACATTTGTTAAATCTGTTAAATTTGATATTACCTCAACACTCTTACCAACTATTTGTGGATTCATAGTACCATTAGCTCTCAATATGAATTTTGCTAATCTCTCACTTTCTTTTTCATTTAAAATATACGCACCTTGATTTTTAAGTTCTTTTAAAACAGTTTCTTCCATAGATTTTTCTATTACTATAGATTGTTCTGATGCACATATAACACCATTATCAAAAGTTTTAGAATCTATTATTCTTTTGACTGCTAACTTAACATTTGCTGATTTATCTATAAATGCTGGTCCATTTCCAGGTCCAACTCCGATAGCTGGTGTTCCTGAAGAGTAAGCAGCTCTAACCATTGCTTCTCCTCCAGTTGCTAATATTAAGTTTGTATCTTTATGTTTCATTAATTCATTAGTTCCAACTATACTTGGATTAGTTATACATAATATTGAATCCTCTGGAGCTCCAGCTTTTATAGCTGCATCACTTATTATATTAACTGTTTCAAGTATGCATTTTTTTGCATTTGGATGTGGAGAGAAAACTATAGTATTTCCTGCCTTTAAAGATATTATAGTTTTGTATATTACTGTTGATGTTGGGTTTGTTGAAGGTATAAGACCTGCCACAACTCCAACTGGTATAGCTATATCTATCGTATTTGCTTCTTTATCTTCACCAATTATTCCAATAGTTTTTGTATCTTTTAGAGTTTCATAAACTCCCATGGATGCAAAAGTATTTTTAATTACTTTATCTTCCCATTTTCCAAACCCAGTTTCTTCATTTGCCATTTTAGCTAATTTAGTAGCATTATTAAATGTTGCATTTGCAACAGCTTTTACTATTTTATCTATTTGCTCTTGGCTCATTTTAGAAAGTTTCTCTTGAGCCACTTTAGCTCTTTTTACAAGAGTTCTGACTTCTTGTATAGATACTAAATCTTTATCTAAAAGTGTCATAACTATCTATCCCCTCTGCTAAGCTTTTTAACTAAGTTTATCAATTCTTCTTTTTTAAGAACATTTAAATCTTTATAAGTTATTGAAGAGTCTAATTTCTTAGCCATAGCTTTAAGTTTTTTCACGCTGTTCTTTGATAAATCATCTCTATCAAAATCAGAATTTTCTATTTTGACTTGTTCTAATACTTCTTTATTATCATTAGTATTTTCTATTTTTTCCTCATTAGTTTCTGTTAAACTATCATCAACTACTTCAATTTCTTTGTTAATTTTATTTATATCACTATATAGTTTTTCATTATTATTTTCACTATTTTCAGTGCCATCTAAAATTACATTATCTTTTTCCGATAAATTTTTCGATACATTATCAGTTATTTCTAATGTAATTTCAAAGTTTTCCTCTGTATCTTCTGAAACTTCACAGACTTTAGGTTCTTTATTTTTAAATAAAGCATCGGTTACTTCATTATGTATTCTTGGTATAATATGTGATGCTCTTAATGTACCAATTCTAGAAACTGCTATTTCACCTGCTTCTAGAGCTGATTCAACAGCACCAACATCTCCACATATTGTTAAAGTAACAATGCCTGCTCCAACCTTATCAATTTCTAAGATATTAACATTTGCAGATTTTAAACAAGCATCAGAAGCTTCGATTGCAGCAACATATCCTATTACTTCTATTAAGCCTACAGCATCCATTTAATTATCCTAGAATCCTGTTGGATTATCTGCAACTGATTTTACTGCTTCTGCAAATGCATCACATGCTGCTTTACAAGCCGATTGAGAACCTGTAAGTAATGCTCCACCAAAGTTTGTTTCAGTTGGAGGTGCAAATAATTCGCACATCTTAACATCTGCTGCCTTCATTGCTGCATCCAGCGCATACATTGCTTCAAGTGGCGGTGCTACTAAATAAGCTAATGCCTCACCTTCTCTTATTCCTGCTACTTCTGAAAGGTATGTACCTGTTCTTGATACACAGTGAGCATAATATGCTATTGAATCATCATCATTTGCACTTATAAAAGTTGCTCCATATTCTAGAAAATCAACTACTGCATTTAGACCACTTCTTACTTCTGCTGGACTTGGTCCTGCTATTATCCCTAGTACTTCACCAGCAAGCTTTGTTGAAGCATTTGCAGCACCTGCATACATTGATTTTGCATACACAACATCAACTTCTGAAGCTTTAGTTGCTTCATCAAGAGCTGTGTATGTAACATCATCACAGTCTGCAGTTATTAAACCTAAACTTTTGTGATGTGATTTTAGTTCTAGTTTTTGTGCCATTTCTGGACTTATATTTGAAATTATCTTAATTCCTAATATATTAGGACGAATTACATCGTTTTTCATATTCTACACTCCCTCGACTTTATTTAAGGTCTATTCCTGAAGCTTTTTTATCTAACATAGTTTTTATAAGTTCAGCTATATGAGCACCTGCTTCAACTGCAGTTGTTCCACCTTTGTGAATGTTTGATATAACTGTTCTCTTTGCTTCTGCCATTCCTATATATGGCTTATATGCTATATATGCTGACATTGATTCAGCAGTAACTAATCCTGGTCTTTCTCCAACCAACATACATATAACTTCACAACCTAATTCTTCACCTAAGTGGTCCATAGCACCAACTCTACAATGTTTAACAAATAAAATTTCACTTGAATCTATTCCGTACATTTTTAGACCTTGTTTTATAGCTGGCACGCAGTCTTTTAAGTTTGCTTCTATAGCTGCTGAACTAAGCCCGTCTCCTACTAACATCAAAACCCTTTGATTTGTTCCAAGTTTAGATTTTATATTATTTATAGTTTCTGGAGAGAATTTTCTTCCTAAATCTGGTCTTGTTAAGTATTCATCTTTATCACTACATAAAGTTTCTACTGCAAACATATTGTTTTCTTTTATAAATTCTTCATCTACATAAGAGAAAACAGCATCTTGTGCAGCAGCATGGTCTGCTCTAAATCTTAAAACTGTTTCTGTTTTATATCTAGTACCAGCTCTTCCTATACCTATTCTTGCAGGCGTTTTAGACTTTATATCTAAATAAGCTTCTGCGTCCTTTGGATTTTTTACTAGTAATTGCTTTCTTATATCAACTTCTGTTATGTCATCTATACAAGCATCATTATCTATTACAACTTCAGTCACTTTTTTAACAGTTTCAGATACAACATTAGTATCTAATTCTCCAACCATTTGCCCAACTAACTGTTCTACTAATGCTTTTAAATCCTTCTCATTCATACTAAATACCTCCTATCCTAATAATAGAGATGCGTCTCCCGCTAAATCTGTTAATTTACCATCTTTAGAGAATCCCATCTTTTCCATCCAAGCATCAAATTCTTTTATTGCTGTTAGTCCAAACATTTCCCTAAGTGATGCTGTTTCATGGTATCCTGTTGTTTGATAGTTAAGCATAACATCATCTCCATGAGGTATTCCCATAAAGTATGTACATCCTGCTGTTGTTAGTAATATAGCTAAGTTTTCCATATCATTTTGGTCAGCTTTCATATGGTTAGTGTAGCAAACATCAACACCCATTGGTAATCCATGTAATTTACCCATAAAATGGTCTTCAAGTCCTGCTCTTACAACTTCTCTAGCATCATATAAATATTCTGGTCCTATAAATCCAACAACTGTATTTACTAAGAATGGTTCATACTTTTTAGCAAATCCATAGCATCTAGCTTCCATAGTAACCTGGTCTATTCCATGATGTGCTTCTGAAGATAATTCTGAACCTTGTCCAGTTTCAAAATACATGACATTAGGTCCTGTAGCTGTTCCGTGTTTTAAAGCTAATTGTCTAGCTTCTTCTATAGTATCGCCATTGAATCCAAATGCTTCATTTCCTTTTTCAGAACCTGCTATAGATTGGAATATTAAATCTGCAGGAGCACCATTTCTTATCGCTTCCATTTGTGTAGTAACATGGGCTAATACACATGTTTGAGTTGGTATTTGATATTTTTGCTTTACCTCTTCAAATCTTTTTAATACTTTGGTAACACTTTCAACCGAGTCATCAACTGGGTTTAATCCAAGCACTGCATCTCCTATACCAAAAGTTAGACCTTCAAGAAGCGATGCAAGTATTCCATCTGGGTCATCTGTTGGATGATTAGGTTGAAGTCTTGCTGATAATGTTCCATGTTCTCCTATAGTTGTATTACAGTGGGCTGTAACCTTTATCTTCTTAGCAGCATAAACTAAGTCCATATTTGACATTAGTTTTGCAACTGCTGCGATAATCTCAGAAGTTAACCCTCTTGATATTCTTCTTATATCAGCACTTGTAGTATTTGAATCTAATAACCATTCTCTAAGTTCAGATACTGTCCAGTCCTTTATTTCTGCATAAACTTTTTCATTTACAGCATCTTGTATTATTCTTGTTACTTCATCTTCTTCATATGCTACTGCAGGATTATTTCTTATATCCTCTAGTTTTATATGTGATAAAACAACTTTTGCTGCTATCCTTTCTTCAGCTGATTGTGCTGCAAGACCTGCTAATTTATCTCCTGATTTTTCTTCATTAGCTTTAGCCATTACATCATATAAGCCTTTAAACTGATAAGTACGTCCAAATAATTTTGTCTTTAAAATCATTTACTTACCCCCTTCTATTAATTAAAAACTAATGTTTTTATTACCACAGGTAAAACCTTACCTTCAACTATAGGTTTTCCAATGTCAATATAATCTCCATTTTCAACCTTTACACTATCAATACAAACAATATCTTTTTTATAGTTCAATAATGCATATATTGCTTGACCTAGCACCTTTGCCATATCATTTTCAACGATTACCACAAAAGGCAAATTATTTTCTATAATTTGTTTCATTCCATCTACAAATCCTTTAGCATACTCTTGTATATCTAAAAAAGTAGGATTTTTCTTGCCTATCATAGCTATAGCAACTTTCTGTAAATCATTTTCCAATTTGAACCAGTTAAGTTTATTTTCTATGGCTTGACTAATCTGTTTTGAAGTACCAATCTCTTCATCAACTGATAATTTTAAAACTGGTAAATTTTTAATTGGGAATGACTCACTAGTGTAGGTTATTGTACTTCCACTTACTTCAGTAGTGTGAGAACCTGCACCAACCACTGTTGCTCTTATTGTTTCTATTGATTTGACTACATTTACTTTTTTAAGGTATTCGCAATTTTTTATTGCTTGCCCAAGTAAAATTCCCAAATCACCATATTCAAAATAATTCTTTACTTCTCCATTGTAGTAAATATAATCTGCTACTCCACCTGAGAATGAAACATTTTTAATTTTTTCATCTATACTTATTGACTTATTAGTTATTATAAAATCAAATAAAGGCGTTTGAGATTTTAATCCTATACTTTCCATTAATAAATTAACCATTATATTAACTATTGGTTTTGTATTTTCTATTGTAGCTACAGTTCCTACTTGAAGATTTAAGTTATTATCTTTTATGATTTTATCTATTTTAGGCGAAATATAAGTTATCTTCTTACTTGCTTTATCTACCTTTATAAGCCTTCCACCTATATCCAAACACCCAGTATCAGTTACTTCTCCCCTTTTAAATGAAGCTATGTTACTAGTTCCCCCACCTATGTCTATATTTACAATTGTAGTTGAATGTTCTTTTGAATAAATATGAGCCCCTGCTCCTTTTCCTGATATTATACTTTCTAAATCAGGTCCTGCTGTTGCAACGACAAAGTCTCCAGCAAATCCACTTAAAGTATGAAGTACATCATTTGCATTTTCTTTTCTAGCTGTTTCGCCAGTTATTATTACTGCTCCTGTATGTATATCTACTTTAGATATATTTGCTTTTTTATATTCATTTTCAACTATTTCTTTTATTTGTTGTCCATTTATTTCTTTGTTTGAAATAAGAGGAGTAAAATAAACTTTACTTTTATAAATAATTTCCTTGTCTACTATACTTATCCTAGGTACCGAAAAATTTGATTCAGTATTTTCTACTATTAATTTAGAAAAAATCAATTGAGTAGTACTTGTCCCAATGTCAATACCAACACTTAATAATTCTTCTCTCATTTTCTCACCTCCTAAAATTTAAGTATGTCTTAAACAAGCAAAGAGGCTTAAAGCTATAATAAATATTTGTTAAATCAAATATATTTATAAGTTTTATAAATATATTTGATTAACTTAATCTATTAATAACTTTAAGCCTCTTTGCTCAATTAAAACTACTACCTTGTAGATGAGTTATTATCTAATATTAATTTATGTAGGTATAGTAATTAACACTTCGGTTCCATTTTTACTGCTCTTTCTTTTTATACTTCCTTTTAGCATTTGAGTTATATAACTATCTATTATATATGTTCCTAAACTATTTTTATTTATATTATCACTATCAAATCCAATTCCATCATCTATAATAGCGATATTTCTCAAACCATTATCTTTATTTACTAATATCTGTATATTACCACGTTCTCTATTCTTGAAAGCATGGTCATAACAGTTTTGTAGTACTTCATTTATAACTAAAAGTATGGCTGTTGCTTTTTCTCCACTAATTTTAAAGTCTTCACCTGTTATACATATATCGATATCTTTATTAAACAGATATCCGCCTTGAATATTTGATACTAATAAATTTATACCTTCTAATATAGATATATTATTATCGATTTCCTTAGATAATAAGTAATGAGTTGAAAGAATTGCAAACACTCTATTTGTTATATTATCTAGACATTGTTTAACTTCCTCGTTTTGAGACAATCTACTTTGTTTTTTTATTATAGATATTACTGTGTGAAGATTGTTTTTTACTCTATGATGAGTTTCTCTTATAGCTACTGTTTTTAAAATTAGTTCTTCTTCTTTTCGTTTTAAATCACTTATATCTTGTACTATTTTACAAACCTTAAATTCATCATCTTTGATGTATATGGTTTTTATTTTAAAAAACATATTACCTATTGAAACTTCATTTGTTTCATCATAATTCTCATCTATCAATATATCTTCAAACACTGTATGCTCTATGTATAAATCATTGTAATGCATATCTTGTATATCACATTCAAACCCAATACTTTTATACATGTCAGTTGCAATACGATTTTTAATTTTCAGCTTTCCATTTTTATCAAATATAAGTATAGCAGAATTTAAATTATCAACTAAAAAGTCATTATTTTCTATCAATTTTATAAACTGATGTGAATTTTTATTTTCTTCATCTTCGTTAGTGTCAAACTCATTTTTAACTTCACTACTTATATCTTTTTCAACTATTAATACTGCTAGAATTTTGTCATCCAATGTTATTGGTTGAATATTCTGTTTAACCAGTTTATATTCTTGTGTTAAAGCCTTAATATCTCGTGCTCTTTCTCCAGTCTTTAAGCACTTTATAACTCCTGGTTCATTTTCAATTAGAGCTTTTTTTCCTATAACATTTTCACAGTATAATGACTTTTCTTTAGGTCTACCATGTGCCACCACAATTGCTTCATCATCACATTTACTTAATACATCTATAAAAACATCAGCCTCATAAAAGTTAGCCATTAAATCTAAGGATTTTGATACTTCTATAATTTTTTCAATTTCATTTTTATTTAAGTATGTTTGTGTAATTGCTATTTTTTTTATCGTATTAATCATCGTACCCTATTATAATCATTTTAGCAATTTCCATCATTGAAGTTCTTTTATCCATACTTAATTTTCTTATTATATTGTATGCTTCATCCTCAGAAACTTTAAACTCTCTTATAAGTATACCTTTTGCTCTTTCTATTAACTTTCTTTCATTTAATTTAGAATTTACTTTCTCTAAATCTTTTTTCATTCTTTCAAATTCATTTACTTTATTTAAACACATTTCTATAGTTGGTATAAGTGATTTTTCACTTGCTGTCTTTACTAAATATCCATAAGCACCTATACTTTTAGCTTTTTCTATGTATTCTTTATCTTCAAATGAAGTTAATAAAAGTACTCCACCTGCTAGATTTTCCTTACATATTATTTTACCTGCCTTTATACCATCAAGAATTGGCATTTCTATATCCATTATAACTAAATCAGGCTTATGTTTTTTACACATTTCAACAGCTTCAAACCCATCGCATGCTTCTCCTATTATTTCATAACCATTATTTTCTAGGACATCTTTTATATCCATCCTTAACAGTGGTTCATCATCAACCAATAGTATTTTTTTCCCCATGTTCCTACCTCACTTAAAGATTAAATCTTCTTAAAATAGTTTTATATATATTTTTATGTTTTTATAAAATGCTAAATTTATATTTTATTTAACTCTCTGTTTAATTTAATTCTATCATAGTTTTGAGTTAAAAAAATATTTTCCCCTAAATTTCGTCTATTTTTTTAGATTTTTCTAGATATTCAAACAATTTTTCAAGTCCTATACCATCAATTGTATCTATTTTAAATATTTGACTTGCTCCTGCTAGTGATAATCGTTCATAAGCTATATTAATTTCATCTTCAGTAGACATATTTATTTTGGTTATAATTCCTATTACATCTTTACAAAACATACTTGCAAATCCTGGTGCTATATAATTTTCTTCTTGTGTAGCATCATATACTATTGCTATAATTTTTGCATCTACAGATGTTGTTATCAATGCATTGTACAAGCTTCTATTTTCCATATATTCACCTGGAGTGTCTATTGCATCATTGTAAAGTTCTACTGATTGGGTTTTCTTGTATTTCAATTCCAATTGGTCTAGTTTTTGGCACAAAGTGGTTTTACCACTTCCTGTTTTTCCCATAAAAATTATATTTTTCATTGTATTATTATGTCCTTGTTATTTTAGTAGATGAGAAGTTCAACATATTTCCTAAAACTTCTAAAACATCATTTAATGCTGATTCTACAGAACTTACATCACCTGATATTACTACAGAACCACTAAATCTATCTATAAACCCCAAAGATACATTTGAAGATTTTGTAGCAACATCTGCTGCTATTATTGATGCTTCACTTGGTGTTATTGTGAGTATTCCTATCGCATCTTTTTTATCAAGCACTAATCCTAATTTCTTATATATATCTTCATTAGGATTGGCTATTATATGTGCCAATGTAACCTGTTTTCCAGGAACATATTCTTGAATAACTCTTTGCTTAGATTCTTCAGCCAAATTTATTCCCTGCTTTCTTTAAGTATAGTTTATTAAAAAATTACTTGCTAAAAATAAAAGGAGCTCCATAAGAATAATATTAATATTCCTAAGAAGCTCCATTGCTTTTTTACTAAAATATCACACCTTTGTGATACCTTTATTATAGTTTTCTGCTTTATATTTGTCAATATATAATTTATATTTTTAAAAACATTTTCCCTATTTGTATAATATTATGTTTACATGTAATAAAATGTAGTTATTTAATATTATTTAATATGTTTATTATATCCTCTTCAGTTGGTACCTTAGGGTTGGTTAATGTACAAGTATCTTTTATGGCAAGCCTTGCTATTTCTCTCTCTTCATTAATTATATCTTCTAGACTTAATTTACACTGTGTCAATTTAGTTGGCATATTCATTTCTTTTTGCAGTTTCTTTATTTCATTTACTAAGTTTTTAACAGCTATTCTTATATTACCATTACCAAACCCTACTAATTCTGCTATTTGTGCATATTTTATAGCTGTATCTGAGTAAGCTATGTTGGTATATCCTATTATTGATGAATTATATTCTATAACATGTGGAAGTAATATTGAGTTTGTTCTTCCATGTGGTATATGAAATTTTCCGCCTAATACATGCGCTATAGAATGATTTATACCAAGTGATGTTTGGTTAAATGCCATACCTGCTAAACAAGATGCATTGTGCATTTTTTCTCTAGCTTCTATATCATTTCCATCTTTGTATGCTTTTAATAAATACTTAAATACTAATTTTATAGCTTTTTCAGCAAGTGCATCAGAAAAATCATTAGCATTTGTGGATACATAAGCCTCTATTGCATGTGTTAATACATCTATACCTGTATCTGCTGTTATAAAATTTGGTACAGTTTTTACAAGTTCTGGGTCTAGTATTGCCATATTTGGAAGTAAATCATCACTTACTAATGGATATTTACACCCTTTTTGATTATCTGTTATTACAGAAAATGATGTTACTTCTGAACCTGTTCCACTTGTTGTTGGTATTGCTATAAATTCTATATCATTAGCATTTAATATTTTTTTAGAAAAATCCATTATAGATTTTGCAGCATCTATAGCAGAACCTCCTCCTAATGCTATTATTATATCTGGATTCATAGATTTAAATTTTTCTACTCCTGCTACTATTGTTTCTATTGGTGGGTCTGGTACTATTTCTTCAAAAACTTGATATGTTGAATTTATTAAGTTAAATGTTATTTTATCTATTGTTTTTGATTTAACCATAAATGGGTCTGTTATTATTAATACATGTTTATCTTTTAATTCTTGTAGTGCTTTTAATGCTCCTTCTCCAAATTTTATTTTGGTTTTAATTTCAAAGTTATTCAAATTTATCTCCTCCTTAAATTCAATGCACAAAAAAGCTCCATAGATAAAATCTATGGAGCTCCTTTGCTCTTTTAACACTTCATTGTGTTATATTAAAATATACTATTTGATTAATCTAATGTCAAGTTAATAGTATATAAAATACATCTAGATATTTTCTCATTTGTATATCTCTTTTTTATATTTAATCTTTAATTTTCTAAATCAATAATCGAAATTTATGCATCAGTTTTACTTACTTTTAAGTCTTCTTCTAAAGTATTAAAAGCTTTATCCAAAACTTCTTTAGAATATTTTTTGCTTACTATATTTACAAACCATCTAGCTTTAGCCATTTCTATTTCATTAAGTTTAGCCTCATCTTTAGGAAAAATCTCTATAACTTTGATTTCCATACACAAACCTCCTACAAAGTTTTTGCTATAAGGCTTAATTTTAAAAATTCTTCCTTATAAAATCATTTAGATTATAACTTTTTATATTAGTTTATGAAGTTATAGATTTGTCCTGATACAACTAAGTACTAAATTTAATGTATCTGCTGATTATTTACTAGATTTTTCGTGATATAGAAGTAAAATCTAAGAGACTGATAAAACTGATTTAGAATTTAAAAAGCAAAGAAATAAAAGAAATAAATAGTCATATATTATAAAGAATAGATTTATGATATTGTTAAAAGTTATGGTATTTTTTTAGCATTGAATACAATATAAATAACTACCTAACTTATAGGAGGTTTTAATTTTGAAAGCTGCAATTTATTCAAGAAAATCAAAGTTTACTGGTAAAGGTGAATCTATAGAAAATCAAATACAACTATGTATGGACTATGCTAAGTCTGTTGGTATAAAAGATTTTTTAATATATGAAGATGAAGGCTTTAGCGGTGGTAATATAGATAGACCTCAATTTAAGAAAATGATGCAAGATGCGAAAGCAAAAAAGTTTGATTATCTTGTGTGCTATAGATTAGATAGAATATCAAGAAATGTATCTGACTTCTCTACTTTAATAGAAAAACTAAATAAACTAGATATATCTTTTATATCTATCAAAGAGCAATTTGACACTTCTACCCCAATGGGAAGAGCTATGATGTTTATATCTAGTGTATTTGCACAGCTTGAAAGAGAAACAATAGCTGAACGTATAAAAGATAATATGTATGAACTTGCTCGTACTGGAAGATGGCTAGGTGGCAAAACTCCTCATGGATTTAGCAGTAAAAAGATTAAATACTTAGATGAAAACCTAAAAGAAAGAAGCATGTATCAGTTAGAAGTTAGTGATGGTGAAATGGAAGTTGTTAAAATAGTTTATGCTAAGTATCTAGAACTTAGGTCTCTATCTCAATTATACAAATATGTTTATCACAATGGAATAAAGGGTCCTCGTGGTGGTAAATTTGACCCTAGTTCATTATCTGGTATACTTAGAAGTCCTGCTTATGTGAAAGCTAATGATGTTGTTGTAGAATATCTTAGAAATAACAATATGGAAGTTATCGGTACTCCTGATAATGAATGTGGAATACTTACTTATGCTAAAAATACATCTACACCTATAGCAGCTATTGCTAAACATAAAGGAATTATAGATTCTACTACTTGGCTTGAAGTTCAAGGTTTACTTGATGCTAATCGTGATAAGAGTCCAAGAACTGCTACTGGTAAAGTTGCTTTATTATCAGGACTTTTAAAATGTTCTAAGTGTGGTTCTAATATGAGAATTACTTATAAAGGTAAACGAACTGATGAAGAATTAAAGTATTATTATGTATGTGGTACTAAAAAGAATCTCGGTGTTGATGCCTGTAATTGTAAAAATCTTAATGGGCCTTTAGTTGAAGATATTATTATTGAAAGAATTAAAAATTGTAATGTTGAATCTATTATAGATGCTTTTCATGAAAATAAGATTAAAGTTGATGATGTATCAAATAGCGTTAAAAATGAGATTGATTTATTTAGGAATTCTATTGAGGATAAGGAAAAGAGCATTGGGAATTTGGTTATGGAGCTTGCTAAAAATACTGGTAGTGTTGCTTCTGATTATATTATCTCTCAGATTGAAAGTTTAAATAATGAAATTGAAGAATTAAGGATTAGGTTTAGAAACTTAGAAGATAAAAGTGTTGATATTAAAAATGCCAGTGTTAATTTAGATATTGTTGTTAGTAATTTAGAAAAGTTTAATGATATGGTTGATAATGCTAATCTGGATAATAAGAAGTTATTGCTTTCTACTCTTGTTGATTCTATAGTTTGGGATAGTTCTAGTGGTACTCTTAGTATTGTTTATATGGGTGCTGACATGGATGACTTAGTTTCTGTTGTCTGATAGGTCGCACTTCTGTAGTGATGGCAGAAGCAATAAGCATATCAGATAAAGTTGCAATACTATCTAAAAGACCAGCTACTATAAAAAATATTTATGACATTGAACTTAATATGGATGGAACAAAAACGCCTCTCAAAACACGTAAAGTTCCCGATTTTCAAAAGTATTTCGACATATTATGGAAGGAGCTAGATACACATGAGGCTTAATAAAAGATCTGAAGGATATATAAACTATATTAAAGGTGTAAAAAGAGAAAAAAGAAATGTATTATTTTATCAACTATTAATTTTAATTGGTTTTATTATAATTTGGGAGATTTTAGCTGATTTAAATGTTATAAATACTTTTCTATTCAGTAAACCAAGTGATATTTACAATTTGTTTATTCAATATGCATCTAGTGGCCAACTATTTAAACATATTGGAGTATCTGTATATGAAACAGTTCTTGGTCTTGTTATAGGAACTGTTTTAGGTATTCTAGTAGCAATTGCTCTTTGGTGGTCAGAAAAATTATCAAAAATATTAGACCCATTTTTGGTAGTTTTAAATGCTCTTCCTAAGACTGCTTTAGCTCCTATAATTATAGTTTGGGTTGGTGCTGGAATAGAAGGAATTGTAGTAACAGCTGTAACTATTTCTGTTGTTGTTACCATACTTTCAGCCTATAATTACTTTATTAATATAGATGAAGAAAAAATTAAGATGTTAAAGAGCTTTGGAGCTAGCAAATCACAAATCCTATTTAAACTTATATTACCTGCAAATACAGGAAATTTAATAAACTTAACTAAGATTAATATTGGTATGGCTTGGGTAGGTGTTATAGTAGGAGAATTTTTGGTATCAAGATATGGAATAGGATACTTGATAGTTTATGGTAGTCAAGTATTTAAGCTAGATTTGGTAATGATGGGTGTATTTGTATTAGCTATTTGTGCATGGGCAATGTATGCTGTAGTCAACATTATCGAAAAAATATACAATTCTAGATAAATAAAAAATCTTGTTTAGTAAATTTAATCATCCTAGTATTTATACTATAGGATAGTTTTTTAGAAGCACTTTAATTGTACAATCAAAAAATTATAACTGTATAACTTTAATATTTGAAACTGTAGGAATATTTGTGAGAAATATAAAACAAATTTACCTACAGTTTTTAGTGTATAAAATCAGTAAAACAAGTTAGATTTTCACTGATTTTATACACTAAATCCAATAGTACAATTCATCTTTCTATAATATCTGGAGATATGTCATACAATCTTATTTTTTATTGAGTATATTGTAAAGTAATAGAACAATTAAAATACCAATTACCCTATTTTGAAACTTACACAATTGTGTATGAAAGACAAAAAATAATTACTATCAAATTCATAATTTTAAGTATTAATGCATATAATTATATGTCGGTTAAAGGCGTATGAAAATAAAAGGAATTCATAAGTTATATGTTGTATAGATATTGTAGATGTAATATGTAAGAAATTTCAGCACTATTTATATTCTATACAAAAAGATATTTGAAGGGAGATTGAAAATGGGAATATTAGAAGGAGCTGCAATGATAAGAGAAATTGCAATTAAAATAGCTAAAGAAAAAGGTATTACAGAACAAAAGGCATGGCCTGAAGCTGTAAAAGAGTTTAAAGAAAAATATGAACTTGTATTATAAATTTTGATTATAAAAAACTGTCTTGATTTTATTGAGACAGTTTTCATACTTTATGATGAAATTTTTATAAAAAAGTTTAATGTAATAGAATTTAATTATTAAAAAAATAATTTGAAGTTTATTTTATCTTTTATACTTTTAGCTATAAAATAAATTTGTTTTTAATACTATTTTTAAGGTATAAATCTTATATATTAAATATAAGATTTGGAGGTATTTAGTTTGGAAAATAAACTTGAAAATAGATGTTCATGGCAAGAGTATTTTATGAGATTATGTGAGACAGTAGCTGAAAGAGGTACTTGTGATAGAGCTTATGTGGGTGCAATAATCGTCAATTCAGAAAATAGAATCGTATCTACTGGATATAATGGTAGTATATCTGGAGATAATCACTGTAGTGAAGTTGGTCACGAGATGAGAGATGGACATTGCATCAGAACCATTCACGCTGAACAAAATGCACTTTATTATTGTGCAAAAGAAGGTATACCAGTTAAAGATTGTTCTATTTATGTAACTCATTTTCCTTGTTTAAATTGTACTAAGGCTATAATTCAATCTGGAATTAAACATATCTACTATAAAACTGGATATAGGATGGATGAATATGCCTTGAGATTATTACAATCAAGCAATGTATTATATACAAAACTGCAATTTTAATACTTACTACCTATTATTCTATAATTTTACAAAATACTTTATATTAGATAATTAAAGTATAAAAAGAAACAAAATTTTAAATAGCGCATATATTAAATAGAAGTTAAATTTAATCATAAAGGAGATGTATAATTTGAAGGTAGTAGTAATACCAGGGCACACTTTAACTGGAAAAGGCACAGGAGCTGTTGGATATATAAACGAAGGTAAAGAGACAAGAATAATAAGTGACTTAGTAGTTAAATGGCTTAAATTAGGCGGGGCTACTGTTTATACAGGAAGGGTTGATAAGTCAGATAATCATTTAGCTGACCAATGTGCTATAGCAAATAAGCAAGAAACTGATTTAGCTGTTCAAATTCATTTTAATGCAAATGTCATAACTTCAGTTCCAGAAGGTACAGAAACAATATATAAAAGCAATAATGGAAAGACATATGCAGAAAAAGTAAATTCTAAATTAGCTACGGTATTTAAAAATAGGGGTGCAAAGGCTGATGTTAGAGGTCTTTATTGGCTTAATCACACTAACGCAACAGCAATATTAATAGAAGTATGCTTTGTAGATAGTAAAGTAGATACAGATTACTATGTTAATAATAAAGATAAAGTTGCTAAATTAATAGCAGAAGGAATATTAAATAAATCTATATCAAATTCTCAAGGGGGAGATAAAGTGTATGAAAATGTAATAGTTTATAAGGGTGACGCTGATAAAGTTGCTGCTCAAATTTTATACTGGCAATTGAAAGATGCTTTAGTAGTAGAAGCATCTAGCTATAAACAAGGCTTAGGCAAAAAAGTTTATGTTGTAGGTGGAGAAGCTAATAATCTTGTAAAAGGTGATGTAATAATAAATGGTGCTGATAGATATGAAACTGTAAAATTAGCATTAAGACAAATAGGTAAATTATAAAATAAATAATATTTAAATATTGTTTATTTTACAAAAAATATAATAAAAAGATGTATCTACTTATTATGTTTATTCATCAATAGATACATCTTTATTTATTCATACTTTATAAAATATTTTCTAAAAAATTAGTTTAGTAAGGTTTTAAATTTACAGAAATACTAAAGCTTATAGTATTAATATTTTTTATCTGAAAAAACATTTTTAATTATAGTTAATATATCAACTATGACATCCATGTTTGATTTGACACTATCTTTAGTAACAAGAAAGTCTGCTGTAACTTCAGTAACAGCTTCTGTTACATCTTTCATATTCTCGCCTACTTCTCCAAAACTATCTACAACACTAGGAAGATTATTTAAAGTTGTATTTATATTTTGAGTATTTTCATTTAATACATTTCCAACATTGTTTAAAATCTTATGTAATTTAGCAAGTACAATAATTAAATAAATTAAAGCGATACACCCAAGTATAGCTAATAATACATATATTATACTAATATTAATTGTTATTGTGTTATTCATTATTATTCCTCAGTGGCACTTACTGGCTCAATAATGTCTATTACTCTATCTTCCTCGCTAGAATCTTCAACTCGTTTTTTATTATCTATATAATTTCTTATTTTTTGCTTTGATTCAATGAAATTTCCTTTTCTGTCTTCTAATTTTTCAGATATTTTACCTTTTGCATCCACTGTTTTCATGTTTATTTTATCAGCAATTTGTTGAGATGCATCCTTTATATCCTCTCTTGTTTCTTTTCCTGATTTAGGTGCTAGTAATACTCCTCCAACTGCACCAGTAACAGCTCCTAATACGACACCAGCTGTTGCAATTTTAGCTTGTTTGGCTTTTTCAGCTCTTTGTTTAGCTTTTCTTTTATCTTCTATTTTTTTTGATAAACTCATATCCAATCGCTCCTTATTATAATATTTCTACATATTATAATACATTTTTTTCCATAATGATATAGTTTCTAACTAAATTTTTAAAAACTAATAAAAAATTCTTTCTAGTATTTCTTTTGTGCTAAATATCTCCATATTTTTTCACCCTTTTAAATAAATTAATTTTAAAAAACAAAAAGAGAGGAATTAATCCTCTCTTTTAAATTTAATTAGACTTGGCAGGGCGGCGTATCCTGCATCTCTATTAACTACTCTATAAGTAGCGTATTGGGTGCCTTTTCCAACCTCAAATCTAATTAATAAATATTTACATATATATTTATATTATAAGCTATTTGACAATATTTTTCAATGCTTTAGGAAAAATTAATAATATTATGTTAACCATCATATTGTAATACTCTTCCACTACTAATTCTACTTTCTAATTTTGCTTCTTTTATGGCATATAATGAAGAGACATATAGATATCCTTTTTTTGTATCTAGTTCTGTAGCAACTAATATATAATTATCAAGTTTTTTTACAAATTCTACACTTTTACCAGGTTTTTTAGGATGACTTCCTATATACTCAGGAGATTTGAGCACTGTTTTTATAGTTTCTAGTATATCGTTAAAAATGTCTTTACTTAATTGACCTCTATGTTTTTTCTTTATATGTTTTATAACACCAGAAGAAGCATAAATTTTACCAGTATATTTAATTCCAGCAAGTTCAGCTAATTCTTCATCTATGATTCCAACAACTTTGTCTGTAGACATATAAAGCACATTCCTTTCTAAGATAATTTACTGCTAAAATTATTAAAATTAAATATCTATATTTAAAGTATAGTTTATTCCAAAAAGAAAAGATAGTATAATATAGTTTTTTCATATCTGACTTTATATAACCTCTTTTTATATGATTTATAAATGGTAACTAAGTCTCTATTTTCAAATTATTTTTGGAAAATTTTTAGTTTTTAAAGCTTATATTATATATATATATATAATTTTTTACTTGAAAAAATATATATTCTGAATTATTATAATAGTAAGAATTAAAATGAAATTAGGCAAAACTAGGGAAATCTAGTGACGCAAAGCTATAGGGGCTAAAATTTGATAATATTATTTTTATATATCAAATAAATTACCAATAGGAGGAAATTATGAACGCTCAACAAGAAGTATATAAAAAATTGGATGAATTAAATATATCTTATGAAATTGTAAATCATCCTGCAGTCTATACAATTGATGAAATGGAACAATTAAAAACACTACAAATGGAGTTTGTTGTAAAAAATTTATTCCTTCGCGATTCTAAGGGTAAAGAGCACTTTTTAGTTGTCTTAGGTAAGGATAAAAAAGCAGATTTAAAGGATATACGCCAAAAAATTGATAGTAAACCTCTTAGTTTTGCTTCTGAAGAAAGACTTGAAAAATATCTAAAACTTACTAAGGGAGCTGTAACACCTTTTGGTATATTAAATGATACCGATGCTATTGTAAAAATTGTATTTGATAAAGATTTATTAAAAATGGATAAAATAGGTATACATCCAAATGACAATACTGCTACTGTATTTTTAAAGTTTGAAGATTTAAAAAAGCTTATAGAAGAAAATGGAAATGAAATATACTATGTAGAAGTATAAGTTTATTATTTTACATATAATAAAAAATAGATAAAGGGGATGTCTCAAAATAAAAATTTGAATTATCTCCTTTTTTATACAAAAAATAGAAAGGGGGTTCATAAGAACCCCTAATCTAATTCACATTACTTCTATATTATGAATTCTGTATTTTCAATGTCTAAATCGCCTTTCGGAACGATTGTGAATCATTTGAACTCAATCACACAGATGTTTCTTTAATTTTCTATTAAGTCATATCATCCCTAAGTGCATCAATAATATTTTCTCTTTTTATCTTACTAATGGCATACAACATTGTAATGAACACTATAAAGAGAACGACAAATACGCTGATTCCGATGCTGGCCCATGGAAGTACAAAATCTATATCATCCGTGACCATTCCTTTATGAATTAGCCAGGAAGAAATTACCGCTATAGGAAGTCCAAAGAGCAGAGCCCTCATTCCATAAAAGGCACACTCAAAATTCATCATCTTCTGGAAATCGCGTTCAGACATTCCCACAGAGCGAAGCATGGCAAGCTCACGACGGCGCAGCTTAATATTTGTGGAAATTGTGTTGAACACATTGGCGACTGCAATCAGTGAGATCATAATGATAAAAGTATAGGCGAACACGTTGGCAATGAAGATGTAATTGCGGTTTTCGTCCATCATTCCATACATATTGTACAGGTTGTACTCGGCTGTAATCCCCTCACTCTCGATGATTTTCTCTATTTCTGCAACTGACTGAGTGGGATTCTTTGATTGAAAGCTCAGACTTTTAATTCCTGTAGAAGCATTTGGAGTCTCAAACGCATCTTTGACAGAATAAGGTGCCAGCACTCTGAAGGAGGCTTTTCTCATCTTGAAGTTTCTGATGCCTGGGGGAGAATCTGGTGGCACGGTTTTGACAAACGTAATGTTTACGTTTTGTCTCTTGGACACCTTTGAATCGTCATTGGTTTCAGGAGTAAGGTCAACATTCGTAGAAGAATTTGTGAAGATATCAATAGTATGGTCATCCTCCACCATCATGGAAACGGCAATCATTTTTGCATTTTGCCCAGTATATTCTTCTTTTGGCAACCCCAAATCTTTGATAATATTGAGATAAGTACTGTCATCAAGAAACTGTATATCTACTGGCATATCAACCGTTTCATGTGGCGAATGTGAACCCTCATAGTTCAAGTAATCATCTGTAAGTTCACTTACTTTAACAACGCATGAATAGGTCATAAGTTCTTGATACAAGCCTTCGTAAACACCATTGGCAGTCTTCAGTTTATCGTAAAGCTGTAGCATTTTGCTGTCATTCATATCCTGTGTGGAAAAAATGATGTCCTGGTCAGTAACCTCTGACGCCTGATTTGAAACCCGTTTCAGATCTGCTACCAAAGCACTAGTTGATATGAACAGCACTATGCTTAAAACAAGCGACAACACAATGCTACGATAGCGTTTCTTGTTTCTTTTAAAATTTTTCAGTGCAAGAGTTCCCTCCAGACCGTAAATACGCTGTGCGAGCTTTGATATCTTCACGGCTTTGGATTCGATTTTTACCTCGTTCGTCTGGCGAATACACTCCATCACTGGTTTGCTAGCGGCCTTTCTGGCCGGAATATAAGCCGAGATTAAGATGGTAACCATGCTGACCACTACCGCAACGACGATTGCGGGGATGGACAACGTCAAGGTCAAAGAGACGTTGGTGTAGAGAACATTTGCGAAATTTTTTGCGATAACAGAAATCACAAGCCCAATACTGACTATACCAACCGCAACACCAATCGGTATTCCAACAGCACCAATGCAAAGACCCTCAAACAGCACCGAATTACGTAGCTGCTTTGCTGTTGCTCCAACAGATGAAAGGATTCCGAACTGCTGTGTGCGTTCGTTCAACGACATGTTAAACGAATTATAGATTAGAAAAATCGAGCCGAGCATGATGATGGCGACCACAATACCCCCAACTGAGTACAAAAGCATATTGAACAAGTTGTTGTCGGAAATGCCCATAAAACGTAACACATTATCATTTAAAACGTAAGCATGGTCTCCAGTGTTTCTTGTATAGGAATGAACCTTATGTGGATTTTTCAACGTGACAAACAGGCTGAGGCTATCCGCTTTGACTTGTGCATCCGCTTTGGTTATCAATGTGTATCCTGGTGCGGAAGATTCCTCAAATACAGGCTTTCGGTAGGTACCAACAACTGTATAGCTTCTCTCGCCTTGTGACACAAGAGTTTCATCCTCAGCAGTATATGGATCACTCTGACTAAGCTTCTTATTTCCATTCATACGGTTTCCCACGGGCAAGGAAATAGTATCACCCACCGCGAATTTGACGCTACCGTCTGTTGCAACTTTCCCAGAAACAAGAATCTCACCACTGTTTTCAGGTAATCTTCCAGAAATCAAAGTTATAGGCAAAGTATCAAAGGCTTCTTTGCTGAATCCGGCTATAAAAAGATATGGCTTGCTCGGATTTCTGTTGCCATCAAGCGTTGCATAGCCAATATTTTCAAATGTTGCGGTATTTGCAACTTCATCGTTTCCTGTCTGTTCCTGTACGAAAGAGGGATTAACGTCCAAAAACTCGACATGCCAATCGCCATACTTCTCAATCGAGCCATTTACCATATAGTTTTGCAGGGAAATGGCAAGTGTAGCAACTGCTGTAATCATGGCAGCAGACAGAACAACTCCGATAACCGTTACAATCGTTCGTGTGCGTCTCTTTTTCATGTTTTGCAGAGCAACTTTGTTGAAAATGTTCATGACCTATCTACCTCCTCTCATCTCGTGTCACTTTGCCATCTGATATGCAGATAATGCGGTCTGCTTGCAAGGCTATATTTTCGTCATGTGTGACGATGATAAGGGTTTGACGATATTTTTTATTACTTAATCTCAGTAGATTGATAATTTCATGACCATTTCGGCTATCCAAACTGCCTGTGGGTTCGTCAGCAAGCATGACCGCTGGAGCGTTCATCAAAGCACGTCCTATGGAAACTCGCTGTTGCTGACCTCCAGAAAGCTGATTGGGTAAATGTGTTTTACGGTCTTTTAGCCCAAGCAGATTCATCAAGTCATTCAAGCGTTCCTCGTTGACCTTTCGCTTGTCCATCAGTATAGGTAAAGTGATGTTTTCCACAACATTCAGAGTGGGAATGAGGTTGTGAAACTGGTAAATCAGACCGACTTGTCGTCTGCGGAAAATGGCTAGCTTTTCATTGCTTTGGGCGTATACATCCTGCCCGTCCAAATACACCTTTCCGCTTGTTGGTACGTCCACTCCACCGATGATGTGAAGCAATGTAGATTTTCCAGAGCCAGATGAACCTATGATTGCGGTAAACTCCCCCTTTTCTATTGTAAGTGAAACATTGTCAAGTGCAGTAACTTGGTTCTCGCCCTTGCCGTAGACCTTGCATAGATTTTCAATTTTTAAGAACTCCATTATGTAAGTCTCCTTTCTTATGGTTTACCCATATAATATAACTTTCAACTTACATCTCTGTGACTTTCAGGTGAGAGATTAGTCACTTTGGGAAACGAATGACAAATATCGCGCCACCTTGTTGGTGATTTTTTGCGGTAATCGTCCCCCCCTGACGTGTTATAATTATCTTACAGAGAGCCAATCCAATTCCATATCCTGTGGCTTCTGAGTTTTTCCCACGATAAAACCTGTCAAACAAGTAGGGTAAATCTTCTTTTTCAAAGCCTGCTCCACTGTCATGGATAGCAATCTCAGTAAACAGTGGGTTGTCCTCACAAACAATCTCAATCTTCCCACTATCACCTGCACTTTCTATGCAATTTTTGAGAATATTTTGAATTGCTTCCGAAAGCCAACCTGAATCGCCCTGAATAATCATTCCTTTAGGCACGTCTATTTGCAAAGCAATGTTATGCAGTTCAATTGGGATTAGAAATGGTCGAAGTGAGTTGCATATCAAGTTGTTCACATCTATCTGCTCGCTTTGGAAAACTACAATACCTGCGTCCAAGCGAGATAATTTCAATAGGGAAGTAATCAGCCAATCCATCTGTACAAATAATTCCTCTGTTTCCCGCACTAATGCTTTTCGTTGATTTTCATCAGGGTTATTTGATAGCAATGACAGAATAATGTTCGCAGATGTGAGAGGTGTGCGGAGTTGGTGGGCTATGTCAGCTAACGAATCGGCAAGATGTTCTTTTTCTTTTTTTAGCGCATCATTTTGTTCCCGAATACACAGCGTCATTTTTGTTATCTCGCTGTGCAGAATGGAAAGTTCGCCTTCATCCGATTCACCAATATACAGATGGTCATCATTATGAAGCACAAGATCGATTTGATTTGAAATCTGTGCAATGCTTTCATATCGAGCTTTGGTAAAAGAGAAAAACGCTACACCAAAAGCAGTAACAGAAGCAATGGCAAGGATTCCCGCAGCCATATTTATTGCAAATCCAAGTGTTACAGTGGTGACAGCCATTAAAGAGAATAAAATGGCAAACTTCTTAAACTCTCTATTCCGAAGCATAACCGCCCCCCAATCTATATCCTGTACCACGAACGGTCAGAATTATTTGTGGGTTTGCTGGGTCACTCTCTATCTTCTCCCTCAAGCGCTTTATGTACACAGTCAATGTATTATCATTGACAAACTCACCCGCCGCGTCCCATAATTCGTCAAGTAGCCTGCTTCTTGTAATAATACTTTTTGGGTTACTGATAAACACCAACAACAAGCGGTACTCTAAAGCTGAAAGAAAAACCTCATTTCCATTTTTTTTCACGACACCACTTGCCATATCTACATGAAGTCCACAGATTTCAAAAGCCGATTCTGAACGTCCGCTTTTTCGTAGGGCAGTTCCAATTCGCGCAATCAATTCACGCGGACGAAAAGGCTTGGTTATATAGTCATCTGCCCCTATATTCAGTCCAGTAACAACACTCGCCTCATCGCCTGAAGCTGTCAGAAAGATAACGGGAACATCTTGCATTTCTTTAATTTCCGTGCAAACTGTAAAGCCATTTCCATCAGGCAAGGAAATATCAATCAATGCCAAGTCAAACTTATTTCTGGCAAGTGTGGCAATAGCTTCACCTCGCGTAGGAGCGTGGGTAACTGTAAATCCCTCTGATTGTAGCAAAAGCATAAGATTTTTAGCAATTGCCTTATCATCCTCAACCAAAAATATTCGTTTCATTTATTTTCACCATCCTTTAGTTTATACTACTATGTAGTCTGTTAGCTGAAACAAACCACATATTCCTCATTTTTTTGCCCACTTAATCCGCATAGCAGAGCAACGGCAGATTACCATCCAGGTTTGCCCCAATTTGCCCATAATCACTTGCAACCAAAATTCCACTATTTTTTATTACTTTTTCCTTGCAGAAACAAGTAACATCATAGGTCTACGTAATTCATCTTTCATTTCAGGAATTGTATTTAATAATTTCTCTTCTGGTTGAGGTTCAATGATTTCTAATATCTCAAATCCAGCTTTAACTAAAGTATTTAGATAAGTAGTTAATGTTTTATGATATTTTATAACTTCTTCACCTAAAAAATTTGATTTTCGAAGTCCCTCTGTAAAATAGTTATCTACCGGCCAGTGTAAATTGTTTCCATCTTTATCACAGTACCATTCTTGAGTTCCATATGCAGTGAATATAGGATGTTCAACCGAAAATACAAAATCTCCTCCGCTTGAAAGACAATTACTTATATTTTTACATATCTCTTCAAATGATTGAATATAATGAAAAGCCAAAGAACTAATTACTACATTAAAACAATCTTTTGGGAAATCTATATCTTCAATAGGCATACATATGTATTTTATATTATCAGATTTTGTTTTATTTCTTGCTTCTTTTAGCATCTTTTCTGAAATATCAATTCCAATAGCAGACTCTGCACCATTTTCAACTGCATATTGACAGTGCCACCCAAAACCGCACCCTAAATCTAATACTCTTTTTCCCTCGAAATCAGGTAACATTTTTTTTAGAGTGTGCCATTCTCCAGCACCTTCAAGCCCTTTTTTAGAGCGGTCCATATTACTGTATTTGCCAAAAAATTCATCATTGTCATATTTATTTTGTTTCATTTAATTTCCTCCATTTTAACTGTACTTGTTTAAATATATTCGTTAGAGTATAAAATGTAAACTTTCACTACCTTACATAAAAATATTTTTAAATTTATAGAATTAAATTATTGTTTATATGGATTAATTTAATATCTATTATTAATAAACTTTATGCCTATATAATTTATATAAAAATATTACTGTTTTAATTTTATATCTTAATTTACAAATAATCAATACAATCTATTTAATATAGTTGATTACTTGAAAATCAAACATAAAAATTATTTTTAAATCTTGTAGAAATAAATTCTATATATATGTATTTTTGTAACAACTACAATAAATATTTAATATTATATATTATTCGGATGTCTTATAGGAGGTATTTATTATGTTTAAAAAAATAATCGCAATTGCAAGTTCTATTGTTATGAGTACAATATGCTTAACTGGATGTGATTTTAACTCTAACGATAAAAATGATAACTCTGATTCAGCTAAAGACTTAGATAAAGTAACTATTGCAGAAGTTACTCATTCTGTTTTTTATGCTCCACAATATGCTGCTATTACAAAAGGATTTTTTGAGGATGAAGGAATAAATGTTGACCTTATAAATACTCAAGGTGCGGATAAAACTATGGCAGCTTTAATTTCAGGTGAAGCAAATGTAGGCTTAATGGGTCCTGAAGCTTCCATATATGTATATAATCAAAACAAAAACGATTATGCTGTAAACTTTGCTCAATTAACTAAAAGAGATGGTAGTTTCTTAGTTGCTAGAGAAAAAATGCCTAATTTCTCCTACGATGATTTGAAAGGTAAAGAAATATTAGGTGGTAGAAAAGGTGGAGTTCCACTAATGACTTTTGAATATGTTTTAAAAGACAAAGGGCTTACTATTGGAGAAAATTTAAAAGCAGACAATGTTAATGTAAGAACTGATGTACAAAAATCAGTCTATTTATAACTGTGATTTATAGCATCTAAAATACATATTATATAATTATTACTAAGTTTAATTTCAATATAATCTAAAAAAGATATAAATGAAGAATTCTTCGTTTATATCTTTTTTATGTTATTATTTTTATATATTTTTATATTATGTATTTTAACTAACTTGATGTTTTCTAAAGTTATTCTTAATAAAAGGTAAAATAATAATTGATAATATTAAACCTGTAAAAATAATCATTGTAGGTAAATCTATTATTAAGCTTCCAAATCTGTAGTTTATATACTCAGAAAATGAGAATGAAATAGCATTTGATGGCAAAATTCGAAGAATCTGATTATATAGCCAATTTGTCTCACTATATTTTAAGAACAGTGGTATAAATAGTAACGCTATATCTGTAATTAAAACAGGAAAAGGCGATTTCATGCAAGAGGATAATAAAAGTGTAAATCCAATTAATGCTATTAATATCATATAGATAACCAAAATACTCAATAAAGTTGCCTGTAAAAATGTAACTGGGTATGGTGTTGAGCTTACAGTAAGTTGTAATGGTAAATTCCATCCATCTACTCCAAAAGACAATAGAAGAATTCCAATAGATATAATTGTATTTATTGTAAAAACAATTGTACCAAATAGAAAGGAACTTATTATTTTAGCTGTTATAACTTTTGTTTTTCCATATTTAGAAGACAATATCACTGAATCAGTGCCTGATTGATATTCTCCTGAAAATACAGAAGCTATACTTATACATATAGCTAATATAGTAAAAATTAGTAGGTCTCTACCCAGTAAAAAATAATTCCATCCTTCATAATATCCATTTAAATAGGGTTCATTTATTTTCTTATTCTTAGATAACCAAAACTCTTTTTCTTTTTGTGTATAATTTCCATCTGAATATTCACTATTTAATATTGTATTTACCTTTTCATTTCTAAACTTATAAAAATTAGTTCTATTTTTTAATGATATTGATTGAAGTATCATAGAATTAATATCATTTGGTTCACTATATGATTCTGTTATAAAGTTATAAAAAGTTTTATTTGGGTAAAAGAATCTCAAATAAACATCTTGTTTAAAATTTGAAAAACCATTTTCATCTTTTACAATATTATTTGGATTATTAAATATCTTTTGATATTTTCTGATTGAGTTTTCTACTTTTTTATCTGTTATGTATCCCTCGTTTAATTTAGATTGTTGTTTTCCAAGTTCAATAGCTTGTAGACCTCTATACTCTTTTCCATTATCATCATAAGATTTTTCTTTAAGTGGCATTAAGGCAAAAAGAAATATACTTAAAACCAAACTTCCTAAAATAACTGCTATTGTAGATTTTCTTCTTATTATCTTTTTTAATTCAAATTTAATTAATGTAGACATATTTATCACCTCACACACATTTATAGTACTTCATTAAAACAATATAAATATAAATCTTCTAATGTTGGCCTTATATTACATGCATTATCATGTGGCTTTGTATTACTTATAATTCTAAGAGTGGCAACACCTCCAGAGTGATGAATATTTGCTAAACAATATTTACCAGTCATATAATCTACTTCATTTTTATTAACCACACATTTCCATACTTTATCTTCTATTTTCGATGTTACTGCTTCTACTGAGCCCTCCAAAATGAGATTTCCTTTTTTCAGTATTAAAATTTTATCTGCAATATGTTCTACATCAGATACAATATGAGTAGATAAAATTACAATCTTTTCCTTAGAAAATTCTGAAATCAAATTACGAAAACGGACTCTTTCTTTTGGGTCCAAACCTGCTGTTGGTTCATCTAGTATTAAAATTTTAGGGTCATTAAGTAACGTTTGAGCAAATCCAAGTCTTTGTTTCATACCACCAGAAAATGTTCTTATTTTTTTATTAACTACACCTGATAATCCAACCATCTCTAATAATTCTTGTGATTTTTCTTTTGCGTAGCTAGGAATTAACCCTTTTAATGAAGCTATATATAACATAAACTCTTTTGCAGTAAAGTCTGGATAATATCCAAAGTCTTGAGGAAGATATCCAATCATATCTCTAAAATCTTCTCCCATATCTAAATTATTTTTACCATCTACCTTCACTTCTCCAGAAGTTGGGATTAATACCCCACAAATCATTCTTATAAGAGTTGTTTTTCCTGCTCCATTTTCTCCCAATAATCCATATATACCTTCATTTAGCTTGAATTCTATCCTATCTACTATAATTTTGTTATCATATTGTTTTGTTAGACGTTCTAAACTCAGTTCCATACAATTCCTCCTAATACTGTATATTGTTATTTATTATTTAAATGATAATGTTTTCAAATGAACAAAGATGTTTCCATGTTTTTTTTATTTCATATATTAATATTACTGATGTTACTAAAAAAATAATTAACCATTGGTCTATTGCTTCAAATTGATATATACTATTTTTGAAAGTACCAAGCATAAATATTAACAAGACAAGAGATATACCATAAATCATACAATAGTAATTTGTATACTTACCTTTATTTCTATTTATAATTTCTAAGCATCCAATACACATTAAGTTAAAAGGTACTAATATATAAATTATTATATACAAGATATTGATATCAATTATTTGTTTTGCTAGTAATAAGATAACGCACATAAATAATAAATCGCTTACTCCAAAAACAATCATTCTAGTAGCAATAATTTTATGTAATGTATTTTTTGTTGAAAATTCTATTTCCAATACACTATTATTATATACTTTTGCTATCTCCTCTATATTGGTCAATATAAAAAGTGGAGCTGCTACAGAAACCAAGGCTAACATCTCATAAAATGAGTTATTATCTCTTGATGTATTGAATAGCAATACACATATTGTACATAACACTAGAAATTGCATAATCCAAGTTCTTTTTCGTATAAAACCAATTTGAGACATAAAAAAATCTATACTATTCATTCTTTTATCAGTATTACTAAATGTTATTTTATGTATGGTTTCAATAGTCTTTTCAAAAGCTGAAGCTTCATATTTAGGAACTGTATACTCCATTAAGCTTTTTTTAATTTTTTTCTTGTTCATAGTTTACCTCCTTCCATATATGTTTCTAATTTTTTTAAGGCCATATTTATCCTATACTTTGTAACAGATACACTTGAATTCATAATCTTAGCAATATCCTTAAATTTTAAATCATGATAATACCGCAAAATTACTACTTCAAATTCTACTTCTGGCAATTTAGTCAAAGCTTCTTTTACAAATATTTTGTTTTCTATATCTACTAATTCTTGCTTAGACTCCTCTTTGTCTAGTGACTCTAAATAGATGGGTTGTTTTTTCTTCCAAAAATCCTTACACTTATTTCTAGCAATAACATATAAATAATTTTCAAATTTACCATAATGTTTATAATTACTTATATTTTTTATAACTGTTACAAATACATCTTGAGTCAAGTCCTGTGCAGTCATTTGATTATCTACATGGCGATAACAATAACAATAGACGCTATTATAATGTTTTTCAATTAAAGTATCAAACAATTCTTTTTTACCTGCTTTTATCTGTGCTATAATCCTAGCATCACTCACTATTATCACCTCCGTCACTATATATAACGATTTAAATTAAAGAAAAGTCAGTATTAAAAAATTTAATTTATTATTTTACATTTAAAAACAAAGGTAATCTTTAAGTAACTTTGCACCTTTAGATAATACCTTATTTATTCTTTATTTTATTTATCATCAAATTTTTATAGATAACTATTTTAAATTTAAATATAATATATAAAACTAAGCATTGACTATAATTTAATTATCCTCTCTTAAAGTATCGTGTTTATAACTTTTAATATCATCCTCAAGAACCTCTTTTGAGTTACTATTTAATTCCTTATTTATGTATATCTTGTCTATAAAATATTTAAGCTTTCCTCGATAAGACAATTTAAATATAATGTATGCAATAAAACCACCTAAAGTATTCATTATCAAATCATCTATATCTACAGCCCTTAACTGTGAAACTATAGATAAGCAGTTCATGATTAATTGAATAATTTCTATTGATAATGATATTAAAAAGGTAACTGCAATTGCCTTTTTAATATTTCTTACACTTGATTTTATTAAACATAGATATAATGTAAATGGGAACAACAACAAGGTGTTTCCAACTAAATTATTTTTTAGAAGATTTATATTTTTATATTCACCCTCTAAAAAATCTTTAAATGGTAATAGATTTATATTCATTTTTTCATAAATAGTAAATCCCGAAAAATAGCTTTCATTTGTATCTATTGGCAAGATAACTAAACTTATTAATATAAATAAATAAAGAACAAATAGATTAACAATTATTTCTTTCAAAAAAATATACTTTTCCTTATTCTTATACTTATTTATAAGTGAAATTACTCTAACTATTACCCATATTGGTAATCCATACACAAATAACTCCATTATATCAAATTTCATAATCTTCCTCCTTAGTATTTTGTAAATTGAAAACTTCAAGTAATTTTATCCTTATAAATTTGATTTATATAGTATAAATTACTTTTACTATCTTATATAACGATTTAAAGCTTCAAAAAGTCAGTATTAAAAAAATACTTTCTAATATTTATCAACAATGATTTGAAATTTATATACTGTCCAAAAAAATAAAAGCTATCTCCAAACATTTCACAAACTTAGAGAAAGCTTTTATTTTTAATAAATATATTTGATTTTCAATATTAAATATTGTAATGAAGGTATGTTATTATGATAAAAATAATTTAAGGTACAGTTTATATAAAGTCTATCTTTTATTTAAAAGTATAAATGTATCGTACATCAGTAATTTTTTTATCCATAATCTCAATAGTATGTACATCATTATTACAATAAAATCCATGTTTTTCATAAAATTTTCTAGCTCTCTGCTTTTCTTCTAATACCCAAAGATAAATGTATATCAATTTTATTTTATGTAATAAATTAAATTTTAAAAATATTTTAAAATAACATTGATATTTCAAATCTTAACAATATTTTATAAATAATAAAATTATCATATATAATCAAAGTCTCAATAAGTATATTATTAATTAAAGATTTATTATAAATTAGATTTTGTAGTTTTAATATTAAGTTTTTAAAGATATTTGTCCTACTTTATTTCATAAAGAAGTGCTAATTACTAGCAACTTCTTTATTTGAGTTTTGTACTTTTAATTGTCTATCTATCATTATTTTTTCTATTGCTTCATATATTATATCATCTTTATCCCGTTTTTCCTCTATTGTAAACTTTCTTCCTAGGATTGTTTCAGGAGATACTACATGGCATACAGTATTTCCATGTAGTACTGTCATGGATATTTTATAACCATTATCGTCTGTTGGAACATCTACATCATCAACAAGGTATGTTATAGTAGTTGTACCATCCAAATCTTTTTCTATCTTTGGCATGCAAATCCCCTCCCTTTTTACATTTTATGTATATTAAAAATTGTCCTATTCTCAATTAATATTTATAAATACTTGATTAGTATAAATTGTGAAAAATATCAATATATAACCAAAATCATCTATACAATTAAGTATTTAATTAGAGGTGATATATATCAAATTAAAACTATTATGTTCTAATAAAATTAAGTGTTAAACTATGATATACTAAATATAAAAAAGTTATATAATTAATAACTTTAATACTTAAGTTAATTTTTAATATTAAATTTATACTTTATTATGCTAGTTAATTTGTGCATAAAAAGAGAGGAAGAATTATTTAAAAATACGTATTATAAAAAGTATAAGGAGCTGATTTTATGGAATGGATTGAAAGATTAAACAAAGCAATTAACTATATTGAAGAAAATATAACAAAAGAAATTGAATATGAACAACTGGCAAAAATAGCTTGTTGTTCTACATATCATTTTCAAAGAATGTTTGCTTATATGGCAGATGTACCTCTTTCTGAGTATATTCGACGCAGACGAATGTCTTTGGCTGCTGTAGAATTACAAAATGATAATAAAAAAATAATTGATATAGCTTTAAAATATGGATACTCTTCTCCAACAGCGTTCAATCGTGCATTTAAAAGTATCCATGGTATTGCACCATCGATTATAAAAAAAGAAGAAACAATAAACTTGAAGGCCTTTCCTCCAATTAGCTTTAAAATTACTATAAAAGGAGCTGAAGAAATGAATTATAGAATTGAAAAGAAAGAAGCATTTCGTATTGTGGGTGTATCTCAACGCCTTCACACTGAGTTAGAAAAAAACTTTGAGATTGTTCCAAAAATGTGGCAACAATCTGCATTAGATGGAACCATTCAAAAACTACTACCTATGATGAATAGCCAACTAAAAGGTGTATTAGGTGTAAGTGTGTGTAATGATTCAGAAGAGTGGAAATACTTTATCTCTGTTGCAAGCACAGCGTCCATAGATGATACATTAGATGAATACACTATTCCATCTTTTACTTGGGCAATATTTTCTGGAGAAGGACAATGCCCACAAGCGATACAAGAACTAGAAAAACGTATTGTAACAGAATGGTTACCTACTTCTGGATATGAGTATGAAAATGGTCCTGATATTGAACTTTACTTAAATCCAGACCCACAAAATGCTAAGTTTGAAGTATGGATACCTGTTATAAAAAAGTAGTTTTAAATTTAAGTTATATAAAAATATAAGATTGAAATTTATAAAAATGTAAATTTCTGTTTCAAAAATAAAAATTCTGATATCTGTCAAAATAAACATGTTAAAAGATAAAATCTATTTTTTACATGTTTATTTTTTATGTTTTAAATATAATCAGTTTACTGCTGAATATAATATATTCAAGGAGTGTGATTTAATGAATGTTTCTATTTATTTACGAAAAAGCAGGGCTGATGAAGAAGCAGAACACAGAGGCGAGTTTGAAACCTTAAGTAGACATAAAACAACTCTACTAAAACTAGCAAAAGAACAAAACTTAAATGTAATTGATATTAAGGAAGAGCTTATTTCTGGAGAAAGTATAGAATATAGACCTAAGATGTTGGAGTTACTAGATGAAGTTAAAAATAATAATTATGATGCTGTTTTAGTAATGGATATTGACCGCTTAGGACGTGGGAATATGCAAGATCAAGGGTTGATATTAGATACATTTAAAAAATCCAAAACAAAAATTATTACTCCTAGAAAAACCTATGATTTAAATGATGAATTTGATGAAGAATATTCCGAATTTGAAGCTTTTATGGCTCGCAAGGAATTAAAGTTAATATCTAGGCGTATGCAAAGAGGAAAAATTAAAAGCATTGAAGAAGGTAAGTTTATTGCTCAGTCTCCTCCTTATGGATATGATATTAAATACTTAAACAACAAAGAAAGAATACTTGTAGTAAATAAAGATAAAGCAAATGTTATTAAAATAGTATTCGATATGTATCTAAAAGGAGTTGGAGCCTGTAAAATATCAAAGTATCTAAATGAACTTGGTTATAAAACCACAACAGGTAGAACTTGGTATGAAAAAGGTGTAAGGGATATTATAAAAAATAAAGTATATTGCGGATACATAGTATGGAATAAAGTTGAGAGGAAAAGAAATTCTAGTAGAACTAGAGGTATTGATGAACAAATGGAAGCAAAAGGAAAACACGAACCAATAATAAGCGAAGAAATATGGAATAAAGCACAATATATAAGAAAAAAACGCAGTAACTCACCTACTCCAAACAGTAAAATAACCAATCCTCTAGCTGGAATTATAAAATGTGGATATTGTGGCTATACTTTAGTTGCAAAATCTAATACAACATCAAGTGGATATGAGAAATATATAGTCTGCACTAATTGTAAAAATAAATCTACTAAATTATACATATTAGAAAATAAAGTTTTAGATGTTTTAAGTAAATGGCTAACAGATTATAAGCTATCTTTAAAACAGGAAGAAGTTACTTTTAAAGATAAATTTGAAGATAATTTAAAATGTACTTTAACAGGTTTAAAAAAAGAGCTTGAGAACCTAAAAAAGCAAAAGGGAGGATTACATGATTTTTTAGAACAAGGAATATATAGTTCAGATGTATTTATAGAACGTTCAAATATACTTACATCACGCATAGAAGATGTTAAAAGTTCTATAAATAAAGTAAATATAGATATTGAGATAGCAAAGAAAAAAAGTACTGTTAGAATGCAAATCATTCCTCAACTTGAAAAAGTCTTAAGAGAATACACAGAAGAGAAAGAACCTTATCTAAAAAATATATTACTTAAAACTATGATTGACCATGCTGTATATAAAAAAGAACCTAATCAAAAATGCGATGACTTTTCTTTAATACTATACCCTACCATACCAAAGGACTAAGTGTATGTTTCAATGTTATAAACAAACTGATTACCAAAAATCAGTCTATTTATAACTGTGATTTATAGCATCTAAAATACATATTATATAATTATTACTAAGTTTAATTTCAATATAATCTAAAAAAGATATAAATGAAGAATTCTTCGTTTATATCTTTTTTATGTTATTATTTTTATATATTTTTATATTATGTATTTTAACTAACTTGATGTTTTCTAAAGTTATTCTTAATAAAAGGTAAAATAATAATTGATAATATTAAACCTGTAAAAATAATCATTGTAGGTAAATCTATTATTAAGCTTCCAAATCTGTAGTTTATATACTCAGAAAATGAGAATGAAATAGCATTTGATGGCAAAATTCGAAGAATCTGATTATATAGCCAATTTGTCTCACTATATTTTAAGAACAGTGGTATAAATAGTAACGCTATATCTGTAATTAAAACAGGAAAAGGCGATTTCATGCAAGAGGATAATAAAAGTGTAAATCCAATTAATGCTATTAATATCATATAGATAACCAAAATACTCAATAAAGTTGCCTGTAAAAATGTAACTGGGTATGGTGTTGAGCTTACAGTAAGTTGTAATGGTAAATTCCATCCATCTACTCCAAAAGACAATAGAAGAATTCCAATAGATATAATTGTATTTATTGTAAAAACAATTGTACCAAATAGAAAGGAACTTATTATTTTAGCTGTTATAACTTTTGTTTTTCCATATTTAGAAGACAATATCACTGAATCAGTGCCTGATTGATATTCTCCTGAAAATACAGAAGCTATACTTATACATATAGCTAATATAGTAAAAATTAGTAGGTCTCTACCCAGTAAAAAATAATTCCATCCTTCATAATATCCATTTAAATAGGGTTCATTTATTTTCTTATTCTTAGATAACCAAAACTCTTTTTCTTTTTGTGTATAATTTCCATCTGAATATTCACTATTTAATATTGTATTTACCTTTTCATTTCTAAACTTATAAAAATTAGTTCTATTTTTTAATGATATTGATTGAAGTATCATAGAATTAATATCATTTGGTTCACTATATGATTCTGTTATAAAGTTATAAAAAGTTTTATTTGGGTAAAAGAATCTCAAATAAACATCTTGTTTAAAATTTGAAAAACCATTTTCATCTTTTACAATATTATTTGGATTATTAAATATCTTTTGATATTTTCTGATTGAGTTTTCTACTTTTTTATCTGTTATGTATCCCTCGTTTAATTTAGATTGTTGTTTTCCAAGTTCAATAGCTTGTAGACCTCTATACTCTTTTCCATTATCATCATAAGATTTTTCTTTAAGTGGCATTAAGGCAAAAAGAAATATACTTAAAACCAAACTTCCTAAAATAACTGCTATTGTAGATTTTCTTCTTATTATCTTTTTTAATTCAAATTTAATTAATGTAGACATATTTATCACCTCACACACATTTATAGTACTTCATTAAAACAATATAAATATAAATCTTCTAATGTTGGCCTTATATTACATGCATTATCATGTGGCTTTGTATTACTTATAATTCTAAGAGTGGCAACACCTCCAGAGTGATGAATATTTGCTAAACAATATTTACCAGTCATATAATCTACTTCATTTTTATTAACCACACATTTCCATACTTTATCTTCTATTTTCGATGTTACTGCTTCTACTGAGCCCTCCAAAATGAGATTTCCTTTTTTCAGTATTAAAATTTTATCTGCAATATGTTCTACATCAGATACAATATGAGTAGATAAAATTACAATCTTTTCCTTAGAAAATTCTGAAATCAAATTACGAAAACGGACTCTTTCTTTTGGGTCCAAACCTGCTGTTGGTTCATCTAGTATTAAAATTTTAGGGTCATTAAGTAACGTTTGAGCAAATCCAAGTCTTTGTTTCATACCACCAGAAAATGTTCTTATTTTTTTATTAACTACACCTGATAATCCAACCATCTCTAATAATTCTTGTGATTTTTCTTTTGCGTAGCTAGGAATTAACCCTTTTAATGAAGCTATATATAACATAAACTCTTTTGCAGTAAAGTCTGGATAATATCCAAAGTCTTGAGGAAGATATCCAATCATATCTCTAAAATCTTCTCCCATATCTAAATTATTTTTACCATCTACCTTCACTTCTCCAGAAGTTGGGATTAATACCCCACAAATCATTCTTATAAGAGTTGTTTTTCCTGCTCCATTTTCTCCCAATAATCCATATATACCTTCATTTAGCTTGAATTCTATCCTATCTACTATAATTTTGTTATCATATTGTTTTGTTAGACGTTCTAAACTCAGTTCCATACAATTCCTCCTAATACTGTATATTGTTATTTATTATTTAAATGATAATGTTTTCAAATGAACAAAGATGTTTCCATGTTTTTTTTATTTCATATATTAATATTACTGATGTTACTAAAAAAATAATTAACCATTGGTCTATTGCTTCAAATTGATATATACTATTTTTGAAAGTACCAAGCATAAATATTAACAAGACAAGAGATATACCATAAATCATACAATAGTAATTTGTATACTTACCTTTATTTCTATTTATAATTTCTAAGCATCCAATACACATTAAGTTAAAAGGTACTAATATATAAATTATTATATACAAGATATTGATATCAATTATTTGTTTTGCTAGTAATAAGATAACGCACATAAATAATAAATCGCTTACTCCAAAAACAATCATTCTAGTAGCAATAATTTTATGTAATGTATTTTTTGTTGAAAATTCTATTTCCAATACACTATTATTATATACTTTTGCTATCTCCTCTATATTGGTCAATATAAAAAGTGGAGCTGCTACAGAAACCAAGGCTAACATCTCATAAAATGAGTTATTATCTCTTGATGTATTGAATAGCAATACACATATTGTACATAACACTAGAAATTGCATAATCCAAGTTCTTTTTCGTATAAAACCAATTTGAGACATAAAAAAATCTATACTATTCATTCTTTTATCAGTATTACTAAATGTTATTTTATGTATGGTTTCAATAGTCTTTTCAAAAGCTGAAGCTTCATATTTAGGAACTGTATACTCCATTAAGCTTTTTTTAATTTTTTTCTTGTTCATAGTTTACCTCCTTCCATATATGTTTCTAATTTTTTTAAGGCCATATTTATCCTATACTTTGTAACAGATACACTTGAATTCATAATCTTAGCAATATCCTTAAATTTTAAATCATGATAATACCGCAAAATTACTACTTCAAATTCTACTTCTGGCAATTTAGTCAAAGCTTCTTTTACAAATATTTTGTTTTCTATATCTACTAATTCTTGCTTAGACTCCTCTTTGTCTAGTGACTCTAAATAGATGGGTTGTTTTTTCTTCCAAAAATCCTTACACTTATTTCTAGCAATAACATATAAATAATTTTCAAATTTACCATAATGTTTATAATTACTTATATTTTTTATAACTGTTACAAATACATCTTGAGTCAAGTCCTGTGCAGTCATTTGATTATCTACATGGCGATAACAATAACAATAGACGCTATTATAATGTTTTTCAATTAAAGTATCAAACAATTCTTTTTTACCTGCTTTTATCTGTGCTATAATCCTAGCATCACTCACTATTATCACCTCCGTCACTATATATAACGATTTAAATTAAAGAAAAGTCAGTATTAAAAAATTTAATTTATTATTTTACATTTAAAAACAAAGGTAATCTTTAAGTAACTTTGCACCTTTAGATAATACCTTATTTATTCTTTATTTTATTTATCATCAAATTTTTATAGATAACTATTTTAAATTTAAATATAATATATAAAACTAAGCATTGACTATAATTTAATTATCCTCTCTTAAAGTATCGTGTTTATAACTTTTAATATCATCCTCAAGAACCTCTTTTGAGTTACTATTTAATTCCTTATTTATGTATATCTTGTCTATAAAATATTTAAGCTTTCCTCGATAAGACAATTTAAATATAATGTATGCAATAAAACCACCTAAAGTATTCATTATCAAATCATCTATATCTACAGCCCTTAACTGTGAAACTATAGATAAGCAGTTCATGATTAATTGAATAATTTCTATTGATAATGATATTAAAAAGGTAACTGCAATTGCCTTTTTAATATTTCTTACACTTGATTTTATTAAACATAGATATAATGTAAATGGGAACAACAACAAGGTGTTTCCAACTAAATTATTTTTTAGAAGATTTATATTTTTATATTCACCCTCTAAAAAATCTTTAAATGGTAATAGATTTATATTCATTTTTTCATAAATAGTAAATCCCGAAAAATAGCTTTCATTTGTATCTATTGGCAAGATAACTAAACTTATTAATATAAATAAATAAAGAACAAATAGATTAACAATTATTTCTTTCAAAAAAATATACTTTTCCTTATTCTTATACTTATTTATAAGTGAAATTACTCTAACTATTACCCATATTGGTAATCCATACACAAATAACTCCATTATATCAAATTTCATAATCTTCCTCCTTAGTATTTTGTAAATTGAAAACTTCAAGTAATTTTATCCTTATAAATTTGATTTATATAGTATAAATTACTTTTACTATCTTATATAACGATTTAAAGCTTCAAAAAGTCAGTATTAAAAAAATACTTTCTAATATTTATCAACAATGATTTGAAATTTATATACTGTCCAAAAAAATAAAAGCTATCTCCAAACATTTCACAAACTTAGAGAAAGCTTTTATTTTTAATAAATATATTTGATTTTCAATATTAAATATTGTAATGAAGGTATGTTATTATGATAAAAATAATTTAAGGTACAGTTTATATAAAGTCTATCTTTTATTTAAAAGTATAAATGTATCGTACATCAGTAATTTTTTTATCCATAATCTCAATAGTATGTACATCATTATTACAATAAAATCCATGTTTTTCATAAAATTTTCTAGCTCTCTGCTTTTCTTCTAATACCCAAAGATAAATGTATATCAATTTTATTTTATGTAATAAATTAAATTTTAAAAATATTTTAAAATAACATTGATATTTCAAATCTTAACAATATTTTATAAATAATAAAATTATCATATATAATCAAAGTCTCAATAAGTATATTATTAATTAAAGATTTATTATAAATTAGATTTTGTAGTTTTAATATTAAGTTTTTAAAGATATTTGTCCTACTTTATTTCATAAAGAAGTGCTAATTACTAGCAACTTCTTTATTTGAGTTTTGTACTTTTAATTGTCTATCTATCATTATTTTTTCTATTGCTTCATATATTATATCATCTTTATCCCGTTTTTCCTCTATTGTAAACTTTCTTCCTAGGATTGTTTCAGGAGATACTACATGGCATACAGTATTTCCATGTAGTACTGTCATGGATATTTTATAACCATTATCGTCTGTTGGAACATCTACATCATCAACAAGGTATGTTATAGTAGTTGTACCATCCAAATCTTTTTCTATCTTTGGCATGCAAATCCCCTCCCTTTTTACATTTTATGTATATTAAAAATTGTCCTATTCTCAATTAATATTTATAAATACTTGATTAGTATAAATTGTGAAAAATATCAATATATAACCAAAATCATCTATACAATTAAGTATTTAATTAGAGGTGATATATATCAAATTAAAACTATTATGTTCTAATAAAATTAAGTGTTAAACTATGATATACTAAATATAAAAAAGTTATATAATTAATAACTTTAATACTTAAGTTAATTTTTAATATTAAATTTATACTTTATTATGCTAGTTAATTTGTGCATAAAAAGAGAGGAAGAATTATTTAAAAATACGTATTATAAAAAGTATAAGGAGCTGATTTTATGGAATGGATTGAAAGATTAAACAAAGCAATTAACTATATTGAAGAAAATATAACAAAAGAAATTGAATATGAACAACTGGCAAAAATAGCTTGTTGTTCTACATATCATTTTCAAAGAATGTTTGCTTATATGGCAGATGTACCTCTTTCTGAGTATATTCGACGCAGACGAATGTCTTTGGCTGCTGTAGAATTACAAAATGATAATAAAAAAATAATTGATATAGCTTTAAAATATGGATACTCTTCTCCAACAGCGTTCAATCGTGCATTTAAAAGTATCCATGGTATTGCACCATCGATTATAAAAAAAGAAGAAACAATAAACTTGAAGGCCTTTCCTCCAATTAGCTTTAAAATTACTATAAAAGGAGCTGAAGAAATGAATTATAGAATTGAAAAGAAAGAAGCATTTCGTATTGTGGGTGTATCTCAACGCCTTCACACTGAGTTAGAAAAAAACTTTGAGATTGTTCCAAAAATGTGGCAACAATCTGCATTAGATGGAACCATTCAAAAACTACTACCTATGATGAATAGCCAACTAAAAGGTGTATTAGGTGTAAGTGTGTGTAATGATTCAGAAGAGTGGAAATACTTTATCTCTGTTGCAAGCACAGCGTCCATAGATGATACATTAGATGAATACACTATTCCATCTTTTACTTGGGCAATATTTTCTGGAGAAGGACAATGCCCACAAGCGATACAAGAACTAGAAAAACGTATTGTAACAGAATGGTTACCTACTTCTGGATATGAGTATGAAAATGGTCCTGATATTGAACTTTACTTAAATCCAGACCCACAAAATGCTAAGTTTGAAGTATGGATACCTGTTATAAAAAAGTAGTTTTAAATTTAAGTTATATAAAAATATAAGATTGAAATTTATAAAAATGTAAATTTCTGTTTCAAAAATAAAAATTCTGATATCTGTCAAAATAAACATGTTAAAAGATAAAATCTATTTTTTACATGTTTATTTTTTATGTTTTAAATATAATCAGTTTACTGCTGAATATAATATATTCAAGGAGTGTGATTTAATGAATGTTTCTATTTATTTACGAAAAAGCAGGGCTGATGAAGAAGCAGAACACAGAGGCGAGTTTGAAACCTTAAGTAGACATAAAACAACTCTACTAAAACTAGCAAAAGAACAAAACTTAAATGTAATTGATATTAAGGAAGAGCTTATTTCTGGAGAAAGTATAGAATATAGACCTAAGATGTTGGAGTTACTAGATGAAGTTAAAAATAATAATTATGATGCTGTTTTAGTAATGGATATTGACCGCTTAGGACGTGGGAATATGCAAGATCAAGGGTTGATATTAGATACATTTAAAAAATCCAAAACAAAAATTATTACTCCTAGAAAAACCTATGATTTAAATGATGAATTTGATGAAGAATATTCCGAATTTGAAGCTTTTATGGCTCGCAAGGAATTAAAGTTAATATCTAGGCGTATGCAAAGAGGAAAAATTAAAAGCATTGAAGAAGGTAAGTTTATTGCTCAGTCTCCTCCTTATGGATATGATATTAAATACTTAAACAACAAAGAAAGAATACTTGTAGTAAATAAAGATAAAGCAAATGTTATTAAAATAGTATTCGATATGTATCTAAAAGGAGTTGGAGCCTGTAAAATATCAAAGTATCTAAATGAACTTGGTTATAAAACCACAACAGGTAGAACTTGGTATGAAAAAGGTGTAAGGGATATTATAAAAAATAAAGTATATTGCGGATACATAGTATGGAATAAAGTTGAGAGGAAAAGAAATTCTAGTAGAACTAGAGGTATTGATGAACAAATGGAAGCAAAAGGAAAACACGAACCAATAATAAGCGAAGAAATATGGAATAAAGCACAATATATAAGAAAAAAACGCAGTAACTCACCTACTCCAAACAGTAAAATAACCAATCCTCTAGCTGGAATTATAAAATGTGGATATTGTGGCTATACTTTAGTTGCAAAATCTAATACAACATCAAGTGGATATGAGAAATATATAGTCTGCACTAATTGTAAAAATAAATCTACTAAATTATACATATTAGAAAATAAAGTTTTAGATGTTTTAAGTAAATGGCTAACAGATTATAAGCTATCTTTAAAACAGGAAGAAGTTACTTTTAAAGATAAATTTGAAGATAATTTAAAATGTACTTTAACAGGTTTAAAAAAAGAGCTTGAGTACCTAAAAAAGCAAAAGGGAGGATTACATGATTTTTTAGAACAAGGAATATATAGTTCAGATGTATTTATAGAACGTTCAAATATACTTACATCACGCATAGAAGATGTTAAAAGTTCTATAAATAAAGTAAATATAGATATTGAGATAGCAAAGAAAAAAAGTACTGTTAGAATGCAAATCATTCCTCAACTTGAAAAAGTCTTAAGAGAATACACAGAAGAGAAAGAACCTTATCTAAAAAATATATTACTTAAAACTATGATTGACCATGCTGTATATAAAAAAGAACCTAATCAAAAATGCGATGACTTTTCTTTAATACTATACCCTACCATACCAAAGGACTAAGTGTATGTTTCAATGTTATAAACAAACTGATTACCAATTTGGAGTAATGGCTGGAGCTTTTGCAGGTGGTGAAGGTGACTTTACAACAGCATTTGAACCTACAGCAACTGCTATGGAAAAAGAAGGTAGTGGATATATAGTAACATCTATAGGAAAAGATTCTGGAGAAATACCATTTACAGCTTACTCTACTACTAGATCTTACATGAAAAATAACAAAGATTTAATTCAAAGATTTACAAATGCTGTTTATAGAGGTCAATTATGGGTTCAAAAAGCTCCTAGTAAAGAAATCGCAGAAGCTATGCAACCTTTCTTTGAAGATATCTCTCTAGAAGATTTAATAACAGTTGTAGATAGATATAAGTCAATAGATGCATGGTCTCAAAACCCTGTATTAAAAGAAGAAGGCCTAAATAAACTAATGGATGTTATGAAAGAAGCTAAGGAATTAGATAAAGAAGCACCTTATAAAGACATCGTAAACACTGAGTTTGCAAATAATGCAATAAAAAATATAAAATAAATATGTATCAATTTTAACTAAAAGCTTACAAAACTTATAAAAAGAGTCTTTTAAAAGACTCTTTTTATAAGTGAGATTAAAGTTTATATTAAAAAATAGAAATCAAAGTATTGTAAGAATACCTATATATCTATCCTCTGTATTCTGCTCCAGCATTGATTTTTGTGATTTGAACAGCAACCATTTCCTCATTGCTTCCATTAGTAATTTCATGCCATTCTCCTGTTGGCACAAAAACAGTGTCACCTTTTTTTACATCACATTCATGTTCCCCAAGTTTCATTTTCCCTGCTCCTTTTAAGAAAACAAATATTTGTTCACCATTAGGATGTCTATGGGCATTAAGAACTTGATTAGGTTTAAAATAATAAACTTCTGAAGTTATATCATTACCAGCAAATACTGGTATTTTTGGTACTGCTGCATCATTATATTGAGCTAAGCTTCCATCTAATAGATTCTTTTTATTTTCATGCATACTATAAATACCTCTTTTCTATATTATAGATTTACTATTATTATTCCAATATAAAAAAATAGTATTCTCCTCATATACAATAGGAATAAAATTCTTTTCTAAATATAATGAATATGTGTTACTATATTTTAAATAGTATATATCCATATATTTATAAAAAAAAGGCATAAAATATACTATTTTATGCCTTTTTTTATAAATGCAGCTTTTTCAATACTTACATAAATATAATTTATTTATTTGTCAGTGAAATGTCAGTAATTTTTTTGGATTTTTTTATTGATTTTTCCTCTTTTTATGATTCTCATAAACATTATCTTTGTATTTATATTTTTAAAATTTATAGAAATCAAACATATTAATTTATTACTCTAAATAGTTTTTGCATTGAATTATTTATACTTTATAATTTTTTTGTTTTAGCTATACCATATTTCTATCATAAAGAGTTCATCTAATTTTATTTCCATTCAAATTCTTTTTAAATTAAAAATTAGTTATACTACATAAATTTCCATCGAAAATATTTGCGTTTCTGTTTTTTTATTTTAACAAACTTCGCTTTTAATTTTTTAATTAAATTCATAAATTTTATTTTTTATAAATTTCATCTAAAATTTACCTCTTTGTATTTTAGATTTTAAATACATTCTATAAAATCATGCGGTGTTTTATACCTATCCCATATAAAATTCCTTAAAATCCATTTAAATGTGTAATTAGATGCTTGGGTTATAAATGTGCCTAAAAAGTTAACTATATTTATATTATGTAAACTTAAATGGATTTTGAAAGCTTCATTTATATTTTTAAATAGTCAAGATAAACTTACAATTATTTTCGTAGTGATTTATATTAATATTATGAATATTTATTTTATATTCATAATATTAATATAAAATATAAAGGGGGTTTAGTTACGGAAAAAATAATGAATTTTTTTAAAGAAAATCCAATCTTCTATTTTACTACAGTTGAAGATAATAAACCAAGAGTCAGACCATTTGGATTCCTTTATAATTATTGGGTTTTTACATAAAAAATACTAGATATAAATTTATGATTTATATCTAGTATTTTTATTTGTCGCCTATCACTTTCATCTATCAAAAACAATTGTTTTCCATATTGCAAAAAATTCTCTTGTATAATATGTCGGAACAAATGAAAGCTTTGACTTACTAGCGTAAAAAGCAATATTTTTATATTCATTTCTAGATGCTAGTATTTTACTTCTAAGAACATGAAAATCAGTTGTTACAATTTTTACTTTTATATCTTTTATTCTTTTTCTACTATGCTCTTCTATCTTTAGCTTTGAATATTTAAAGTTTTCATAAGTATTTGTAGATTTATCTTCTTCTATTATTCTATTATTATCTATACCATTTTTAACAAGATAATCCTTCATAGCTTTTGCCTCAGTTATATTTTCTCCATTACCCTTACCACCTGATACTACTACATAGCACTCATTATTAACTTTTAAATATTTTAAAGCAGTGTTTAATCTTCCCTTTAATGTAGTACTTGGCGTAGTCTTTTTTACAGAAGCTCCTAAAATCAAAAGATAATCACTTTTTGTCTCAAAACTATTTTTAGGATAAAAGATTATTAAGCTTTCAGTAATTATGAATACTATTAAGAAAACAATAATTAGTATTTTTATCACTTTATAAAAAACCTTCTTTTCTTTAATTTTCTTTTTTAAGATTTGATAAACAATTAATAGCGTTCCTATAACTAAGAAAAATCCACTAAATGAAATACCACCAAAAACTATTTTAAGATAGAAATAGTAAATTATAAATATTAAACCCAATATTAAATTAATCATATTTCCATAATCCTTTTTATTTGTTTTTATTTTTATATAAAGAAATATCTATGCACTCTATAAGACAGTTATATTCTCCATCTATCCAATTAATCCAACTTGCCATCGATACATTTTCTCCAAATATATTTGTCTCCGTTTTAAATTTTGAATCTTTATTTTCTTTTAATCCATTAATCGGACAATTATTACAAGGAATATTAGATTTTAATAACGACTTATAACATTTATCTCCTATTTTTATTTCTAAACCTAAACTTGAGACCTTGTTATTAACAAAAAGAAGTTCATAAGTATTCGTATTTACTATATATATATAATTATCAATAGAATCAAGAACTTCTTTTAGTGATAGATTAGAATCCTCATATTCAATTTCCTCTTTAAGATTTTCTTCTTTCACGCTATCATTACTTATATTAGTTTCGAGTTTATTTTCACATATGCAATCATTATAAAGTGCATACTTATCTTTCCCTTTACTCTTTGCATAGTAAAGTGCCATGTCTGCTTTTTGATAAAGCTCTTCAAATACAGTTCCATGTTCTGGTACAAATGAAATTCCAACTGTACCAGATATCTTATACGTTTTTTTATTTTCAGTATAAGAATTTCTAAATATATTACATATTTTATCTGCTTTACTTTTAGCATTTTCAAAAGATTGTATATTCTTTAAGAATACTATAAACTCATCACCACCAATACGCCCCACTATATCATCTCTTCTAAATATAGGCTTTAATTGTTTAGAAACTTCATACAGAACTTTATCTCCAAAAACATGTCCTAAATTATCATTTATTGATTTAAAATTATCTATATCAATAATAAAGAAAGCATGAATCCCCGAATTTGATTCTTCTGAATTTAGAAAATCTTTAATAAGATTTTCTGTAGTACCTTTATTATATAATCCCGTCAAAGTATCTCTTTCAGCTTTTAATTTTAATTTGATTTCTTCATTTTTCTGTTCGTCGATGTCTTTAATATAAGCAAGTGCTTTTATATCATTCGTAATAGAATCTTTTATTAAATGCATTGTACAAAGCACCCAAATCATTTTATCATCTTGATTCATTCTTCTATATTCTAACTTTATTTCACTTATATTATTTTTATAGGCTTCTAATAAATGTTTACATAAAAATGTATTTAAAAATACTTCTTTATCATCTTTATGAATAACAGTCTCTGATATAGACTTCACAATTTCAGAGTAGTCATTACTTGGTTTAATTCCAAATTGTTGATACCAATTTTCATTTCCCATTATAAAAATATCCTTTGATACATTTATTTCATAGGTTATTATCGCTTCTGATAATATAGCAGAATGATATTTGTCTGCTTGATTATATCTTATTTCTGCTTCTTTTTGTTCACTTATATCTTCTTGTATCCCAATAGCTCTTATAGGTTTACCATCTTCATCAAAAATAGTAGTTAGTGTAATTTTGTTCCATATGTAGCCTTCATCTGGAACTCTTATTTTGACAACACAACTTGCAGTTTTTTCTCCATTTATTATCTTCTCATACATTTTTATAAAATCTTCACTAAAATCTTTATAAATAATTCCCGCTTCAACTAAAGAGTAAGGAACATTTTCATTTATTTTATCAATATTATAATTTCCCATGCTCTTATTAGTATTTACAAGCGATTTTGTATTTATATCATACTCAAATATAATATTTGATGTTTGATTTAATGCAATTCTAAATCTTTCTTCATTAATTTTGAGTTTTTGTTCTGCATTTTTTAAATCAGTTATATCAGTTAAAATCCAAATTCCTTTTTTACTACCATCGCTATCAGTAATGAGCCTTCCTTTGAGAGAAACCCATATAATATTACCATTGCGTTTTTTTATTCTATGTTCACCTACAGCAATATTTCCAATAATCAACTGATGCCTTATATTTTCAAGAATCTTTTTTCTATCATCATAAAAAACAAGATTACATGATTTATATTGAAGTTCCTCTTCTAACTGTTTACGTGTATATCCAATCATTGATAGATAACCAGAGTTAGCATATTGTATAGTAAAATCCTCATCAAATTCTGTTATAAGTATTCCACCTAATATATTTTCTGATACCATTTCAAGTTCTAAATTCTTTTGTTCCATCTCTTTTTCTAATTGTTTTGTTTTAGTAATGTCTACTGTAACACAACAAAGATATTTTTTACCATTAGGTTCTACTATAAGTTCCCCCTTATCAGCTATCCATACTGTATCACCACTTTTAGTTATAACTCTGTATTCCAATTCAATGGTTTTATTTTTATAGAGTTGTTCAGAAATTTCTTTTTTTACTCTTTCAACATCATCTTTGTGTATTATTTTATAAAAACTATTATTAAATAGTGTTTTTATTTCTTCTCTTGTATAACCAAATAAATCAACAAATCCATCACTTAAAAATTCAAACTCACATTTTTCATCAACAGTACATTTTTGAACTCCTCCAGGAATGCTATTTGTAATAGATGATATTTCCTTATTAGCTTTTAGAATATGCTTTTGCGATTTATTATTTTTATAAAAGATATATATTATTAGTACAATAAATAATAAGAACACTTTACAAATTAAAGAAAATGCTAATTGATTTATTTTATCAATATTTTTTCTTACAGTGTATTGTGGTATTACTGAAAGGACATACCAGTCATTTACACCTATTGGTGTATATGTTGCATAACGTTCTTTACCTTTATATTTATATGAAATAAAGCCACTCTTTTTATGTTTTGTATCTTCATATACTTTTTTATAGCTATAACCAATATCAAAAGAAGCTTCCTTGAATATATCATATATATTACTACTTGCTCCAACTATAGCATTTGTATGTGAAGATTTCAAAACAAATTGTCCACTAGATTCAAATATATCTATATATCCTTCACTATTGAAACTTGTTATATCAATAAATTCAGCTAACTTGTCATTATAGTATGAACCATATAAAACACCAATAACTTTATTGTTTTTATATACAGGTGTAGCTATAACAAAAGTATCCTTCCCATCAATAGGAGATTTTACTACTTCAGATATATTACTATCTCCACTAATTGCTTTCTTAAAATATTTATAATTTGATATATCAACAACTTTTCCATCGCTAGTATGACTTCTTCCATCAGGAGAAGCAATAGAAATTCTTTGAAAATCAGATTCCTTTGATATTTTAGCCAACAATGGAATTATCTCAGGATTATCTATAGTATCAAAATATGAAACCATATTCGCTACACTCTTAACAAATGATAATGAACTGTCTAGTTTTATTTTTATGGCATTAGAGCTCTGTAAAGATATTTCTTTTAAATTAACTCTATTGTTTTCTTCTTCTTGAACATTAGTTTTAAATGCAAAATCAGAAAAAGAAATTATTGTGAATAAAAATATTAAAATAATACTCATTGCGCTTTTTAACGATTTTGCTCTTATCACTTACTTACCACCTCCAAATTAAAATTCATTGACCTATATTTTATAGACTAATTTTTCAAATTCTTTAACTGGTAATGGTTTTGAAAAATAATAACCCTGAATAATATCACAATTTGCTTTTCTTAACATTTCTACCTGACTTTTAGTTTCAATTCCTTCAGCAACTACTCTTATTCCCAATTGCTTAATAAGCGAAACTATACTTTTTATGACAATTTGACTTTTATCAATATTCTTATCATCAATAAAAAATCCTCTATCTAGTTTAATTACGTTTAAAGGTATATTTTTAAGCATATTCACAGAAGAATATCCTGACCCAAAATCATCCATCGAAAGTATAAATCCAATATCTTGTAGACTTCTACTTACCTCAAACAGAGTATCCGTATCTCCAAACATACTAGATTCAGTAATTTCAATTTCTATTAAACTATATGGTATTTTATATTTATCACATATATTAACTATTTTTGTAATAAAATCTTTTTTAAAAAAATCAACTCTTGAAAAGTTTACAGATATAGGTAAAGGTGAAATACCTTTATCAAATAAAGTTCTAATTTCTTTACAAGCTTGTTCTAATATGTACATATCAATTTTTGTAATAAACCCATTCTTTTCAAATATAGGAATAAAATCACTTGGATATATAAATTCTTTTTCTGTATATTGCCATCTAACTAGTGCCTCACTTCCACAGAATTTCTCTGATTTAATATTGTATTTTGGTTGTAAATACATTATGAATTGATTATTTTCAAGTGCATATTCCATCTTTTTTTCTATTTTATCTTCAAGTAATAACTTATCTCTTAGCTCGTCATTAAAAAAAGCAAAATTTATATCTCTATTATTTTTTATTGATAATTTAGCAAGTGAAGCTCTATCACTATATGCACTTATAGATAAGCTCTTATCCTTAATTTCATATATTCCAAAAGATAAGTTTACAACATCATTATTGATAATGATTTTTTTAATAACATTTATTATATCTTCTCTTGTGTCATACGATAACAACATATTAAAATTATCAGAACTCACACGAGCAAAAGTTTCATTATTATGAGTTATACTATCTAATGTATCCGCAATATCTTTTAAAATTGAGTTTCCTTTTTTATGACCATATATATCATTAATTGCTTTGAATTTATCAATATCAAATATAACCATTGCATGTTTATCATTTTGTGATGCTTTCTTTAGCAGATTTCTAACATCTAACTCAAATTTTCGCCAGTTTGAATAACCAGTTACAAAATCTGTATATGCCATTTTTTCTATAGTTTTTTGACTCTTTGCTTTTGAATATAATATGTACAGTATAACACCTAAAAACAAAAATGAAAGTATAATCCATCCAATAATTGTAATTATCATTAAATTATTTAGTTTTTTAGATACGACCATCTTTGGAACGACTGATATTATAAACCAATCATTTATTCCTAAAGAAGTATATGCCATATAAAATTCTTTTCCTGATTCTTTAGCCTCTACTACGCCTTTATCTGATATTTTCATATTTTTAAAAGTAAATATTTTTTTAAAATTAACTTGTGAAAGATTTGTAATATTTGAATTTGAATTTTTATGATAAGATGGAATGATTATTTCACCATTGCTATCACATATAAGCGAAAAACCTTCACCATTAAAGGTTGAAATAGACAAAAATTCAGATACAAACTCAACATCATAATCAGCTGCAATAACAGCAACAATTTTACCATTATTGTATAATGGGACTGCATATGTTTTAGTCAATTTTCCAGTATCTTTATCTATTAGGGGCTTTGATATATTAGCTGTACCTTTAATGGCCAACTTAAAATAATCCCTATCTGAAAAATCTGTTCCAAAAATACCTTTAGCATAACCTTTACCATTCGGTAAAATCATACCAATGTTATTATAGTTGCTATTTTTATTATATGATTCCAAAATTTTCAAAGTTTCTTCTAAATCAAATTTATCTTCTATTTCTAAAAGCTTAGAAATATTTTCCAATTCGTTTAAATTACTTTTTAATTTACTATTAATTGCAATTTTACTCTCTTCACTAATTTCTGACAAGTAATTTTTTGTTTCATATTCAAGTACATCATCCATATTACTTATATAAAAAAACGCAAATACACTAAAAAAGAATACTACTATAAATGATATTAATATACTTTTTAATATTTGCCTACTGTATTTCAAGTGGCTACACCTCACCCTCTCAATTAGTTATATTTAGTTGATTCACTTTATTTTACTATTAAAAACTCTTTTTTACAATTGAGTTTCATAAATTGTTAATAAAGAACAAGTTAAATAAATATATTACTTATGGAATAATAAATTTAAAGGGTATAAATACAACAATAACATATTTAATCATATTAGTCTTATAGTTACTAATGTAATTAAATATGCTATTTTTTATATTTATACCCATTGACATGTACTTTTAAATTTATATAGCTTATATGAAGGTTTCTATTTTTCCAAATGTTCTCTTCTTATTGAAGATGTTTTAAAATATTCAACTAGTTTATTTTTATCGTTATTAAAGATAGCCTCTTTTATTAAATTTACTTCTATCTCAAAATTTTCTATACATTTTAATAAATTATCTCTGTTTCCTAAAAAAAGTTCACTCCATAGGTCTTCATTCATATTTGCAATACGAGTTAAATCTCTATAACTATCTCCAATAAATTTACCTGTATCTCTACCTTCTTCGTCACTATTTATAAGAGCAACTGCCATTACATGAGGTAACTGAGATGTAAAAGCTATCATTTCATCATGTTTTTGTGCAGTCAATTTTTTTACTCTTTTAAAACCTATTTCTAAAATTAAATTCTCAACAAACTCTAAGTTTTTTATATTATTTCTGCCAGTTGGAGTAATTATATAATTTGCTTTTTTAAATACCTCATCGCTAGCAAAATCAATTCCCTTTTTTTCTCTACCTGCCATTGGATGACCAAATATAAAATCTACATCATCTGGAATAATTTTCAAGACATCATTTATAAGAACTTCTTTTATTCCTGTGGTATCAGTAATTATAGTTCCTTTTTTGAAAAATTCTTTGTTATTTTCTAAAAAATTTACAATTAATCTAGGATATATAGACAATATAATCAAATCAGCTTGTTTAAAAAACTCCTTACCTGTAGTACATCCTTTTTTGATAATTTTTAACTCTTCTGCTTTTTTCAGAGTTTCAGAATCTATATCTACTCCAAACACATCTTCATATCCAGCTTTTTTTAATGCCTTAGCAAAAGAACCTCCTATAACTCCTAATCCTACAACAACAATATTCATTATTCTTATTTCCCCCTAGATTATTTTTTCGTTAAATTCAAATTTAAGATTTTTATTAATTGCATTTTTGATATTATATACAGCATCATTTAATGATTTAGCATTTAAAATTTCTATATCTGCAGCATTTTTATAAAGATTTATCCTTTCATTATAAAGATTATATAATTTCTCTTTTCCATCTTGTAATAAAGGTCTTGAATTAATATTTATATCCTCTAAAATTTTTTCTATAGGTCTATTAATAAAAAGTATTATTCCTACTTCTTTGAGTATCTCTATATTAATATCTTTTTTTATTACACCACCACCAGTAGAAACTACTGTTTTATCACTAGCAGAAAGTTCTCTACATGCTTGTGTTTCATAATTTCTAAAAACATCTTCTCCTTCCAAAAATAGCTCTGCTATACTTTTTTGAGATATTTTATTTATATAATCATCCATATCACAAAAACTACAATTATATTCCTGTGATAAAAGTTTTCCAATTGTAGTTTTTCCACTACCCGGCATACCTATTAATATTACCTTTTCTTTGTTTATCATAATCAATCCCCCTATAAAAAGTTTAATTTTATTTCTTCATATATAATATTTAAAGCACCACTATCTATTTTAATATTTTGCCATATTTCTTGAGACTTTACTGCTTGCCCAACCAACATATATAATCCATCACACGTTTTTTTACCTAGACTCTGACCAATTTCTAAAAAATAAGTTTTTTTAGGATTGTAAATCAAATCTACTAACATATCAAAATTCTGTATAATAGATTTTGGGACAGGTGATACTCCTACATTAGGATACATTCCTACTGGAGTTGCATTTAATATTATATCTCCTTTTATATTCTTAAGCTCTTCATAATCTATTAATATAGCTGAATTATTTGATAGCTTTTTATTATCTTTTTTTCTAGTTGAAACATAAACTTTACCTATTCCAGAATCAAGAAGGTATGTAATGGCTGCTTTAGATGCACCGCCAGTACCTAATATAACAGCTGTCTTTCCTTGAATATCAATATTAGCTACTTTGAACATAATATCAAGTCCAAAATAATCTGTATTATAGCCATATAATTTGTTCTCTTTAAGTAAAATTGTGTTAATTGCCCCTATACGCTTTGCTTCTGGAGATATAAAATCTAAAAACTCCATGACTCTTTCTTTATATGGGACAGTAATATTTACACCTTTGATTCCCAATAATTTTATAGCATCATCCAACATTGGTATATTTTCTTTTGAAATCTCAAAGTTCTTATAAGCACCTTCAATATTCAATATTTCAAATAACCTCTTATGAATTTGAGGGGAAACACTATGAGATAGCTTTTCACCTATTAGACCAAAAAAATTCATCTTTACACCTCCTAATCATTCTGTTTAAATAAAAAATTATATTTATCTATTCAATTTTATTTCTATATACACCGATAAATTTAAAGTATGCTGTATTACGTTCTATCATGTCTAACAAACTACATACTTTTGAATCATATATAGAACATTCGAAATCTATATAAAAGAAATATCTCCAAGAAGCATTTTTCATTGGTCTTGATTCTATTTTTGTCATATTTATATTGTTTTCAGCAAAGTATCCAAGTATTTTATAAAGCTTTCCAGCTTCATGCTCAACAGAAAATACGATACTCATCTTGTTTGACTCTTCTTCAATGTGTATCTCATTACTAATTACCACGAATCTAGTATAATTGTCTGTCATATCATTTATACATGGACTTATTATTTCTAATCCATAAATCTTTGCAGCTTTTTTACTAGCAATTGCTGCCTTTGTTTTATCCTGAAGTCTCTTAACAAGTTCAGCACTAGTTGCTGTGTTATTAAAAGGTATCAATTTCCATTGACTATTTTGTTTTAAAAATTCACTACTTTGACCTATTCCTTGTGGATGTGAATATATTTCTTTAATATCTTCAAGCTTTGTACCCTTTATCCCAATTAAATTTTGATTTATTTTTATACATTCTTCTCCAACTATATAAAATCCATATTTTCCTAAAAGGTCATAAGTCTCAGAAATCGCTCCTGTAGACGAATTTTCTATAGGTATTATTCCATAATTTATTTCTTTATTTTGAAGTGCTATAAAGACATCTTCAAATTCTTTAAATTGTTTTTTTATGATTTTAGTATTAAAAAATTTTGTTAGTGCTTCTTCTGTAAATGAACCTGACATACCATGAAACCCTACTAGGAGATTTTTTTTATTAAGTTCGCTTTTTACTGATTTATATTTATATATATTTAACAAATCAAAATTTTCATTTAATGAATTTGAACTATTTTCATTTTTTTCCTCTACATTATTATCTATTAATCTTTTTTGCAAATTCTTACTAACTTCCATTATTGAATTAAAAAATTGCACAGTCTCTTGTGAATATTTTTTATCTTCTAGATTATTTACTGCTTTACTCAATACTTTTTCTTCTCTATCTTTTTGAAGTATAGTAGTATTATTTCTCATTTTATGCCTAGCAATTTCGAGAACTATATTCATCCTTTTTTCAAATAATTTGACAAGTTCCTTATCTATATCATCAATTTTATTTCTATATCTCGTTAAATCCTCCATTATTATCGTCCTTTCATCAAATCAAAAATTCCAATAGCTGTTACTGCTTCTATTACAGGTATAGCTCTTTGAACTATACAAGGGTCATGTCTACCTTTAATAGCTAAAACATCATCTTTTTTATCTTCTATATTAACAGTGTTTTGTTGTTTACTAATTGATGGAGTTGGCTTAATTGCTACTTTAAAAATTATTGGCATTCCATTTGTAATCCCTCCAATAACCCCTCCATTATTATTAGTTTTACTTTTTACTGTATCTCCAACGTAGTACATTTCATCATTGCTTTGAGAACCATACATATCTGTAATATCAAATCCCAATCCAAATTCTACACCTTTTATGGATGGAACAGAAAATAGTAAATGTGATAGAGTAGATTCAACAGAATCAAAAAACGGATTTCCAACACCTACATTGACACCTATCACTGCACATTCAATTATACCTCCAACTGAATCTCCCTGATTTTTTGCATCTAGAATAGTATTTTTTATGGCTTCTTCCTTTGATAAATCAAGTAAAGGTAATTCTAAATTTTGTAAATTTAATAATTCTTGTTTTGAAATGTCTACATAATTAAAACCCTTATCCTCTATATTCTTGATTTTTTTAATATGAGCTCCTATCTCTATACCTTCTTGTGATAAAATTTGTTTACATATAGCACCACAAAATACTAATGGAGCAGTTATTCTTCCTGAAAAATGTCCTCCTCCTCTATAGTCATTAAACCCAGAATATTTTATATGACCTGTATAATCTGCATGACCTGGTCTCATCAAGTTTTTAACTTTTCCATAATCTTTTGAACGAGTATCACTATTTCTTATAATCGCACATAATGGAGTTCCTGTAGTTTTTCCATCAAAATATCCACTTAAAATTTCTGGTATATCACTTTCATTTCTTGAAGTTGATATAGAATTTTTTCCTGGTGCTCTTCTTTTCATTTCTTTGTCAATCTTATCAAGGTCTAACTCGATACCTGCAGGAAGTCCATCTATATTTATACCTATAGCATTTCCATGAGATTCTCCAAAGATGGATATTTTCAAATTATTTCCCCATATTCCACTCATCAATTCTTCCTCCTAACATCTCAAAATCTTTAAAAAAATGTGGATAAGACTTTGATACACACTCAAAATCTTTCAATATGATTGGCTTATCACATCTACAAGAAGCAATTGCAAGTGTCATTGCAATCCTGTGGTCTTTGTGACTCCATACTTCTACACCTCCATTTAATTTGCTTACTCCTTCAATTATCAAACTATCCTCTTTTTCTTCTATATTCGCCCCTAGCTTACTCAACTCAATATTTATTGCATGAAGTCTATCACATTCCTTAATTCTAAGTCTTCCAGCATTTATTATGGTCGTCTTCCCTATACTTAAAGCTGCTACCACAGATAAAACTGGTATTATATCTGGACATTGAGATGCATCTATCAAAGTACTATTTAAACAGTTTGCTATTCCTTTGATTTTGTTGTCTTCTCTTAAAATTTCCATACCCATTCTTGATAAAATCTCGATAACTTCACTATCTCCTTGAAGAGAATTTTCTTTAAGGTCAAGTATGTTAATATCTTCTCCAATAGCATCTGCTGATAAATAAAATGCACCTTGAGAATAATCTCCTTCAACTTTATAATCTCTAGCTTTATAAGTTTGATTTCCTTTTATGATAAATTCTTTATAATTATTATTTACAATTTCTACTCCAAAATCTTTCATAGTTGAAATAGTTAAATCTAAATACCCTTTAGATTCTAGTTCAGTGGTAATTATTATCTTTGAATCACTATCTAATGTAGGCAATATAAATAATAATCCTGTTATAAATTGAGAACTTATATTTCCTTTTACTCTAAATTCATCTGGTTTAAGTTTTCCTGATACAATTAAATCCAGTTTATTTTCTTTGTAGCTATATTCTATCCCCTGTCTGTCAAATATCTCATAATAAGTATCAAGTGGTCTTTTTCCAAGATTACCTCTTCCTATAAATCTTTTTACTCCATCAAAAGCTAAAGATATAGGTACCAGAAATCTTAAAGTAGAACCTGACTCATTACAATCTATAGTCAGTTTAGGTTGATTCAATTGATTCTCTTTATTTAAGATTGCTTCTTTAGAATAGATTCCTGTGATTTCTAAAATATCTTCTTTTTTTTCTATAGTTGCTCCTAATGATATCATTGCTCTTATAGTAGCTATAATATCATCAGAAAAATCTATATTAGAAATTCTACTTTTTCCATCACTTAAAGCTGCACAAATAACTGCTCTATGTGCCATACTTTTTGATGGAGGAATTTTTACATTGCCTGATAATTTGCTTGGATATATTTTTAAGCTTCCCATCATTTTACCTCCTGAAAAAATTTAGAAGTAGTATCATATATAATACTTTCTCCAATATCCTTTAAAAGTATTATTTTTAGTGTATCACCTAGATTTTTTTTATCGAGAGATATAGTATCTATTATAGATTTATTATCTCCTAATTCAACTTCATAAGGTAAATCATAATTTATTAAAATTGATTTTATAAGTTCTGATGTACCTTGTTTTGTAATCCCTCTTTTTTCACTCTCTAATGTTATCTTATACATACCTACACCAACAGCTTCTCCATGAGTATAACCTGTAAAGTTATAGTGTTTCTCAATAGCATGACCTAGTGTGTGCCCAAAATTTAAAAGCATCCTATCTCCTAAATCTTTCTCATCAGCTTCAACTACAGTTTTTTTGAGAAGGCAACATTTGTGTATAATGTATTCTATATGGTGCATCACTTCTTCCCTGTTTTTTAAGTTTACAAGCTTATTAAAAAAAGTTTTATCTTTTATACATCCATACTTTATAACCTCTGCCATTCCATCTCTATAAAATTTTTCTGGAAGAGATGATAATACATCTGGGTCAATAAATACTGCTTTAGGCTGATAAAAACTTCCCACTAAGTTTTTTCCTCTTTCAAGGTCAACTCCAACTTTTCCACCTACAGAACTGTCCACTTGAGCTAATAAAGATGTTGGAATTTGAATAAAATTTACACCTCTTAAAAAAGTTGCTGCTGTAAATCCTCCTAAATCTCCAATTACCCCTCCTCCTAGTGTAATAATCAAATCTTTTCTAGTTAACTTAAAGTCAAGTAAACTATCATATATTTTAGGTAGAGTGTTAAATGACTTTGTCTCTTCACCAGCTTCTAATATTATAGCTCTAGTTTCAAATCCAGATTCAATCAAATTATTTTTAACTTCATCTAAATATAATTTTGCTATATTTTCATCTGTAACAATAAAAATCTTATTCCCAGAATATATTTTTTTAATTTCTTTACCTATATTTTTTAATATACTTTTTTTTATAAATATATTGTAACTATTCTCTTTTAGATTAACTAATAATTTTTCTTCCACGTTTAACCATCCTTCTATAGATTATATTTCTCTTCCAACTGCTGATGCGATAGTTTTTAGTTCATTTATTAATCCATCATACTCATCTGGTTTAATTGATTGTTTACCATCACAAAGTGCATGAGCTGGGTCATTATGAACTTCTATTATTAAACCATCTGCTCCAACCGCAATTGCTGCTTTAGATAGAGAGTCAACCATCCATGATTTTCCTGCTGCATGACTTGGGTCAACTATGACTGGTAAATGGCTAAGTTTTTTTACAGCTAAGATTGCACTTAAATCCAAAGTATTTCTAGTGTATGTTTCAAAAGTTCTTATACCTCTTTCACAAAGAACTACATTTTCATTTCCTCCAGCCATTATATATTCAGCTGACATTAGCCACTCTTCAATTGTAGCAGATAATCCTCTTTTTAAAAGTATTGTTTTATTTGTTTTTCCTAATTCTTTTAATAAATCAAAGTTTTGCATGTTTCTTGCTCCAACTTGAATTACATCTACATTTTCTTCAAATATATCTATATCTTGTGTTGACATTATTTCTGTAACTATAGGAAGACCTGTTTTTTCTTTTGCTTTTTTTAATAAATCTAATCCATCATATCTTAATCCTTGGAAAGCGTATGGAGATGTTCTTGGCTTGAATGCTCCTCCTCTTAAAAATCCTGCTCCTGATTTTTTTACATCTTCAGCTATAGAAACTATTTGTTCTTCTGTTTCAACAGAACAAGGACCAGCTATCATAGTAAGTTTTTTTGACCCAATTTCCATACCATCGACATTTATAATTGAAGGTTCTGGATGAAATTTTCTATTTGCTTTTTTAAAAGGTTCTACTACATGCATAACTTTTTCAACTACCTTATTTGCTTCTATTCTTTTAGCATCTATCTTACTAGTATCTCCAACTAACCCTAAAACAGTTAATTCTTTTCCATCTATAGGATTCACTTCTACACCCTCTCTACAAATAGCTTCTATTAATTTCTTAACTTCTCTCTTATCTGCTCCTACTTTTAATACTACTATCATCTTTACTACCCCCTAATATTGTAATTCTATATTTGAGTTTAAAATAAAAAAGAGAACTCATTAATGAGTTCTCTAAAATAATCTATTAAGCATCAAATCTTACATGACCGTATAAAATAATCATTTTTATAAAATTTACCTATGCCCAAGGTTATTAAAATCAAGGCCTCACCAGAAAGGAATTACATGTATTTTTGTAAAAGAAATAGCCAGCGCTAAAATAAAAGCCCCAGAACATAAAATAAAAAAAGCTATAAAGTTTTGCCACTAGTTCTTTTAAAATCCCTTTCATAGTATTATCCTCCATTTTTATAATTTATTACTCTTCTTGTTTAATAATTATAGCAAAGAAAATATAATTGTCAATATTTTCTATAAATATTTTCAATTTAAAATATTTCTTTATTTTCTTAATTCACTTTTTCTTTTAATACCTTTTTCTAAAATCGTTTAAAAAGCATCTTATTTTTACAATAATTTTTTTATTTTAAATATTATAATTCCAACAAAAACTATGCCTAACATCAAAAGTAATGTTGCTGGATATCCATAAAGCCAATTTAGTTCTGGCATATACCTAAAGTTCATTCCATATATTCCCGTTATAATTGTAAGTGGTGCAGAGATAGCCGTAAGTAAAGTCAATTTTGTAATCAAGTGATTCGTTTTTTCACCTACTCTAGAAGAATAAATATCTAGGAGTTTATCTGCCAGCTCACGTGTTGATAATGCAAAATTATATAATTTATCAATACCAAAATCTATCCCTTGAAAATTTTCAAGATTATATTTTTTTACATTGGAGTATTTTAAATATCGTATATTTTCTTTAATTATTCTATCTCCAATATATAAAAGTGGTCTGGTGTTTTTAACTATAGTTCTAGTCAATCCTCTTACATCACTTATTCTAGAAACATGATTTTTATGAATATTGTCCATCATCTCATCTTCTATTTCAAGAATTAACTCTTCAACTTTTTCTAAAGATTCGAAGCCATTTTTTATAACTTCTCTAAAAATTAAATAATTTATCTTAAAAAGGTTGATGACAGGATTTTTTTCAAGTTGAGAATTTTTTAAAATAAGATTCTTTACAAATTCAAATAAAAAATGCTCTTCATTTACAACAACTAATATAAAATTATCTGATAAATACATATTTACTTCTTCTATAACAGCTTCTCCATTTCTCAATTCAAAGGTATTTAGGCTCAAAAAATCATAATTATCAAATAAATCAAGCTTTGTTATTTCATCAAATTTAAGACAATCATTAAATGTTATTTCATCTATATCCAAAGTTTCCTTGAGTAATTTTAAATTTTTTGGAGCACTTAATATAAGATATGAATTTTCTGGTATATAAAATTTCACTCTAAAATCTTCCACAATCTCTCTTGTATTCAAATTCAATATATACATAAATCTACTCCTAAACTTCAGTTTACATTTTAAAAATTACATATATTTATTACTGTAATTATTTTTCACTATTTCAGTAATTATTATTTAATATTTATTTATATTAAATTTATTAGAAAATAAATATTAAATCTTTTATCTTTTAACTTAGACTTTTCTTACAAATTATACCATACTTTTATTTTAAAATGTGTTTAATATTATCAATGCTAAAAAAGTACTAAAAAATGAAATGCATATACTTAAATTAATAATAGCATACACACTTCATTTTAACTTAATCTAAATTATACAATTGTAGTATCCATTTTGTCTATTCATCATTTAGTCTATATCCAACACCAACTTCTGTAATTATATACCTAGGGTCAGCGGGTTGCTTCTCTATTTTTCGTCTTAATGTTGCCATAAAAACTCTTAAGGACTTAGTTTCATTTCCTATAATACTACCCCATATTTCTTTTATTATAAAATTATGAGTAAGTACTTTTCCATGATGCTTTGCAAGTAATGAAAGAATATTATATTCAATTGGTGTCAAATGTACTTCGTTATTGTCAACAATGACTTTTCTTTTATCAAAATCAATAAATAACTCATCTACTTCAAACGTAGACCTAATCTCTTCTTTTTGCTGTAATTCTACTTGTGAGTGTCTAAACGCAACCCTTACCCTAGCTAATAACTCTACTATAGAAAATGGTTTTGTTAAGTAATCATCTGCACCTGCATCAAACACTTCTACCTTTTCTCTGTCTTGTTCTCTAGCTGAAACTACAATTATTGGTATATTTGAAAACTGCCTAATAGCTTTTATTACCTCTATTCCATCCATATCTTCTAGCCCTAAATCCAAGAGAACGACATCTGGAGAATATGAGACAGCAATTGATATTCCTTCTTTACCAGTTATAGCCTCTTTAACATCATAATCTTGTGTTGCAAGTGCAGTAGATATAAATTTTCTTATTGTTTTATCATCCTCTACTAATAATATAAGTTTTTTACTCATTTCTTCCTCCAAAACTAGATTTCAAAATTTCATACTATTCATTTTCTTTGGGCAAACTAAATTTAAAAGTTGAACCTTTATCTTTATTATTTACTACTAAAATTTCACCTTTATGAGCTTGAATTATAGATTTACAAATTGATAATCCAAGTCCAACACCTTTTCTAGAATCCTTAGTACCTTCTTCTCCAGTAAAGAATCTATCAAATATATGCTCCTTCAGTTCTTTGGATATTCCAGGACCATTATCAGACACTTCAAACCAAACATAATCTTCTTTTTCATATACAATTATATTTATTTTACAATCCTCTTTTGAATATTTTAAAGCATTATCTATTAGATTAATTAAAACCTGTTCTATTAATTTGGCATCCATAGGAACAAATAATATTTGCTCTGGTATATTAATATCTATAATTGCATTTTCAATTCTTTTTTTAATATTTTGTAATGCCTCTGATATAATTTCCTCAACAAGTTCAGAACGTTTTTTGACTTCTAACTTTCCTTCATCTATCTTAGTCATGCTAAGTAAATTTTCAACAAGTCTTATTAACCACTGAGTATCTTCATATACACCACTAAGTAGCTCGTCTATTATATCCTGACCTATAGTATCTTTATTTTTTATAATTGTACTAACTGCTCCAGATATTCCTGCTAATGGTGTTCTGAGGTCATGTGAAACTGCTCTTAAAAGATTACTTCTAAGCCTCTCTCTTTCTATCTCAAGATTAGTATTTTCTTTTGCTTCTGATAGAATTTCTCTATCAAGAGCTATTGCCATTTGAGCAGTTATTGTTTCAATTAAACTTATATCTTCTGTATCTAATTTTGAATCAACACACGATATACCAATAACCCCCAAAGTTGAATTCATACCTATAATTGGTATATAATATCCTTTTGAACCAGGAAGTGTATCTGTATCACTACCTGCTACTGTTGAATTAGACAAGACCCAACTTGCAACAGCTTTTTCATCTTCTATATTTAAATCGTTTTTATCCTTATTAGCAGTATTTTTTTTATAGAACTTTGATTTCTTATCCTTATCCATATTTAAATAGCAAACTATATCTCTACTTAGACTAAGACATAAAAGTTCTATACCCTTATTTACTATATCATCTTTATTTGACAATCTTAAAAATCCCTTAATTATTTGATATATCATTTTTGTATTTTCTTCTCTTTTAGCAGCTGTATCTGCCTCATGTTGTATCTTAGATGTAAGAGTACTAGTTATTATACCAACTATTGAGAATACAACTAATGTTACTATATAATTTGAATCAGCTATTGACAATGTATATAAAGGTGCTGTAAAAAAATAATTTAACAGTACTATATTAAATACAGAGCTTATTATCCCTGTACTATATCCTTTAGTCCACATAGAAACCAAAACTACACCTAACATATATATTAGTAATATATTTTCTCTTATAAATCCCATACTTTGTACTATATATGCCAAAATGCTTATCACTAAAGTAATAATTATAAGTTTTATAAAATCAATTTTACTGATTTTAAATTTTGATTTTATTGATGAGTTATCCTTTTTAGGTCTATATTTAACTTCTGAAGCAAATTTGTAAGGGATTATATGTATATCTATATAATCAACTTCATCTATCAATTTGTCAACTATATCTTTTTTCAGTTTTTTACTCAATTTTTTAGTATTTGAATGATTTCTACCTATTACAATTTTTGTTACGTTTCTTATCTTGGCAATTCTAAGTATCTGTTCTATTACATTTTCACCATGTAAAACAATTATCTCACCACCTAACTTCTTAGCTAGTTTTAAATTGTTTTGTAATTGTTTTTGTTCCTCAAAAGGCAATTTTGCTGTATTTGGAGTTTCAACATATAAAGCTATCCACTTAGCAAATGTACTATCTGCTATCCTAGACGCGGTTCTAATAACCTTTGCTGAAGATGGAGATGGGCTTATACATGCAAGAAGTGTATCTGATGTAGGTATTACTGTTACATCACCCTTTGATAATCTAGTCATTTGAACTTCTTTATTTACTCTTTCAGCTGTTTTTCTAAGTGCAATTTCTCTAAGTGCAACTAAATTGTCTTTTATAAAAAAATTATCTTTCGCTCTAATTGCCTGTTCCTTTTTATATATTTTACCTTCATTAAATCTTTCAAGAAGTACATCAGGTTCAACATCTATAAGCTCTAATTGTGTACTTGTATCTAAAAATTTATCTGGTATAGTTTCTTTGACTGATACATTTGTAATTATCTCCACGATATCATTTAAACTTTCTAGATGTTGTACATTTACAGTAGTATATACATTTATACCTGCTAGTAATAATTCCTCTATATCCTGCCATCTTTTGGTATGCCTTAACCCAGTGACATTGGAATGAGCAAACTCATCAACTAATATAACTTCTGGCTTTCTTGCTAATGCCGCATCTAAATCAAACTCTTTTAATTTTATAGACTTATATTCTATTTCTTTTACAGGAAGAGTCTCTAATCCATCAAGTAATGCTAATGTTTCTGGTCTAGTATGTGGTTCAATATATCCAACTACTACATCAATCCCTACTTTTTTTAAATTTTGTGCAGACTCCAACATAGAATAAGTTTTACCTACACCTGCTGCATACCCAAAAAATATTTTTAACTGACCTCTATTTAGTTTTTTCTCTTCATTCTTTATTTTTTTTAATAGAATATCAGGATTTGGTCTGTCCATCAAACAACCTCCTTGTACATTTCATTACTATTATAATATCAATTCTAGTATAAAAATGTAGTTAAGATGTATTTTTAATGATTAAGATTATGTAAAGATACAAGTATGTACTTTAATTGTAAAATAAAAATGCCTAAATAATAGGCATTTTTATTTTTTATACATTCCTTTTTGTCAATTCTCTTGTTTTGATTTATATATTTTTGATTTATATTTTATTGAAAATGCATTAACAGTTTTAAATATGCAAATACATATTTAAATAAAACTATTACTACAATCTTTATTTCAACATATTTACTTTAAATTCAGTATTTCCATGAATTCATCACCTGTAATTGTCTCTTTTTCCAATAAATATTCAGCAAGTTCATGTAGCTTATCTATATTATTCTCTAAAATCTCAATTGCATTTTTATGACAAGTCTTTACTATTCTAAATACTTCTTCATCAATTTTAGCTGCAGTATCTGAAGAACAAGCAAGAGAAGAGTCTCCTCCTAGGTACTGATTACTTACTGTTTCAAGAGCAACCATATCAAATTCCTCACTCATACCAAGACGAGTAACCATAGCTCTTGCAATCTTAGTAGCTTGCTCTATATCATTTGATGCACCTGATGTACAAGTATTAAAAATAACTTCTTCAGCAGCACGACCACCTGTAAAAGTAGTTATTTTATCAATTGCTTCTTCTTTAGACATAAGTACACTTTCATCTTCTGCAACTTGCATAGTATAACCCAATGCACCTGAAGTCCTAGGTATTATTGTAATTTTATGGACAGGTGCAGAATGTTTCTGCATTGCAGCAACAAGTGCGTGACCTATTTCATGATAAGCTATGATTTTCTTTTCTTTATCAGAAATCACAGCTCCTTTACGTTGATATCCTGCAATTACGGTCTCAACAGATTCCTCAAAATCTTGTTGCTCTACTACATCTCTGCCAGATTTAACTGCTAAAAGTGCTGCTTCGTTTACAATATTTGCAAGTTCTGCTCCAGATGCACCTGATGTAGACCTAGCGATTGCATTATAATCTATATTTGAGTCTACATTTACATTTTTAGCATGTACCTTTAATATAGCTTCACGTCCTCCAAGGTCTGGAAGTTCAACTGGTATACGTCTATCAAATCGTCCTGGACGAAGTAATGCTTTATCAAGACTATCAGGTCTATTCGTTGCAGCTAGTATTACTACACCTATTCCACCATCAAATCCATCCATCTCACTTAATAACTGATTTAAAGTTTGTTCACGTTCATCATTTCCACCTAGTCCACTTCCATTATCACGCTTTTTACCTATAGTATCAATTTCATCTATAAACACTATACATGGAGCTTTCTCTTTAGCTTGTTTAAATAAATCACGTATTCTAGATGCTCCCATACCTACAAACATCTCAACAAATTCAGAACCAGATATTGAGAAAAATGGTACATCTGCTTCGCCTGCTACAGCTTTTGCAAGTAATGTTTTTCCTGTTCCTGGAGGTCCTACTAAAAGTGCACCTTTTGGCATTTGTGCTCCTATTTTTTTATATTTTTCTGGATTGTGTAAGAAATCTACTATCTCACTTAGAGCTTCTTTTGCCTCATCTTGACCAGCTACATCATTAAATCTTTTTCCACTTTGGGCAGATACATACATTTTGGCATTGCTCTTTCCAAATTGCATACTATTACCACCCATTCGTTTTTGCATTGATTTCATCATTAAATTACCAAATAGCATAAGAATACCTATAGGTACTATCCATGTAAGTAAAATACTTAAAAGAGGTGAATTTTCTTTAGGAATAATCTTAGTAAATTCTACTTTTGCATCTTTTAATCTATCAACTAGTTCTGGATCATCCATTCTACCAGTTATGTATATATTTTTATCCTTACTACTAGATGGGCTTATTGCAATTTTATTACTTTCTATCTCAACAGATTTAACCTTTCCTGTATCTAACATTGTAAGAAATTTTCCATAATCAATCTCAACCATTTTTTTATCCATTAGACTTGGAAATATTAAAGCATTTAAAAACATTACTACTATTATTATTATTGTATAGTAATAGAGTATTGACCTCTTTTGTGGTTTGTGTTCATCCATAATTTTGTTCTCCTTTAAATTAATTTTATGTTATTTGCAATCAATATGAGTTAAAAGCTTATTTAATTTTTTTAAGCCCTCTATTATATCTTCCATATCTTGCAATTTTTCACTAGTCATATTTTCAAAATAGTCATCAAAAATACTACTTGAAATATTTTCTTGTATATCTAACGATTTTTCTGTTACTTTAACTTTTACAATTCGTTGGTCTTCTTTATCTCTTATACGATTTAAAAATCCATTTTTTTCTAGTCTTTGGCATATTACTGATACATTGCTATTTGTCATATTCAAATTTTTACCTAAATCACTTATTTTTTTCTCTCCATGTTCACATAGTTCTGATAAAATCAAAGCTTGTACTGCTGTAATCCCAAGCGGTTGATAAAACTGACTTAATGAAGTTGTAAATTTAATATTTATATCTCTAGTTAATTCTAGCAGTGCTTTTTTAAAACTTATCTCATCCATATAAATTCTCCCTGTAAAAATACTTTATTTTACTAATATTTTTAACTTTAAATTCAAAAATATTTTATAAATAATACTTAACACTATAAATATTTAATGTATTAAATATTATAGTATTAAGTATTTATTGTCAATAACAATATTGTAACTTCAGTCATAAATAGTTTATCTTATTATTGAAATTTTTGTATAAGATATTTTTAATAAAAAATCGATGTATTTATTTTACACCGATTCCTCTCATTTTAATCTTATTTAAAAATTAAAATCTAAAGTTATTTACTATTACAATAAATTTAATCTTCTGTTAACATATTATATACAAAATCAAAACTTCCTTTATGTGCACCCAAAGTCGTTTCCATAATACAAACAAATGCCTTTGCTTTTTGTAGTATTTCATCATTATCCCAATCAAACATACCTTTATCAAATATACATTCAGAAGAAACAAGTAAAAACTCTATTGTCTCTTTTGGATATTTTGTATTGAATATTCCTTCTCTTATACCTTGTTCTACTACCTCTGTTAAAATAGGTGTAAAATTTAAAATAGTTTTAACTATTGTCTTTTGATGCATCTCAGCATTGTTGGGTTGGTGAAATTGATTAATCACTTTTTCTTTACTTCCTCCAACTTTAGGTCTTTGAGATATTAATATTTGAAAAAACTTTTCAACAACTGGAATGTCTGGATTTGAAGCAATTTCTTTTAACATATTTATATCATTATCTATAATTCTAGTTATAATTGCATCCATTACCTCTTCTTTAGATTTAAAGTAGTAATAAAATGTTCCTTTTGCAATTCCAATCTCATTTAAAATATCATTTATAGTAGTTTTTGTGTATCCTTTAGTACAAAAAAGCACTTCAGCTGTGTTGAGGATTTCACTTTTACGTTCTTCAGGGTCTTTTATAATTCTCATATAGTTTCTCCTTTCAATAGACCATCAGTCGGTTTAGTCTTATTATATAAAACTACTTTTATAATGTCAATTTTATAAAATAAAAATAAGGTATAAAGAAGTATTATAATTACTTTTATACCTTATAGATTCTCATATTTTTTTGGTTGTATTTTATATTATTAAATAGTTTTTTATCCAATTTCTAAACAAAAGTTCTGAATGTTTTTTCCATTTAACAGTTGGTTCTTTTGAAGGATCGTCATTTATATAGTAATTTTGAGGTATTGAGATTTTATCACCTCTATCTACATCTCTTTTATATTCTCTATCTAAAGTATATTTATCATATTCACTGTGACCCATTACAAATACATCTCTTGAATTTGTAATTATATAAGGACCAGCTTCTTTAGAATGACTTACAATGCTTAATTCATCATTATTTTTTAAAGTTTCAATATTTACAGTAGTGTGTCTTGAATGTGGAGCAAAAAACTCTTTTTCAAATCCATCTACTATCTTACTATTTTTATCTACTTCATGCTTAAATACTCCAAAACATTTTTGACTTAATGGAAGTTTTTTTACATTGTAGTATTTGTAAAGACCTGCTTGAGCTGCCCAACATATATATAATGTAGATTTAGCCTTACTTTTAGAATAATCCATAATATCTTTTAGTTCATCCCAATAATCAACTTCTTCAAACTCCATTTGTTCAACTGGAGCTCCTGTTATTATAAAACCATCAAAAGATTCTTTTTTTGCTTCATCAAATGTTTTATAAAAATTCTTAACATATTCATTACAACTTCTTTTACTCTCTCTTGTTGAGATTTTAATAAATTCTACAGATACATTAAAACCTGTCTTATCTATTCTTCTAAGTAAATCTAACTCTGTATCTATTTTTATGGGCATTAGATTTAATATAGCTATTTTAGTATCTATATTTTCTTTGTATTCTAAATGTTTATTAAAGTCTTCTTTACAAATCACATCTATTCCTTCATCTAATAATTTATTAATAACAGGTAGCCCCTTTGGTAGTATTAAAGCCATATCTTTTCACTTCTCTTTCTCTTATACTATTAGAAATTTAAAGCTTGATCTAAATCAGCTATTAAATCCTCTACATTTTCTATTCCAACAGATAATCTTATTAGTGAAGGTAATACTCCAGATGCAATTAATTGTTCTTCTGTTAATTGTCTATGAGTAGTTGAAGCTGGATGTATAACACAAGTTCTTACATCTGATACATGAGTGACTAATGCTGCTATTTGTAGTTTTTCCACAAATTTTTTAGCATTTTCAAGTCCCCCTTTTACTCCAAATGATAAAACTCCACTGCATCCTTTTGATAGATATTTCTTGGCATTTTCATAATACTTATTATTTTCAAGTCCTGGATAGTTAATCCAATCTACATTTTTATGTTTTTCTAAAAACTTAGCTATCTTAAGTGCATTTTCACTATGTCTCTCCATTCTAAGATGTAGTGTTTCAATATTTAAATTAGTAAGATATGCGTTAAATGGACTCAAACAATTTCCATAGTCTCTAAGTAATTGAACTCTTGTTTTAGTAGCATATGCAGCATTGCCAAACTTCTCAGTATAACTTATTCCATGATATGTTGGGTCTGGCTCAACTAATTCTGGAAATTTTCCATTGTCCCAGTTAAAATTTCCACCATCTACTATAATTCCACCAACACTTGAAGCATGGCCATCTAAATATTTTGTAGTAGAATGAGTGACTATATTTGCTCCATATTTTAGTGGATTACAAAGTACTGGTGATGCTAACGAGTTATCAACTATAAATGGAACATTAATTCTTTTAGCTACATTTGCTATTTTTTCAAAATCTATAACTTCAAGAGTTGGATTTGCAAGTGTCTCTGCAAATACAACTTTAGTATTTTCATTTGCAAGTTCTACTATTTCATCCTCGCTTGCATCTAAATCAAATGATATTAAATCTATTCCAAATTTTTTAAGACTAGGTCCTAATAAATTAAATGTTCCTCCATATACTTTTGAAGAACAAAGTATACTATCTCCAGATTTACATATATTTAAAACTGCCAACATATTTGCAGATTGACCTGATGATACGGCAACAGATGATACTCCTCCCTCTAACAAACTTATCTTTTCTTCAAAAGCTTGAACAGTAGGATTACTTATTCTGGAATACATATGACCATCAGCTTTTAAATCAAATAAGTCAGCAAGTTGGTCTATACTACTATATTTAAAAGTTGTACTTTGATATAAAGGTAAAACTCTTGGTTCTCCATTTCCTGGCTTATAATTTCCTTGCACGCATATTGTTTCTTTGTTATACATTTTTGTATCCCCCTTAGATTTTAATTAAGAAAATTAAACTATTTGTCAGATGAGATTTAAAATAAATAAAGCCTGAGTATATAACTCAGGCTCTGTATAAGCTTAATTATACTCATCTCTCAGCTTTCGCCGCAGGATTTAGCACCAATGTATATAAATATACTGGTTGCCGGGTTTCATAGGGCCAGTCCCTCCACCTCTCTGGATAAGATTTATTTAATTTTTCTATGTTTTATATCTTATATTTTTTTCCTAATTTTGTCAACTATTTTTTATATAATTTTCTTTTAATAAATTTTCCAACCTCTACTTGCACTACAGACATTATAGCTAAAATCACTGTTACAAGCCACTGTGAGCTATTTAAAACAGTTAAATTAAATGCATCTCTAAAATTAGGGACAAATAATATAACTGCCATAAGCAAAGCAGAAGTTAAAAATGAGATTAAAAGAAATGGGTTTTTACCACTATTTTTAGTAAACATAGAGTCTGTATTTGAACGTTGGCTAAATGCACGCAACATTTGTGAAAATGCTAATACACAGAATGCCATTGTTTGACCTACAGTATGGTTTCCTATATTAAGACCAATTTTATATGCTAAAATGGTCATTATTGCTACAAATATCCCCTGAGTAATAACTCTTTGTACAAGATTTTTTTCAAACAAACTTTCTGATTTAACAGGTTGATGCTTCATTATGTTTATACTTGGTGGGTCAACTCCAAGAGCAAGCGCTGGAAGAGTTGCTGTTGCAAGGTTTACCCATAGAATATGCACAGCAAGAAGTGGAGTATCCCAGTTTAACAATATTGCAACAAATAGTGTAAGTATCTCTGCTATATTTCCAACAAGCAAGAATTGTATAACCTTTTGTATATTTCTATATACACGCCTACCCTCTTTTATTGCATAAGCAATTGTGGTAAAACTATCATCCATTAAAATCATATCTGAAGAATCTTTTGCCACATCTGTACCACTTATACCCATAGCTATACCAATATCAGCAGACTTTAATGCAGGGGAGTCATTTACCCCATCTCCAGTCATCGCTGGTACTTCTCCTATTCTTTTTAGAGACTGTATAATTCTGAGTTTATCAAATGGTGATACACGAGCAAATACTGTAGTATTTTTAACAGCTTTATCCAGTTCCTCATCACTTAAATTATCAAGTTCATCACCAGATATAACAGTATTTCCTTCATTCCAAATTCCCAATTCATGAGCTATTGTTGTGGCAGTGACTTTATGGTCACCTGTTATCATTATGGTTCTTATGCCTGCTTCTTTACAAGTTTTTACTGCATCAATTACCTCAGTTCTTGGTGGGTCAATCATACCAACCATACCAATAAATGTCAAATCATATTCTATGTTTTCACTATCTTCCTTTGGTATCGATAAAATTTCACGCTTAGCAAAACCAAGTACACGTAATGCATCTTTAGACATAGCGAGACATAATTCGTGTATATTTTTTTTATCCAACTCTGTAATGTTTCTTTCACCTTTTGATGTTAATATTTTGGTACATAAATGGAGAAGTTCATCCACTGCACCTTTAGTATATACTGTGATTTTTCCATCTATATCATGAACAGTTGTCATACATTTTCTGTCGGAATCAAAAGGTTGCTCAAATACACGTGGATATTTCTCTTCAAGAGCTTCTTGATCTATTCCAAATTTATTAGCCATAAAAATCAATGAACCTTCTGTTGGATCACCTAATATTTCATCTGTTTTATCTGGATTTATACATGCATCATTACAAAGTGCACCAGCATAAACAATCTCTTTGTATACTAGTGGATGTTTCTCAGACGCAGTATCTATTGATGTTACTTTTCCAGATTCAAAATCGCCATTTACAGCAATATGTGTAACAGTCATTTTATTTAAGGTTAATGTACCAGTTTTATCACAACATATTACTGTAGCTCCTCCTAATGTTTCAACTGCTGGCAACTTTCTAATCAAAGCATTTCTTTTAGCCATACGTTGCACACCTAGAGCCATTACAATGGTTGCTGTTGCAGGTAATCCCTCTGGAATGATTGATATAGCAAGGGAAATTGCAATCATAAACATTGGTAAGAGAGGTCTCTGGTAAAATGCACCTATTGCAAATATAATAACGCATACAATAATACCTATAACACTTAATGTCTTTCCAACAGTATTAAGTTTACGTTTTATAGGAGTATCAAAATCATTTTGTGAATCTAAAAAATGTGCTATATTACCTACTTCTGTGTCCATACCAGTTGCAACTACAACGCCTACACCTCTACCATATGTGACAATTGAAGACGTATAAGCCATATTACTACGGTCTCCTAATACACTTTCTTCAGGTAAAAGGTCATCTGAATCTTTTTCTGATGGTACAGACTCTCCTGTTAAAGAAGCTTCTTGAATTTTTAAACTAGATGTATCTATTAAACGAATGTCTGCTGGAATCATTGCTCCATCTTCTAAAAAAACAATATCTCCTATTACAAGATTACTTGCTTGGATAACATTTTCTTCACCATCACGCATAACACGTGCTGTAGGTGAATTCATATTTTTTAGTGCTTCTAATGATGATTCTGCTTTTTTTTCTTGAACAATACCAATAACTGCATTTACTGTTACAATTATTAGAATTACAAAAGCTTCTGTAAATTCTCCAAATGCTAAAGATAATACTGATGCACCTATTAGTATCAATACCATAGCATCTGTAACTTGGGTCCAAAGCATTTGTAAAACTGTTCTAGGTGGTCTTTTTCTCAGTTCATTTAAACCATGCTCTTTAATCCTGTTTTCCGCCTCGGTATCGGTGAGCCCCTCCTCTGATGAGTCTAAACTCTCTAATACTTCATGTGTTGCCATCGAATGCCAAGGCATCTGTTTGTGATTTTCCATTTTGGAAGATCACTCCTTTCTTTTTTTGATTTAAGAATAATTATATTTTAAAATCCAATTCAATTCAATACTCAACAATTATATTTTACCTAAATTTAACAATTTAGTTTAAAATCTATATAAAAATATCTACTCTTTTACAAACACATACTCATTATTGTTAGATAAGTTTTCTTGATATTTATACCCTTCTAAATTAAATTTTTTTAAGTCGTTAATATCTTCTATTTTATTTTTAATAATATATTTTACCATCATTCCTCTAGCTTTCTTTGCTTGTGTTGATTCAACTTTTAATATATTATTTTTATTTATTTTAAAATTACATGTTACATATGTATGATTATCATCGATAAATTTTCCCACAGTTTTACTGTATTCACTTGATGCAAGATTGACAATAGCTGTATTTTCTTTACTTAATTCTTTATATATACTGTCTCCCCAATATTCATATAAATTTTTAAATTCTCTTATCTGTAGCTTTGTCTGCATTTCTAGTCTGTATTCATATATACTATCATAAGGTTTTACAACCCCATACAATCCACTTATGATTCGAATACAATTATTTGCAAATTCCTCATCTTGCTTTGTAAAACGCTCTGCTTCTATATTTTTATATTGTATTCCATCATAAGTTAAGATTGCAGGACTTCCTAGACTGTCAAATTTAAAATTATCAAATCTACTCTTGTTCAATATGGCTAACTTCTCGTTGATTTTCATTTTATTTTTAAAATCTTCTAAACTAAAATTTTTTATATTCTTTGATATTTCTTTTGCATTATCTATAAAACAAGGTAAGCTTAAATCTCTATCAACTGCTTGTGCATGTTTCATATTTTTAGCTGGTGATAACATTATAATCATAAATTCTTATTACTCCTGTTTTTCCAAATATTCAAGAATCTCTTGTGCATTTGTATCTGGTTTTGCTTTTTCAAAAACTTTTTCAATAATTCCACTTTCATCTACAATATAAGTTGCACGAACGACTCCTAGAGCAGTTTTCCCATACATTTTTTTCTCTTTCCACACATCAAAAGCCTTAATAGCAATTAAATCTGGGTCAGAAAGTAAAATAAAAGGAAGCTCATGTTTTTCTGCAAATTTTTGATGTGATTTAATACTATCTTTACTTATTCCAATAACTGGTATATCATTATTTTTAAATCCTTCATATGCGTTTCTAAATGCACATGCCTGACGTGTACATCCTGGTGTATTATCTTTAGGATAAAAATATATTACCACTTTTTTCCCCTTAAAATCTGACATACTGACTTTATTTCCATCCTTATCTTCTAATGTAAATTCTGGTGCTTTTGTACCTATACTTAACATAAATATCTCTCCTTTTGTTTTTTAATCAATAATTTATACTATATTTATATTAATACCCTATATTTCTATATATAAATAAAATATTTTACTTTTTTATATGGAAAATTTCATGGATATGTAAATTTTATATACTAAAAATTTCAACTTTATTTGATTAGAGCATTTAAACTGGAATTTATGTTAAATAACTATAGTAATTAAAATAAACAGGATTTAATTTATGTATTAAATCCTGCTTATTTATTTTTAATCTTCTAATACTCTAATCTATATAAATTTAAATTCTTCTACATCAAATAGACCTAAATCAGTAAGTCTTATTTTTGGAATAACAGGAAGAGCCATAAATGAAAGTGTAATAAAAGGGTCTACATACTTTGGAACTCCCATTTTTCTTGCTATTTTTAACATATTATCAGTTGTTTCTTGCACTTTATCTGCTGGAAGAGTACTAATTAATCCAGCTACTTGAAGACTTAAGTGAGCAAGTACTTTTCCATTTGATACAATTACATAGCCACCCTGTATATCTCTCAAGTAATTTACTGCAACTATAATATCTTCATCATTATCTCCTGCAACTATGATATTATGTGAATCATGAGCTACAGTAGTTGCTATTGCTCCATTTTTTATACCAAAACCTTTTAATGGTGCAACTGATATGTTTCCAGTCATTCTGTGTCTCTCAACAACACAAAGCTTTGAATATTCTTCATTTGGATTGAAATATCCATTTTTGTTTGGTATAGATTCAAATAATTTATTTGTTAGAATCTGATATGGTACAATTTCCATTACATAATTTTTCTCATTTGACTTTAATTGTATTTTTTCTCTATCAATATCTTTAAATTTAACTGTATTAAGCAGCTCTTTATCCTTAATTTCATAATTATAATCAGAAAAAATTCCCTCATCTATCAATTTACCATCTTTATAAACACTACCTACCTCCATATTTTCTAAATTGTTTAGAACAACAATATCTGCTTTATACCCAGCACCTATTGCTCCAATTCTATTTAGACCATATGCTCTTGCTGAATTATAAGTTGCAATTTTAATAGCTTTAATTGGCTCCATACCCAAATCGATTGCACATTTTATATTCCATCTTATATGCCCTTGTTTTTCTATATCATCCAAATGTTTGTCGTCTGTACAAAACATAAATTCTTCAATTGGTAAGCTATGTTTCAATAATCCCTTTATTATAGCTTCTAAGTTTTTTGCTGCACTTCCTTCTCTTATAAAAATTTTTAGACCTGCTCTTAATTTTTCATACACTTCATTAAAAGTTATACATTCATGGTCATTTTTTATTCCTGCACATACATATGCTTGAAGTGACTTTCCAGTTATATTTGGTGCATGTCCATCTGCCATTTTATCTTTAAAAGCCTCTAATTTATCTAAAATTTCTTTTTCAGCAGATATAACATCATTAAAACACATTACCTCTCCTAATCCTAAGATTCTAGGATTATTTATGTAGGCATCCATATCTTTTGCACTAAAATTTCCTATTCCATTAGTTTCGAATCTTGTTGCAGGTACAGATGATGGTAGCATAATATATACATTTAAAGGTATCTCTTCTGTTGATTCTAGTAAAAAGTCTATTGCACTTGCTCCTTTTACATTGACTAGTTCATGAGGGTCAGCTATAACAGTTGTTGTACCTGACTTTAGTAATTTTTTTGATAATTCAATTGGCATTACCATTGTAGACTCAATATGCATATGTGCATCAATAAAACCAGGTGATAAGTATTTACCACTACAATCAATCTCTACTTTTCCACTATATTCGCCGATTCCAACAATTGTATCCTCTACTATTGCTATATCTCCTACTATTAATTCTTCTGTGAATACATTTATAATTGTTCCATTTTTAAGTACAATATCAGCTTTATCTCTTCCACTTGCTACATCACACTTTTTTTTCAAATTACTCATTTTTACAACTCCTCTTAAATTTTTTATATCAATATACTTGTTGTATCATATTAATTTATATTAGCATATTTTATGCTTACATCTCTACCCTACTTACGTTGAGTATGGAGTATTTGGCCTATCTTCGATAAAAAGCATTTATTCCATAATTTATTAAATTAAATACAAAAACATGAGAAACAATAATATTATTTCTCATGTTCTTTATAAATATTTTAATTATATTAAATTTTATTTTTTATATTTTTAATATTTGTTACTATATCCATAGTATAGATTTATGTATTTTTATCATTTATACTAATAACTACTTTTAATTAACCTAAAAATGCATAAACTATCATTCCTACGATTATAGCTGGTATAGTAGTAATAATCATAGCCCATAAGGAAGATTTTTTGTCCATTGCTAAAAGTGGAAAAAGTGCATCTCCATCTTGAGATATGGAATTAGCTATTACTGCACCAAGTGGTATAGTTCCTTTCAAGTAAAATGACATAAGTACAATTTGTATACCACACCCTGGAATAAGCCCAAGACCTGCACCTATAAATACACTAATTACACCTGTTGATAAAACTAAATTAACTAAGTATTCATCTCCACCTAAAACCAATATTATCAAATCGTAAATAAGATATGCAATAAAAATCCATGTAATAACAAATGAAATTTCACCTACAGAATGTATAAGCATTTCTCTTAAGGAAATCTTCTTATTTTCTTCCTCTTTTTGATTAGAATTTTTAAATACTTTTTTAAAACACCACATATAAACTATTGAGAATAGTATTCCTATAACTGCTATTGCTTCTTCTAGTGAATGTAAATTTTCAATAATAGGAAGATTTATTCCAGAATGAGCAAGAGACATAAATATAAAACCTATTAATACAATTCCTATATAAATTTTGTACCCTTTACCATGTGTTATTATAAATGCAAGTCTATTCGTATTTCCATGAGATTTAGCTAAATTATCCAAAATTATACCATCATGATTATGCGACTCTTTATTCTCTTTATGCTCACTTTTATCTATATTATGTTTGTCTGATTTTCTATATTTATTTAATTTCAACTTTTTTTCTAATTTAAAATAATCTACTAGTTGTCCCGTTATTATTCCTGTAATTGTACTAACTATAGTCACAAAAAAATACATTTTAATATTTGATGAAATAAGTATAAATGCAGCATCCCCCATACTTGCTATTAAACTTGCAATGATTGCTCCAAAGCTTAATTTTCCACTTATATATAATGGCATGATTGCCAAACTCCCACCACAACCTGGTATAGCTCCTATCAAAGCTCCTATTAAAGGTTGATATTTTCTATTTTTTGATATAATATTAGTAAAATTACCACTAGTTTTATAGTTTATATATCCAAATAGCAAAATAAAAAATCCAATCATAGAACCCACATGTAAAAATGCTTCTTCAGAAGCAGATATTAACATTTCCATTAATTTACCTCCTATATTAATTTCGCAATAATTATATTATATTTCATTTGTTATTGATAATCAATATCATTATACTATTTAAATTTCTAATATTAAAAAGTGCATATCTTATATTGTTAATTTCTTGCATATTAAGATACACACTTTCTGATATTAGGTTATCTAGTTGCCACATATAATAGTATAAAATTACATATAGATATTACAATAAATTTTATATATTATACCAGTAGTACACATGTTTTTATTGTTTACTATATTTATAAATTCTCAATAAATGTTATTACTTCCTCTATTATCCAATCTGGTGTAGATGCTCCTGCTGTAACTCCTACATTTTTATACTTCTTAAGCATATTTACATCCAATTCGTCTTTAGTTTCTATTGCAAAAGTTGGAACTAAATCTTCACAAACTTTTACTAACTTTTGAGTATTAGAACTGTGTTTTCCACCTATAACTATCATACAATCAACTTCTCTTGCTAATTCTTTAGCTGCTTCTTGTCTAGTTTTTGTAGCTGAACAGATTGTATCATTAAACACTATATGTTCTAGTTTATCAGCTAATTTGTCAACTATATTTGAATATAAATCTGGATTTATCGTTGTCTGTGCAACAACACAATATTGTTTTGAATTGTCAAATTCCATATTCTCCATTTGCTCTACAGCTTTTATTATTATTGCTGAGTTTTCGCACCATCCATTTATACCTATCACCTCTGGATGTTTCATATCTCCAATAACTATTATTTCATAACCCTTATTATGATACTCACTCACTACTGTATGTATTTTCTTTACAAATGGACATGTAGTATCTACAATTTTAAGCTTTTTATTTTTAGCTTCTTTGTATACTTTCTCAGGAACTCCATGAGATCTTATTATCATATTTTCATAATCTGGTATTATATCAATTTCATCTACAGTTTTAAGACCTTTCTGTTCATATCTTGCTACTGCTTGTTTGTTATGAATAAGAGGTCCTAAAGCATATATTCCAGAATCATTTTTCTCTACTTCATCCCATGCCATTTTCATTGCTCTCTTTACTCCAAAGCAAAATCCTGCATTTTTTGCTATTTTAACATTCACAAAATTCCCCCCTTATTTTGAATATTTAAAGTAATTCTGTTTTATTATTTCTAAAACTTCTTGTGACATTCTTTCATGGTCATCATTACTTAACTTTTCTTTAAAATGTTCTTCAAATGATATTGGCTCTCCAAAATACACAATTACCTTACTAAAAAGTTTATACTTAGATATTATCGACACTGGTACAACCTTAGATTTACTCTTTATTGTAAATAGAGAAAGACCTGCCTTAGCTTTGCCAAAGTTATCTCCTTTAATTCTTGTTCCTTCTGGAAATATTCCCAACACATAACCATCTCTAATTGACCTTAAAATAGTTTTTATAGTAGATACATCTGGCTTTTCTCTATTTATAGGCATAACATGCAATTTTTTTAATATAAAACCTAATGGTTTCACTTTAAATAATTCTTGTTTTGCAATAGCTGCTATCTCCCTATTCTCTATAGCTGCAGCTAAAAATACAGGATCAAGATTTGACTTATGATTTGAAGCCACCACTATATTTCCTCTATCTGGTATATTTTCGGCACCTATAACTTCATATTTAAAAAACACTTTAGAAAAACATCTAAAAATATTTATTGCAAATCTATAAAAATTCACGTTTATCTCCCTTCAATACTACATTATATTCTCGTTTTAGATACATTGAGCTTAAAAACTTATCTTAGATACAACTTCTTGTACAACCTGCTCTATAGTCTTTCCTGTAGTATCTATTTCTAGTGCATCATCAGCTTTTACTAGTGGTGCAAATTCTCTATTTGAATCAATTTCATCTCTCTTTACTATATCTTCAATTACTTCTTTTAAAGTAGTATTATATCCTTTATTACAAAGTTCTTTATAGCGTCTACTTCCTCTTTCTTCTGGTGTAGCTACTAAAAAGAATTTATAATCTGCATTTGGAAAAACATATGAACCTATATCTCTACCATCTAATATTACTGAACTTTTTGTTCCAATTTTTCGTTGAACTTCAACCATCAACTTTCTTACTTCTTTTATCTTAGCTACATTGGAAACATTATTGCTTACTTCTATTGTTCTGATTTCCTCATTTATAATTTTTTGGTCTAAATATATGCTATTATTTTTAAAATCTATATCCGAATTTTCAGCTATTTTAATAACTTCTTTTTCATTATTGACATCAATATTATTTTTTAAACACTTATAAGTAACAGCTCTATACATAGCACCTGTATCTATATAATTTATATTTAGTTTTTCTGCTACTATCTTAGCTATTGTACTTTTACCAGCCCCTGCTGGTCCATCCACAGCTATAATCAAATTACTCATATCTACACCTCTATTTTATTTATATTTAATAATCGACTTATTAAAAACTATACTTATACACTAGTCCCTGCAAGATATCCAGTTGAAAATGCTATTTGTAAATTATATCCACCAGTTTCTGCATCTACATCTATTACCTCACCTGTAAAAAATAAATCCTTTATTAACTTAGACTCCATTGTAGAAGAATTAATTTCTTTAACTGAAATACCACCAGAAGTAACCATTCCAGTGTTTATGCCTGTAGTTCCATTACAAGTTAGTTTCATATTTTTTATATACTCAATAATTTTAATTTCATCAGCCTTAGACAACTCATTTGCTTTTTTATCACTTAAAGATAATATAGAAAGAATTTCTCTTAAGAAGTTTTGAGGTAATATCTGTTTAAGATTATTTAAGATATTTTTATTTGGAATTTCTCTAATTATATTAGAAATTTCATTGACATCTAAATTTGGTAAAAAATCTATATTTAATTCTACCTTATCTTTTTCAATAATCTTATTGATATAAGAAGACATTATAAGTACACAAGGACCTGTTATCCCAAAATGTGCAAATAGCATGTCTCCTGATTTTGATATTTTCTTTTTCTTAATCTTACAAGATATTTCTACATTTCTCATAGATATTCCTTGTAAAGCTTTAATCCATTTTTCTTCTATTGTAAGTGGAGCTAAAGCAGGATATAGTTTATTTAATGTATGTCCATGATTTTGAAGAACCTTATACATTAAACCATCTGAACCTGTTTTTGAATAACTAACTCCTCCAGTTGATATAATAACTTTATCACCTAATATATTATCTCCATTATCTAAAATGACACCCTTTATTGAATAATTTGCTTTATTATTGTTATGGTCATCTTGTTCAGTGATTTTTTCAATTATAATATCCACAACTTTTTTATTATACATTATCTTTACATTATGATTAATTAAGTCCTTATTTAATACTTCTATTACTTCTATCGATTTATCATTCTTAGTATAAACCTTATGGTCATTTTCTTCTTCAATCTTATACTCTAAATTTTTACTTTCAAAATACGATATAAGATTTTTATTTGTAAATGCATAAAAGCTACTATATAGAAATTTTTTATTGTTTACAACCTTATCAAAAAAAGCTTCTATCTCTCTATTGTTGGTAAAGTTACATCTACCTCCACCAGTTGCTCTTAACTTTCTCCCTAACTCTCCATTTCTTTCAATCAATATTACTTCATTATTGTTTTTTGAAGCTGACAAGGCTGCCATCATGCCAGATGGACCTCCACCAACCACTATAACTTTACTCATAAACTTCTCCTTATAATTTGATACTTACTCAAGTGCAGAATTATTTATTTTTACATGATTTTTTATATGACTTGTATCATTCATCTTTATTACTACTGGACCGTAATCTTTAAATTCTACTATATTTAAAGCAGTGTTATCTTGCTTAATTCTGTATATATTTTCCATACCTGACTCTAGGAATGATAGTAACATAACCCTCAATGTAATTGAATGTGTAACAAGAACTATATTTTTATCATTGTATTTTTCATTTAATTCCTTTATAAAAGTATCTACTCTTTCTTTTATAATTTTAAGAGTTTCTCCTTCTGGTATATTTACTAAATGTGGCTCATTTCTCCATGTTGAATATATATCTGAATAGTCTTTTTGAATTTCTTTTATTAAAAGACCTTCCCAAACTCCAAATCCCATTTCTCTAAGTGCTTCAGTTTTTTGGACTTCAATATTGAGCTTATCACCTAAAATTTGAGCTGTTTGCATTGCTCTTCCTAAATCACTACTAAAAATATAATCAATTGAATACTTACCAATGTCTTCAGAAAGTTCTCTTGCTTGTTCTATCCCTTGTGCTGTAAGGTCAGAATTACCATGACCTTGTGTTTTTCCTAATAAGTTCCAATCTGTTTGTCCATGTCTTACTATATAAAAAGTATTTCCCATATTTCCTCCTAATATATCTGTCTATTTTTTATTAAATATAAATTGTCACTTCTCAAAATTTAATTATATCATATAACAGTTTACTATGTTTCTATTTTATAACTTAATCTAAGATATTCTTCTCTTCTCAGCTCATCCTATTTATATTTACCACAATTTATTATATAATAACAGTTTTTTTCTTAAATTATAAAATGTAATCATCATATTTTATTTATAAAATTCTTCAAATCTATATTCTTGAATCGGATTAAAATATTTATCTCTATCTACTTTTGATAAAAACATGTCTAGTGGCCTTACAAATACTCCTGTATCATCATATAAAGTTTTATATAAGACCAAATTATTATTATCTTCTTCTTTTTTATGATAAAAGTTTCCATTCAAGTCTCTATATATAAAAATATTTTCATCTAGCTCAGTATGCTTAACATCTAGCTTATACCTAACTGTGTTTTTAGTTAACCCTTTTTCATTATATGTTTCACAGATTTTTTCTATATCATTACTATCAATGGCTTTGCTCAATCCCATTGTAGCATAATATTTTCCTTTAAAATGTTTATAAATACAAGGATATTTTAATTTTCTTTCATCAATGTTTAGACTATTTTTTGGTTTATCCATTTTACTATCCTCTCCTACATGTATTGTTTGAAAAAGTTGTTTATGAGTTTAATTTTTATTTATATAAATATATTCTACTTTTCTTATTACGCAGTTATATAAAATCATGTAACTAAATAAAACTTATCCTATATTTTATTTATTAAAAGCAATACTTGTCTTATATTTTATCATAATTTAAAGTTTATTAATAATACAATAAAATAAATAAAGAGGCTGTATAAAATACAGCCTCTCAAAGTTAATATTTATAATCATATAATTTTTCTAACTTCTTTTCTAATTTCTTTTTTCTATCTAAACCTAAAACTCTTATAAAGTTATTTCCTACAAAAATACAATTATTGCTGAGATAAAATTCACACTTATCTAAATTTACAATATAACTGTTACTACATTTGAAAAAATTTTCTTCTTTCAGTAGTTTTTTTATACTAGAAGAATTTTCTCCAATATAATAAGTTTCATTTTCTGTATAAATTTTTGATTCATACTCTTGCTTTTCTATGTACAAAATCTCTTTAATGTTAATTGAAAAACGTTTATCTTCGTGTTCAATATTAATAAAACATTCCTCTTTCATTACCATCCCTCCAAGTATTCTTATTAATTTAATTTTAGTGTTTTTTATCAATTTAATCTATCGGAAATATATGTAAGATTAGTCTATTTGAAATATTTATAAAGTTATTTTTGATATTGACTTACAAACTCATTTTTTGGCATTAATTTTTAAAGTTAAAATAGCCTATTATAAATAATATCAGTAATTATAGATACATATTTCTTTAATAAAATAACTCTTCAATAAAGTTGTGTAAAATTATACATATAAAAGTAAATATTGACTTTTATATGTATAATTTTAAGGATTAAGATTTAATTACAGATTTGTTAAAATAATTTTATACTTCTTAATTATCAATTGAAAGTTCATAGACATATCACAAATATATAGCCAAAATCAATCTTGTGGTAACAACTAACAAACACAGATTATCTATAAAGTCTAAAGTAAAAAATATGGAATTATATAACTTGCAAAAGATTTCAGATTTGCACAAAGGATACTACAAAGTGTCTCTTGTCTTATTCACGGTCCAAAGACAATTATTATAATAGCTGGAATGAACAAAGTAGTTGATGATGTTCAGTCTGCCAGTGGAAGAATTTGAACATTTACTTGTTCTGCACTAGCATTAAATTGAAAACGTAAGGTCCCTTTAGAAAAAACTACTCATTACAATGTAAGCATTTCTTGAAATTATTAAAAAATTGATAAGTAATATTACATGGTATAGTTATGGACATAAAAAAAACAGTCTATATGTTAAAATAAACTGCTCTATAAACTAAAACTTGATAATTTTTAAAATTGAACCTGTATAATTATATCTATAGATTCACAATAACAATCAATCCTAAAAATCCTATCATAAGAATTGTTCCAATCAAAGCTAATGCATTGATAATTATTTTTGTCTTATGTTTTTATATACTATCAATAATCCTTTTGTAATATTGTACTGTCTAGACTTCATACTTTATATCCTTTCTAATTACTATTTTCCATCGTTTATGTGCTTCTATTTTTTCATATCCAAGAATCTTGTATTCACAAAAGATATGTGAAAATACTCTTTTTTATTCTGAATAACTTGCTTCAATTTATTTACAAATCTGCATAATATGCTGCCACTATCAGTTCTTCATAGTATTCTAACTTTAATACCATCTAATAATAGGAAGAATTTATGAACTACTTAATAGTTTTCTTAATAAGGTTATTTATATATTTTTTACTCCTACCATACAACTTAGGAATATCTGATGTAATCTTACTTATTTCACTAATACGCTCATTTTAAAGAGTCTTAGCACAATCAACTTTATCTACTTCACCAGATAATTCAAGTTTCAATATTTTAAAACAAATAAGCTATAATATATCAATTAGAAATATTCACTAAGCTATTTTTATATATATTAATTAATTTATTATATTATCTTTTTTAGCTTTAATTTTAAGTATTATACGTATTAATACAAATATTGAGATATTGGACAATATAAATAGTAAAACTATTAATAGAAAAACAACTCTCCTTTCAGGAGAAATCTTTATGAGATTAATAATATAATCATAAAGTATAAAAAATGATAATAAATTTGCTATCATTGGAACACATATATACAATTCTTTTTTACTAATTTTAAAATTAGTAAAAGAAATTTTATATATGTACAATAATATAATTAAAATCAATTTTCCAAAAAAGATAGCTTCATATCTGTATAAATTTCCGCTAAGTAAAATATTCATATTATCTAAATTGTTCATTGAAACTACTAATAGCATACTCAATGCATTTATACCTATTAACACCATCCAATAAAAAAACAAAATCACTAAACATTTATATATATTGACCTTATAATTTGACTTATAAAAAATAACGGTTATAAGAATACATATCCATATTCTATCATTAGCTCCTACATTTTAAGGTAGTTTGATATGATTAAATAAAATAATGGCTTGAATTAAGAAAAAATAGTGAATTAAAAGATTATTTTTAAAACTAAAAACATAGAGCACTAAAATAGGTGGTATCATTTAATTTGATACCATCTACTTTAATCATTATAGGTATTTTATTGAATTTACGCCTATTAATCATCAATTTATAAATAGTTGGTAACTTATTAAATAATACCAGCATAGATTTTTGTATATATCTATCTATTAAAAACTTAAACATACAAACACATATACTTATTCATCCTTTAAATTTTTAAAATGATTTTCAAATAAATCTAATGCATTTTTGTCAATAACTTCATCTTCATGTAATGCTGAAAGTAAACTTTGCAAAGAATTATCATGTATATTACTTAAAAAATCTTTTGTCTCAACATTTAAATATTCTTTGTGTCCAACAACTATTGTATAATGAGTATATCTATCTATTTTTTCTGCATCCAAGAAATGCTTTTTAACAAGTCTTGATAAAAGTGTCAATGTTGTTGTTTGTTTCCATCCATATTTTTGTTCCATAGCTTCAATAGTTTCTTTTGATGTCACTGTATCATTTTTTTCCCAAATAAACTTCATAACTTTTAACTCTGCTTGTGGTATTTTTGAAATTGTCATAACCTTACGCCCCTCTCAAACTTTTATTAAATTAATACTATCGCAATATAGTTTTTAAGTCAAAGATTTTGTCGATAATAATATTTTCCAATTTTTTCCATAAGTTATTTCTTGATATAATTCTATAACAAATTACATAAGAAATGTTTATTCTACATTATGAAATTAAATATATACACTATTAAAAAACTAAAAATTTAAACTTTTCTTTAATTGATATATAAAAATTGGATATATAGCATTTATATTTGATATTTTCTTTGAAAGAAGCGTACAAAAATTAAAAAATAATTTGTGTTCGATTTTCTTATAATATCACTTTTTTATTATTACGCTTTCAATTATAACTTTGCTATCTTGTATCTTTGACAACTATTTCATTTAGTATGGATGTTTATTTGCTTTTACATTTCATTTTATATTTCCTCACTTTAACTTATATATCCGATTTAAACACCATGTTCCTGGCATATTCACATCCATAATCTTTTTACCAATCTGTATCTGGCTACTTTATATTACATCGAATATGCTTAATTATAGTCTATTTAAACTTTCACTTTCCTGTTTTATTGGTACAGTTTTACTAGTAATAATATTTGTTTCACTTCATAAAGCTATGAAATTTTTTGAATATTTACTAATAATGTATCAGGTTGAAAATAATTATTAGTTTTAGATTCTTTTATTGGCTTGCATTATTAAATTCCTCCGTATTGTATTTTAGAAATATAATAAAACACTTACTTCAAATATATTGAAGTCTATATTTTTATAATTTCTACCATTATACAACAGGCAAACAAATGCTACAAGGAGGTTGTAAAAACACAATTTTAAGGTTAATAAAAATAAAAGAATTCATAAAAATGAATTCTTTTATCTATAATTTTGATTAGTTTTTTAAATATAGTACTAAAGCTACTCTTCTTTTTTATCAAAGTTTAAAGATTATTTTACATTATCTTTAGTAAATAATCCAGTAAATTTATACATCCAAAGTGCATTCAAAAATAATAATATACTTGTTGAGAAAAATACTGTTCTAATACCTAAATGGGCCGATATTTGTCCCCCTAAAAAAGCTCCTGATGAACATCCCATATACTGAGCAGATGCATTATATCCAAATATTTTTCCAACATATTCTTCTGGTGCAATTTTTTTTAATAAACTATTTACAGAAGGATTAAGCCCTGCCACTGATAATCCTAATAAAAATCTCAGCAACATCAGTTGCCATGCAGTTCTTACAAAAGCTTGTGGTATAAATATAATTCCTGCCCATAAAAGTGAAATTAGTAATACCTTTTGAGGTCCTATTTTATCTGACATTTTTCCAAGTTTTTGAGCTGCCAATAGGTTTGCTAATCCTGATGCAGAAAATGTCAATCCTGCTATTAAAGCTACATTTGATGCAAAATTTGTAAGCTGTGATATATATATTGTTACAATTGGTTCTATAGAATATAATGCCAGCTGAGTAATAAATGTAGTCACAAAAATAGATGCAATTAAAAACTTATTTGGCAATGGATTTAATTGTTCTTTAGGTATAGAAATTAACTCTTTTATTTCTTTAGGTCTAAAATTATCTACTACAAACAGAATAGATATGATAAATGATACAAATAATAATCCTCCTGTTATAATAAATACACTTTTAAGTCCTAAAATTGATTCTATATACCCTCCTACTGTTGGCCCAATTAATGAACCAGTAGTTGATGCAGTTGCAAGTGTACCTAAGGCCCAACCAGAATGATTTTTATCTGTCTGAGTTGCAATCAGTGTAGTACATGCAGTTGCATAACCTGTAAAAACACCTTGAAGAATCCTTAGCCCTAATAGCTGATAAACATTTTGTACAAATGTCATTGTAAATATCACTATTCCCATGCCAATACTTGCACGTAAAAGCATTGATTTTCTTCCATATTTATCAGCAGCTTTCCCTCAAATTGGCGAAAAAAATGCTGCTACTACAAAAGTACATCCAAAAATCATACCTGAATACTGTTGTATTAAGCCTACATCAGTTACACCCAACTGCTTAATATATAATGGAAGTATAGGTGCTATTTGGCTCATACCTATAGAACTAAAGAACATCCCTATCCAACATACAAATAAATTTCTTTTCCACAATTCCATATAGAACTACACCCCCTAAATTTTAAATTTCTTTGACAGCACTATAATTTTATTACCTTATACTATTAATTATAAAGTTTAAAAAACTTAATTTCCATGGATATCCATAAAAATAAAAATATTTTATGGATATTTCTATCTATTTCAAGAATAAATTTCAAATTTTTAAAAATTTACTTACGACAAAATTTTTCTTCATGTATAATCCTAATAGAAATAAATTACACTTGGAGGTAAATGAATATGCCACAAAATAGAAAAGAAAGTTTAATATTTACAGTGATTATGTGTGCCTTTATGGTATTTTTTATGAGTGTCTATAATGTCTCTTTGCATGAAGGCCTTTCGCTAGAAACTGTAAAAAATGCTTGGATGAGTTTTCCACTAGCATATGTAGTAGGTATGATTTTTGATTGGTTTGTTGTTTCTAAAATTGCTAAAAAAATCGCATTTCGCATTGTAAATCCAGAAAGTAGACAAATTGCAAAGGCCATTGTTATATCAAGTTGTATGGTATGTGGAATGGTTATATGTATGTCTTTATTTGGAGCCATTGAATCAGTTGGTTTTTCTAGTACAATCTTATTTGTATGGGTTGTTAATATATTCAACAACTTTATTATTGCATTGCCATTACAACTACTAATTGCAGGCCCTTTAGTGAGATTTGTTTTTAGGAGGTTATTTCCTGAAGGAACAATTGTAGATTGTTTATAACTATACAAAACTACATAAGACTTTATACTATAAGTATACTTATCCCAAATCAAGCTACTACACTATACAATAATTTTTAATTAGTGGCAAATAAATTTGTTACCAAATTTATTTGCCATCAAATTCATCGTTAATTATATTTTAGATTTATGAAATTCCATTCAAATTTATTAAATTTAATTTTCACATTATGTTCAAATTCACTCTTGGCAATGTATTTTTCATTTTGTAGAATCAAGTAAAAATTTTATTATATAGTAGACTCCCACTATTTTCATACTTACTCCCCTCTAAAAATAAAGTATGCTTATCATAATCAGTCATTACCAGTTAATCTATGATATAGGTGACAAATTAAATTCTTTTATGAATATTTTAATAGGTACTTTCGATAATTCTGAACAACACGAGGAATTACAAAATAGAAGAATCAAATTGACTTCTTATGAGATTCCAAATGGTTATGATAAAATAGCTTTTACTTATTAAAAATTAGGAAATATAGAATATTCCAGTTTGAAGATTTCAGAAAAATTCACTCAATCCACCCATCTTTTTTTTTATAATATTGTCTAGGAAATTCATAGTTTGAAAACATTAATGGAGATAGAGAATACGAGTAACTACCAGCATTATTAATTGAAACCACATCTCCTATAACTGCCTTTTTTAATTTAACATTATTGGCTAATACATCTAATGATGTACAAAGATTTCCAACTATTGTTACATACTCTTCTTCTTCTGAACTACTTAATACTGAAAAAGAAAATGCATGATTTGATGTATATAATGGTTCTTGCCCTTCTAATTCTACACCACAAGTTACTTTCTCAATTAAATTAGAAATAATAGGTCTCATAAATCCATTAAGACCATTTCTTACAACAAGATACTTTGTCCCTCTTGATACCTTAATATCGACAATTTTAGTATAGTAATTGCCTGATGTGCAAACTACAAAACGACCTGATTCAATAAAGAGTCTAGCCTTTAATGTATTTGCATTAGTAGAAACAATCTTTTCAGTTAATATCGAAAGCTTTTTAAAATTAACTGGACTTTCTTTAAGATTGTCATATGCTACTCCAATACCACTACCAAAATTTATAAACTCAATGTTTATATGTTCACTTTTATTTAAATTTAATGCTATGAGAAAACATTTTTCATAATAACATCCTAACTTTTCAAAATCTAACACTTGAGATTTAATATGTATATGTATCCCAACTACAGATATATAGTTACAAAGATTTAATATTTTAAAAACATTATCTATATCTTCTATATCAATACCAAACTTGCTTGATATAGAGCTATCATCATCCATAGTAAAATCAGGATTTATTCTAAGACCTATTTTAATTTTTTTATTATGTTTTTTTGATATTTTATTTATAAGTTCTATTTCTGTTATACTATCCGCAATAATTATACACTTATCTAAAACAGCTTCTATATCTTCCTCTGTCTTTCCTGGTGCAGAATAGTAAATATTATCTCTAACCACTCCACATTCTTTTGAAATCAATACTTCTTTCATTGATGCCGCATCTGTTCCAAACCCTTGTTTAGCAATACTTTTCACAATTTTATTATATGGATTTGTTTTTATGGAATATAAAAAGTCAAAACCTAAAATATTATTTTTTAACTCCATACATCTTTCGATTATATTAACCTCATCATATATATAACATGGTGCATGTTCTTTTATAAAGTTATATTCTTGATTTAAATACATATTTTATACCTCCATGGTTATAGATGATTTTATTAATTAAGTTCCTATACTAATTATAATATATTTTACTATAGAAATAATTTATTTCAACTTTGTTACAGATTAAAAAAGTATATTGTTGTTAATGTATTCTCGTAGTATCCTAAGTTTATATTAAACTTTAAAATTGTGAGGTTATATATGAAATTTTTAATAGTCTTTTTAGCATATTTTTTAATGTATATTTTACTGGTACGTATTGGAAAAAGAATTAATAAAGTATATCCATACAAAAATCATATTTTTACATGGATGATTTTAATTTTACTAGCATTCTACATAGTTACTAATATTGCTAGTTTTCTAAAAGTACTTCTTTAGACTATTGGTTTTAAACTACCAAATAAAATAAAAATCATTCTATGTAATATATATTTAAAAAGTTTTTATAAAATCTAAATATTACTATATGATTAAAAATTATTTTAAAATAATATGGAGGTGTTAATATGAAAGTATGTATTCTTATGGGAAGTCCTAAGAAGAATGGCAATACAGCTTCTATTTTAGAGCCATTTATAGAAGAACTAGAAAACTATAATGCAAATCTTGAAATGTTATGGTTATATGATTATCAAATAGAACCTTGTATTGCCTGTAAAAAATGTCAGAAAAATTTATCTTCTTTTGGATGTTGTCATGATGATGATGTTCATAAAATTTTCAAAAAAGTTCTTATGTGTGATTTGATTATTCTTGCAACTCCAATTTATTCTTGGTATTGCACTGCTCCAATGAAAGCTTTGCTCGATAGATTGGTATATGGTATGAATAAATACTATGGTGATGAAAAAGGACCAGCACTATGGTCAGGAAAATCACTAGCACTTATTACAACTTGTGGATATAGACCTGAAAAAGGAGCTGATATCTGGGAAGATGGTATAAAGCGTTATTGCAAACATTCACAGTTGAAATATATAGGAATGCTTGTTGAACGTGATTTAGGTAAACCTAATTTTATGGATACTGAAAAAGAAGAACACTCTCGTCAATTTGCAAAATATATTTGTAACATTGTACATAATTCATTTAAAGCAGATAACTATTAACTATACTACAATAAAATACTATTTTTTTGAGACACAATTTTTTATTTACAGTTATCTAAATTTTATAACTTAATAATACAAATAAAACAAATAAAGCTTATATAATTTAAAAATTATATAAGCTTTATTTCCACCTGTATTTTAGTTTTGAAATGATATATCATTTATACCACTATTTTTCACCTCTATAATTGGATGTCCATTACCTAAAGTATAATCATTAGACCAACCTTCTGGTAACTTGTTTAATCCTCTATCACCCAATTTTAAGTGTAAATTTGATGGTTCTTTTTTTAATTTTAATTTAAATACACCACTAAATATATCTGTGTCATCTTCCCCAAACACGCTTATATTTCCATTTATATTTGTAGCAGTTACCTCAACAACACCATTATTAGCTCTAAACTTTATTTCAGACAATATAGATTCAGCAACTACATTTGAAACTCCATTATTAATATTTATATTAAAAGGATATGTTATATCACTACCTTCAACTTTTACAGTTCCATTATTAACATTAATTGTAGCTCCTCCTTTGATATTATAAACTCTTACTGACCCATTTCCAGTATCTATCTTAAAATTAGAATAAACTCTATCAGGAATTCCTATCTTTAATATATTTACCATCTTATCTTTACTTGCATTTATAATATTATCACCATTCATATCTTCTACAGTATTATCTGTATTTTTTTCTATTTTTTTCTTAGCACTTACAACCATCTTACCATCTTTTACATTATTAGAAGATTCTTCTTTATTTAAAGAAAAAGTACAATTTTTTTCATTGCTAACACTAACATAATCAAATTCAAATTTATTAGTATCTGTCTTTTCAATAATTACACCTAAATTATCCATCTCTATAGACATTTCAGATACTTCATTTCCATCAATTGTAGTTAAATGTTTTATTATATTTGGTGTTATGTCCATGTCACTATACTCTGCTATATCTAAACATTGTTTATATGTATTTGAATCGATTCCTCCAACTTTAATTATACTTTTAGCTCCTTTTAATATGCTTTTATTACTTCCATCAGCAACTAAAACGATTGGTTTTTCTTTTGCTAGAGGAGATAATGTCAATGCATCTATTAATTGATATCCTTTTGTTATGTAAAAACCATTTGCCCCATTATAAAACTTTTCTATTACTTTTTTATTAGTTTCAAATCTATCATTTCCCCCAACTCTAGTTGCATTGGTCTCTTTTATTAACTTTTCATCTATTGCAGAACTACCTCCTATAGCATAAACACTTAACTCTTTAGTACTAAACGGAATTTTTTTACCATCTGTAAGTATTATTGGCACCTTATTTTTTGCTGCTACAGGTGCTATACTCATAGCATCAGCCTCACCGACAAATCCATTTGTCATCATAACTTCTTTTACTTTACTAACTTCATTTATTTTTTTTGCTACATTGTAACTAGTTTCAATTCTACTATTTCCACTTATTCTTTCTACTTCAATATTTTTTCTTTTTATATCTTTTTCTACTGAATTATCAATTGTATTATAACCACCAATTATATATACTTTTTTTACGACATTCAAATTCTTATTATTTAATCTATTTAATGTCGCATTTGGCAGTTCATTTTTTTTAGTTAAAAGTATTGGAGCATTGATAGTACCTGATAGTCCACTTGATGAAAGCCCATCAGATAAATTTTCATCTCCATTAACTAATATTACAGTGTCATAAGTCTGCTTATCTGCTATAAGTCCTGCTGTTTCATATCTATCAGTTCCTATTATAGAATCCTCTTTAATTTGTGCACTTGCAGTTATATTATTTTTTTTTATAATCTGATAAAACCTCATCTATTGTATGAAACTTAATCTGTTATTTCTATTATTTCTATATTTTCTAATGCCCTATAAAACATATTAGTATCACATTAGTATCATAGTTTTTACTACATATCTTTTTTATTTCTACAATGTCCTCTATTTCACAATCTAATTTCATTCTTTTATTATAATCTTTTTATGAGCTTTAATTATCATATCATAGTTATCTTTAGCAGTTTTAAATGCATCTACAAAGGGCATTATAATGACACTATTTATAAGTGTTAGCTCATCATAATGTAGAGTTCCTTTTCCTATGTAAAAGTCATTTAACTTCTTTATATCTATATTGGTTAAAATAGATATTGTGTCCATTGAAAATTTATATTCATCTATAAGATAGTATAAATCTCCTATATAATTCTTTGCAATCTCATCCTCTTTAAAAAAATTAATCTCTCCTGTATGCAAAGTTACTTCCATATAATGATTTCCTCCTATTATACTTTTTCATTTGTATCTTTAATAGTAAAATAAAAATCAAATTCACAGCCAAGTATTTCTGCAAATTCTCTAATTTCTTTTTCTGAAAAATTATCTCTTGAAAATTTATTTGAAAGATTTTGTCTTGTTTGTCCTGTTTTTTCTGCTAACTCACCTATAGTCATATTTTTTCTTTTTAATATTATTTTTATCTTTTCTCCAAAAGAAATTGACATCATAAACACCTCACTTTTCTATATATAATTATACACTATAGAGTTTCTTTTATCTATATTTAATTTACAAAGAAAACTATTTAATTTCATTTTTATATTTACAAACGACACTTTATAGTGTATAATAAACTTAACAAATTAATTATTGGAGGTATTTAAAATGATAAAATTTGAAGTAGGTAAAACTTATTTTGCAAAAAGTGTTTGTGACCATGACTGCATATACACTATAGAGGTTATTAAAAGAACTGATAAAACTATAACTTATAAAGAAGATGATACTGTTAGACGTGCTAAAATTCGTTTTAATGATGATAATAATTGTGAGTACATAAGAGTAGGCAATCATAGCATGGCACCTAATTTCAGTGCTGAAAACATGGTCCTGGAGGATAAAGAAATTATATCTACCATAGAAAAATACTTCGTGATAAGTCGCTACTATGATAATGGTAAAACTATTGCTTTTATAGAAATGAATAGCACTAAATATAAGACTGAATATATTAGAAACTTCGACCAATACGTAGATGAGTTTTCTACATTAGAAGAAGCAGAAGAATGCTTACAAGAATGTCTTAGTGCTTAAGGGGTGATATAAATGTGTTTTAAGACTTATATACTTAAAAGAGTTCTAAGTAACAAGCAACTGGAGATAACTCGAAGTTTTGGCTTAGATAATCTCATTTGTACTGCAAAAGAAATTTTGAAAGATATTGAAATTGATTTGATAATTACAGATGAAAAAAACAATGTTGTTTGGAAAAATGAAAAAAGCACTCCCCGACATGAGAATGCTTAGTTATAGCTATAGAAGTGTACTACCAATACACTTCTATTTTTTTATTATATCATAGTTCTCTTAAAATAATATATTTAAAACTATTTTTTTGCTGTAATCATAGTTGCCATCATTTTGGCAATAATTTTGTCTCCACTTTCATCTGTAACTGTTGATTCTGTTATAACCAAAGTCCTTCCAGCTTTTATAACTCTTCCAGTAGCTATAATTTTGTCTGAAGTTGCTGGTCTAATTAAATTTATTTTAAATTCTACAGTTAAAACTTCTGAATCTTCAGGCATTGTTGTTAGAGCCGCATATCCACATGATACATCAGCCAATGATGTAACAACTCCTCCATGCAGTAAACCTTGTTGTTGAGTTAAAGAATCTTTGCGCTTACACGTAATTATTACTTTACCATTTTCAACATGCTCAAGTTCTGCACCAATAAGCGATAAAAAATTTTGTTTTTTAAAACTATCATTTATTTTATTATAAAGCTTTTCATTTTCATTCATGTAAATTATGCCTCCTGATATAGGTATGTAAATCAATAAATATACTTATTTTATTAGAACACTGTATATTTGTTTTGTAACATTTAATGATTATCTTCTATAAAAATTTACTTAAAATTAAAGTTCTACATCAACTTTTTTGCCACTCATTGAATAACAATTGATACTTGCTTTATCAATACAGAATATCTCAAACTTACCATCTCCCACAGAATACATTTTACTCAAACTTGGCATTACTTCAAGTGCCTTATTCTGTGTTTCTTTTGATGTAACAAATACTGCCTCACCTAAAATACGTAAAGTATTGCATTTTTGGTCTATACAGCAAATCTCAACCTTTGGATTAAGATTAAGTTGCTTAAACATATTCTTTTGATTAGATGTACAAAATGTAAGTTTTCCATCGTATTCCATAACGAATCCAAGAGGACGTACATGTGCCTGATTACTTTCATCAGTTGTTGCTAAATAATAAACTCCCGCTTTGTTTAAAAAATCTAGTGCTTTCATAATTATTACACCCCTTTTAAATAGTTGTATTAAGGATTATCCTTTGATATAATTTTAATATAAAACAAGAAAAAAACAAGTATGCAGTTTTTTCTGATAAAGTATAAAAAAGATACTATAGGAATAAAGGGAGGTTTATAATGAGTGTAGAAAATGAAAATAAAGTAAATAAAAATAGTGAAGAATTAATTTGTCCAATACGTTATGCATTAGATATTGTTGGTGGTAAATGGAAATTACCTATTATATGTATGTTAGCAGTTGATAAACCAATTAGATATAGTAGTATAAAAAGAAAACTAGATGGAATTACAAATACTATGTTGGCTCAATCATTAAAAGAGTTAGAATCTGATGGAATTGTTCATCGTAAACAATACAATGAAATTCCTCCAAGAGTTGAATATACATTAACTGATAAGGGTAAAAGTATTGTACCTATTTTGGGTAAATTTGCTAATTGGGGTGCTATTAATATGCAGGAAAAAAACACATGTGGACTTAATTGCAAGGAATGTAGGAAAATAACTTAATTTTTTTGAATTAAATTATATTATAAGCTAATTATTACAATTTAGATATGGAAAAAATAAAAGAACATAGAGGATTTTTTAATAAATATAAAAAAATTTAGATAAACTTTAAATTCTTATATAAGTTTTTATCTGGTCAGGAAGAAATCATAATTATAAATGAAGATATAGATGTTGGCCAAGAAAAAATAATGAGAAGTAAAAGAGATGGAAAATACCGAAGTGATGGCTCTAACTATAAAGTAACTGTATCTTGAAATAATAATGAGGAAACTATAAATTTGAAAAAGAAATAATAACTGTATTATTAATTTTAAAAAATTAATTATTAAAATTCACATAAAAAAGAGTGTTTTGAAAAAAACAAAACACTCTTTTTCTGTATAAATTTATGAAATGTTACTTGATATATTTTGAAAACTATATATGAAGTATAGTAAAGTTTTGTCTTTAGGAGTATAAAACTTATAATTTAGCTTTTACAAATTCTCTAGCTTTATCCATTGTTGACCATACATCATTGCTCCTATATTTGAGTATATTTTTCTCAACTAGCTCTATTTTTATCTAAAATCGTTCGACAAATTGCTGATATAAGTTCTTAAATATGCTATAAATTAAAGTATATTAGACATTAATTTATGGAGGTATAAAATATGTTTCTCGATGATATATTTGATATTATTAAATTTAACAAAAAAAGCCCTATAGAACAGTTGTATGTTATTCAAGAAGAAGAAAAACCAGACATAAAAGAAGCTGAGGAATATTATAAATGCAATTACAGATTCTATAATTCTCTTAAGGAGATGGATTCAATAGAAAATATAAAAACAGAAAAAACACGCATCAAAACTATGTTAGATTCTAAAAACAATCCAGCAATTCCATTTATGATTGCTATTGTTTCTACATTTATATCAATTTTCTTTAGTATATTTATTGTCGATATTATAAAAAATATTTATATTGCTGGTGCTATAATAATTGCCTTTTTTTGTGTTTATTCGTATCTAATATGTGAATTTCAGAAAAAATCAAATAGTTATCAAAAATTCTATATAAATTCATTACAAGCATTAGATAATATAGAAAATAAAAAACTTAAAGAAAGAAAGTATAAAAAAAGAAGGTAACAACTAACTCTAGTTGCTACCTTCTAATCTATCTATTAAATAAAAACTTTTAATTTGGCTTTTAAACATTCCTTCAATATCTTTTATTACATCTTGTACACATTGCTTAAACTTTGAATCATAGTATATATTTACTTCACCTATACTGTTTACAGATATAGAATAGTCTTTTCTTTCTATTATACATATGCTTCCACAATCTGATAAATCATTCTTGTATATTAATTTTAATTGTCTTTTTATCTTGAGAAAGTCTATCGCTGGATAAACATTATTTGGATAAAAACTCTTATCATATATTAACATCTTATCCACCCCTTATCATTCTATTTATAAAACTTTATACCTTATTAAAATTATATTAAACATATTTTTCCATATTTTCATAATTATTTTGGTAATTACTTCCAATCTATCTATCAATAAAATCTAATGCTTTGTAAAGTGTGTCAAATCTATCATTACTCTTTATTGCTGTGTACTTCTCTTTGGCTATAAAATTAATAAATATAACTAGTTTTACAATTATAATGCCTAGTTTCGCATATCTACTTGTAAAATATCTTTTAAAAAAGTATTATCTATATAAGATTTTAGATAATATAATATGCATAATTTACTGAATATTTTTTATTTTTCGTTTTCTAGGGGTGATGGTTTGTGTTTAATGATATGATTGATGAATGTATTCATATAATGACTGCATATATTGCTAATTTAAAAGAATATTATTCATTCATAGAGACTCAGCTTGATGATTTCATTAAAAAATATGGAGAAGATATTGTAGAATCTTGCCTTCATAGAATAATGATTTTGTTGTGCAAGTGTGATTTAGTATAAAATTTAACCCATTAAAATAGATAAGAAGAATCTTATATAAAATTCTTTTTACCTATTTTAATATATATATCAAATTTATAACTTTTCTTTTACAAATTCTCTAGCTTTATCCATAGTTGACCATACATCACTATCATATATTTGTGTAAATTTTTCTCCTGTAGTCTTACTCATTTCTTTCATTTTATTACAAGTACAACCACCTATAACATAAAGATTTTGTGTTTGATGTGGATTATAGTCTTTTATATCTGTAACTAAATAACTTTCTTTTGCTCTATTGCAATATAGTCCTAAAATGTCTGCTGATACTTTATCATCACCACTGTAAACTATTGTATGCTTATACATCTGTTTCACCTCAACATTATCTATTTTTTTATTTAATATACCCTCAGCTATTAGCTTTGCAACTGTATTTTTATTTTTAATGTAATAGTCTGTATCTGCCTTACTATCTACGAAGCATACTTCTATTAATATTGCAGGAGCTTTTGTATGTTTAAGCCAATAAAGACCCCTAACATCTGATTTCGCACCTCTATTTTTAAATACTGTTGCTAGTTTCTTGTTGACTCTTTCAGCATATACTTTGCCGTTATTAGTTTTATATATTGTTTCTGTGCCCATAGGATTTAGTGTTGTTTTATTGGCATTAAAATGGATTTGTACTGCTAGGTCTACATTTTGCTTATTGGCTATTTGACATTGCTCTGCTAAGTAGTTATTAGACTTATCTACTTTTCCAGTATATACAGTAGCTCCACCTTGTTTCAACCATTTAACAATTAAATCAGTTAGTACTCTATTTTCTTTTCCTTCATCTATATAGCCGGTTGCCCCTGTTCCTTTTCCACTTAAAGTATGCCCTGGTACTATTGCTATTTTCATTATTTATTTTCCTCCTTCAACTGTTTATAAGTTTGGTTTATACCTATTGCAACTCCCCAACAAATTACACCTTGCAGTACTGAATCAGCATTTAATCCTAACATCCACACTGAGAAACCTATTCCAAGTATCAATAATACTACTGGAATATACTTGTTATCTAATTGCTTATATTTCTTGCAACCTGCTCCTATAACATAAAGAGCAGCCACTAAAATTAGCAACTGCTCTGGTATGAAACTTATTAAATTATCCATCTCTCTTCCTCCTAATTAATTAAAATAATCCTCTTTGAATAGCAAATATAAAGAATCCTACTAGTGTTGTAATCATTGTTCCAATCAACCACTTTAACATGCTTGTAAGTGAGTTTAAGTTCTCACATAGTGCTTTTAACTCTGCTTTAGACTCTATATTTGCTATCTTTAATTCATCTATTTCTTCTCCATGTTTATTTATTCTTGTTTCATGTCTTTTTAAATCTGCTTCTAAAAGTTCTTCATTCATGTAAGCCTCCTTATTTGTATTAAAATAAGACTTAGAGATTCATCTAAGTCTTTTACTTTTCACATAAAATTAATTGTAAGCTAAAGCAATCCAATTAACTTTACCGCTTTTAACTCCTATGATAGGGCATGTTATAGTATTCCCGTTTTTGAACTCGCTAAGGCTCCAAAGCCAAGGGTTTTCTAGCGCTCCAAGTGCAGTATTTATAGAAGAACAAAAAAAGTTACCACTATAGTAAATAGCCGTAGAATTAGTCCAACGTGTGCTACTATTCCCACTTTCAATACTACTATATGCAATAAATATCGTAGGGTTATAAGTAATGTTACTAATTGAAATGTAACTACATTGAACAACTGTAGCATTCCCATAAGTATTAAATATCTTAGATGAAGAAGAACTTATAACATTTGCAGTTCCTGAATAAA